>JAOUPS010000100.1 GCA_029879735.1 Candidatus Bathyarchaeota archaeon | reverse complement strand
CTGTTTTGCCTCTGAAAAAAAGAGGGAGATTGGATGATATCTCCACGAGGTAAGTAGATCTTTCATCCGACCTTCCCCCAAAGGGCAAGAAGAAAGCATAATATATTACATCGCTAAAGACGATTCCTACTTAATCACACGCGTAAGGTGATGTAAATGGTGGCGAGTTACAGAAAATACTTGAAAAACCAAGCATTTCCTGGCATGACTGAAATGGAAACTGCTCAGATGAAAGGGTTACCTCTCCCTCCAATTCAGAAGCCGTATCCAGAAAATGCAAATCTCATTGACCTTATTTCTCCAGAACAGTTTAGCATTGGCACGATCCCTCTGATAGACGCTATCAGAAACCGAAGAAGCCGCCGCAAATTCAAAAAGAAACCACTCACCCTCGAAGAACTATCGTTTCTGCTGTGGGCAACCCAAGGCGTCCAGAAACTTATACGACAGGGGTTAATCACTCTACGCACTGTCCCCTCTGGTGGCGCAATGCATCCTTTTGAAACCTATTTGCTCATCAACTCGGTGAACAGTGTGAGACCTGGCTTGTATCGATATTTAGCTTTAGAGCACAAGCTGCTTAAGTTATCGTCTAATGATGTTGATCTACCTGCAAAAATCAATGAAGCCTGCAATGATCAGAACTTCATCGGCAAAAGTGCAGTGGTTTTCATTTGGAGTGTAAGACCATCTAGGACAGAATACCGCTATGGAGAAGACTCGCTTAAGGACATTTTGATTAGTGTTGGGCACATATGTCAGAACCTATACCTTGCCTGTGAATCCATAGGAGCTGGCACATGTTCAATAATAGCTTACAACCAGGACTTGTTGGATAATTTCATCGGTGTTGATGGAAACGATGAGATAGCATTGTATCTAGCTCCGGTTGGCAAAATTCAACAGCACCCATAATCTCACGCATGCAAGTACACGCACATGCTGCATTTAATTGCTGGGCTGCGTTGAAGGGTGTACGATATTATTGGGAATTAACCTCATATCGAACGATTTTCTCAAAAATATAGAAAATTTAGGTTGCGCGCGAATTATACAGTAAGAATGGGCTTTTTTCGAAAAATAAGCCACTGCAATTCCTTATTCGGGATTTGAACATGGGTTAGACAAAGCATTGAACAGAAATCATACTGCAAACAAGAACATATTATCACACAAGAGATGCAATCAAGTCGGCCAGAAAAAACAGAAAATGGGAAAGCAAGATGAGTTCTATTTGTTAACTATCCTCATGAAATACGTTAGAAGTTAGATAGAAGGATTCTATGAAGCTCAGCCAATATCGATATAACTTCAGCCAGTATCAGCTATGAAGGCGAGGGTTTAAACGAGGATCTAAAGCTCCCCGGTCCACTCAAAATGCTGTTTCTTGTTATTGTTCGAGGGAGATTAGCTTCATTTTTTCTAGATCTCGCATAAACTTTAGTAAATCCTCTGCTTTGGTCTCCGTGTATTCTGCAGAAACGGCTCTAACAATTTCGTAGAGGGTTCTCTTTCCATCCATAAAATTTAGTGCCTCTGCCATTTTCGTTCGGAAAGCCGGGTCCTTTTTGAGTTTCTCTTCGTACCACTCGTATCCTTTCTCGGTTAAAGCCTTTCTGAAAGTTTCCTGTGACAGAGATTCCTTGAACAACCTTTTAGGAACCATCTTTCTAGATTTCTCCTCCGCCTTTGTCTCTTCTATTCGGTCAGGAACAGACACTCCCATCGCTTCTGCTATATAAGAAATGACTTCATTAATTATCGCGATCTCCCTTTTTCCGGTTTTAGAAATGTCTTCAGTGAACTTGCGTAAGAAGTTGTGTAAGTCACTGTTTAAGGCCAGTCTATTCACGGAAATCACTGCTTGTTTTTCGCGCTGCATTATGTGTTCTATTTTGTCCCGATAGTAGAACCCTCCTTTTGCAAGGGACTTCGCCAGTTCGTCCGGTTTTTCTTTCAGTTTTGGATCTTCCTTTATGCGGTACAGTTCTTCAATGGCGTTTCTTCCAGCTTCTTTTATTCTCGCTATTCCCCTAGAACTTGTCTGATTGGACAGGTAAACGGCCTCATCTACGTCGGCATCTGCAATAGTTAATGCAGCAACAGTTCCAATCCATCCCACACGTTTTAGACTGTTAGAAGAGACCTTATCAACGGCATCCATACTGCTGTGGTAGAAGAGATCAGGCCATTGAAGCAACATAACACATGGAACTCTGATTGTTGAATCTACAAACTCAGCATGGTCGCTTCCACCAGTGTATACGTTCACTCTGTACCTGAAGGTTGACGACGATCCAAACATGGTAGACGAGTCAAACTCTTTTTCCGATTCTTCAAGCAGATTTATCATGAAATCGTTCAGGTATGACGGAAGAGAATCTGGCGTTCTGTCCAGTGTAAGAGTTGATTTGCATATTGTTTGGTTCTGTCCGACCATATCTAGGTTGATCCCTGCCACCAGTTTTTCCGGCAATTGTGGGTGATTGTGTAGGAAGGCTATTGTTCCATAGGTTTCTGGTACCCAAATGAACCTAATCGTCCTTGCGGGTCGCGCAATCTTACCCGAATCAATCAAAGTGTGGATGGTTCTAGCGACTTCCAGTAGTAATCCGCTGCCTGAGGCGTTGTCGTTCGCACTCGGTTTTGGATGGCAAAGGTGAGCTATTAGAAACACTTCTTCACTAGGCTTGGAAGAACCTGGAATTGTTGCCAATACCACATCTAGATTGCTGGAAAACAGTCTCGCATTGACCTTGGCTTTCAGCCTTACAGGTTTCTCTTTTTTCAGCAAGTCTCGGAGATGGTTGCCCTGCCTCTTGCTTACAGAGAAACCGAAAGTTACCTTGTCCAAATCCTCTTTTGTGGGCCAAATTGCCTGGTATGCGTGGGCATCGGGTAAATCAACGCTTTCTCGAATGTTCTTAATTTCGTAGGTGAGCGTGTCCGTGATGACACCGGCTGCACCTCGCTTGTACACCGCCTGTTCATGGACAATTTTCGCTCTACCAGTAGCCAACACAAACTTTCTTTTGACATCTTTGCCTTTGTAGTCTTTTCCTTTAAGTCCAGCTCCAACATCAACCAGTTCGGCTGTCACGCCTTCTGGAGGGGTTGCTTTGCTATGGGTGTGTAAACATGTGGGGATGTCTGCGTACCTACAGATCAGCTTCTCCTCGGGCTCGACTAATCTTAGTTCTGCGCTTTTCACTTCCCACCCAATTGGCGAAGTATAAGTCCAGTATTTCTTTGAGCCATCTGATATGAACTGCTCGATTTTCGCATCTTCAATTCCAATTTTCAGCATTGTATCTCTCACGTATTCTGCAGCCTCATGAAACATTGTGGAAGCCTGAATCCTATGAAAATTAGAAATCTGCTGAACGTAGAGTTTGGCATTATCGCCAGAGAGCTCATCCTTAACAATTTTTCTAATTATTGATCTCATAAAGACCACGATTCTTTTCTTGTTATGGATTTCTCTTATAGACTGCACTTAAGACTTACGTTGAGAAGTGAGACCGCGCGCGCTATTCATATCAAAGCTTAGAAGTAAATCAGCAACGATTAAGATTCAGCTTATAAAGTAACATCATACAAACTGTTTCTCGTGAAAGTCTATGAAAGTTCAGGAAACAAAGCAAGGTGTAATCTTAGAAGTGTATGTTAAGCCAAGGTCGAAAGATTTCAAAATAGTGGCTGATGGCGACGAAATTGCGGTTTTTTGTAAGGAAGAACCGGTTAAAGGAAAAGTGAACAAGGAACTTGTCAAGAAGCTTTCAAAGCTTTTCCATAAAGAAGTGAAGATTGTTTCCGGTTTCACTTCTAAACAAAAGAGATTATTGATAAGGGGTGCTGAGATAAAAGATGTTCAACAACTTCTCGGCGTGCAGTCTTGCTGTTGAGAAGCAATTTTTCCATAGGAAAGATCGTAGACATTCTTAAGTGTAATGCAGGTAATGATTATTTTGGTGTCAAAATGAGGATAGATAGGACTTCGCTGCTTTTAGCATTGTTAATTATCATTTTCGCTTATCCGTTGGTAAAATCCGATTCAGTATCCAACTTTTCAGTCCACTCACATCAACCCATCGTGCTGGTCAAGAATGGCTACCCAGTTCACAACATTAACACCAGTATAGATTATCCGACAATACAGAGCGCTATAGATGCGAATGAAACCGAGGATGGACACATTATATTTGTGGATGCAGGAATCTACTATGAGCATGTTTATGTTAACAAGAATTTAACATTAATCGGAGAAAACAAAGATAACACCATTATAGACGGGGGTGAAACAGGAAAGGTTGTCCAACTGAATACACGCGCTAGTGTGACTGGTTTTACGATACGAAATGGGGATTATGGCGTCTGGGTACGGCCCGGTTTTAGTATTATGCCAATGTATGTTGGCTTTGTTTTAAATGACAATTACATAGTGAACAATAACTATGGGGGCATACATCTTGAGCGTTGCGGAGGCAACATTGTAACTAACAATGTGGTAGCGAACAATATTCTTTTTGGAATTCATCTTTACCATGCCGGAAACAACACCATAAGTAACAATACGGTCCTAAACAATGGACATGGCATCGACTTTTACGGCAATTCCAACGATAACACTCTTAGGAACAATAACATGACCGACAACGAGTATAACTTTGGACTTATCTTGCGAGGAGAAACAAGAAACTTTCTGTATGGTACATCATCCAAGCCGGGGATAGTTAATGATGTAGACCCTTCAAACATCGTTAACGGAAAGCCTATTTATTACATGGTTAATCGAAGCAACGAGCAAGTTCCATCAGACGCAGGGTACATTTGGCTGGACAACTGCACAAACATTACAATCAACGGGTGTGATCTATCAAACAACCTTCAAGGCATACTGCTTCTTTTTGCCAACAACGTGTCCATAATTAACAATAATATCGCTGACAATGTATATGGCACACATGTTTGGATTTACAGCAGCAACAACACGATCATTGGAAACACACTCGAAGATAACTTGAACGGCGTCTACCTAAGTGACTATTCAAGGTTTACAACCATGAGAAACAACAGCATCAACGGCGGTCAAATGAACTTCGGCGTATCCCCAGACATAGCGCGACACCTTAAGGATGCGTCATACCTAATGAATGATATTGACACTTCAAACAATCTGGATGGAAAGCCAATAATCTATTGGATAAACCAGCATGACAGGCAGGTTCCGACAAACTCTGGGTATGTGATGCTGATAAATTCAACAAACATCCTGATTGAAGACCTCAATTTGTCGAACAACGTTCGAAACATATTCCTGTTAGCGTCAAATAATACGGTAATCGCGAATAATTCAATAGTCAACTCTATTTATGGTATTGACGTTGGTGACTATGGTTGGTTTGACTACGATACATCAATTTATCACCGTTTCTATTCTTTCAACACAACTATTAAGAGAAACATACTTGTTGATAATGGTGTGGGTATACGCATAAGAAGCGATAATAGCACAATATCAAACAGCACCTTATACAGAAACCCGCTCGGAATTTGCCTCACTGGAACAAGCAATAGCAAAATTTCAAGAAATGTAGTAGTAGCAAGTGACATGAATGTAATTTCTCCTTCTCCACCACCAGACCTGTATATTTTCTATTATCCAGAGTGGCCATGGGAGTATTCGAGAGAGCTAACACAGTTAGAAATAGGCGGCATTATTGTAGGAGGCGATTACAACGTCGTTTATGGTAACACTGTGGTAAATAGTTACTATAGCATATCTATGCGTGACGAGATTAGGGGGATTATGGGTTACAGAAACCTCATTTTTAGCAATAACTTCATTAACAGCACGGGTTATTATCAAGCGATAGGTTGGAGGAGAGGCAATTACTGGGATAATGGTTACCCTGCTGGCGGAAATTATTGGAGTAACTACAATGGCACAGACTTTCATAGCGGGCTATACCAAAATGAAACAGGAAGCGACGGAATAGGTGATGAGGAGTTTCTAGCTTTTCCACTTCATGACTATGAAGTTTTGGATGGTTATCCACTCATGGCTCCGATTAGCGTGTTTGATGCCGGCTCTTGGAACGAAGTAAACTGTGATCTCAGCATAATCAGTAACTCCACTGTTTCTGACTTCCAACTAAATAAAACACAGAAAATAACAAGTTTCAACGTCACAGGCGAAACTGGCTTAGGCTTCTGCAGAATTACGGTTCCAAATGTTATTGTTCAAGACTTTTGGCAAGGCAACTACACCGTGCTAGTCAAGGGACAGCCAGTAGAATCTAGAAACTGGACAGACGAAGACAACACATACATATACTTCACATACCCGCACTCAACTTACAAAGTAACGATAGTTCCCATCAAACATTGTTCTGGCATTACTAATGACGCTTTCTCTTATCACATGCATCTTGGCAAGAAGAAAATTTGCAAAACTGCAAAATTCTACTGATTTTGAAGTTTGAAGCGTAGTATTGCTGCTATTCCGCCGAATGATTTCTTTAGCATCTGCCCTTCTTCTGTTTCGTCGGAAATCATTTCTACTTCGGTGTTTGTTTGTTCTGCTAGTTCAGCGAAATTCTCTATGACATCTTTTGTGTCGGCTATGCTTAAGGCTGGGGCTTTGCATTTTGGGCAAGGTTTTCCGAGAAGGGTCTGCTCGAAATTTGTAAGCGTTTGACTTCTCAGGGTGTGTTGTTTTTCGAAACTGCAAGCGTTACACTTCACTACGACCCGCATTATGTCTAATCCTTCGGAAAGCAGCAGTGTTTTGACGGCGCCGGTTTCAAGAGCCTTTCTGACTTCCTCTTCGCCGTATGTTGCTAATCCTGTGTCGTGTCCGATCTCGTAAAGGAACCGTTGCACTACTTCTTTTTCTTCTATATAGCGTATTTTCCGCATTATTTCTGGAGCCTTATCAACAATTTCTTTTACGCCTTGTTCGTTCACATAAGATGTATCAATCATGTCTATGATCTTG
>JAOUPS010000063.1 GCA_029879735.1 Candidatus Bathyarchaeota archaeon | reverse complement strand
AAATACCGAGACCAAGAATGATTAGGCCAGTGGAGGGCATCATCAACTTTATCATTTGCTTAATCTCGGCCGGTGTGATCCTTGCCCCACTCGTTCCTTACATAGGTACAATGACTGGACTCCTTGAGCCTCTCCCGCAGTTCTACCTTTACATTGCATTGGCAATAAGTGGGGCCATAGCAGCGATCTTGACCTACGGTTTCTATAGGATCGCCGTGAAAAACGCTGAAGACTTCTTAGCCAAGGCCGAAATGTAACCATGAAGTTTTTGGTTTAGTTGTTGGAGACATCTCCTGCAGCCGCTAGCTTAGCTGTTTCATTGAGTTAGAAACAAAAGTTGTTATCTGCAAGATAATCTGTGCACGCTAGTTCAAGTAGGAAAGGTTCAATGTTGCACGTGCCTTTTAGGTAAATCCAACATTTTTCGAATATTTATTAAATGCAAGAACAATCATTATTTGCATCTAGGATTGAGTTACATGAAGATTCTTGGCTTAGTTGGCAGTTACCGAAAATTGGGGAACACCGAAGTTCTGGTGAAGGAAGCTCTGATGGAGGCTCAACGCCTCGGAGCCAAAATCGATATGTTGCGGCTTACAGATCTTAGGATAGAACCCTGCAAGGGCTGCATGGCGTGTGCCTTCAAGCAAGAAGAATGCCGCATCTCAGACGGATGGAGCACCTTTCGAGACAAGTTGATTGAGAACGACGCTGTCATACTTGGAACTCCAACATACTTTTTGGGGCCAGCCGGAGTAATAAAAATGATAACCGACCGCAACATCGCATTTCAGTATGGAGCTATTCAGCACTCGGGAAACCCAGGGGCCATAATAGGCGTCTCGGGAGTGAAGGGATGGGAACCGTTTGCCTTGCCAATGCTCAACGTTTTCATGTTCACCTGTGGCCTGAGGGTCATTGACCAAGTGATGTTCTATGCTCAGGGTCCAGGCGAGATTCTGCTGGATGAGTCAGCCCTGAAAAGGGCAAGGAGAGTCGGCTTTAACATCTTCGAAGCAGCTAGCGAATCAGCCGAGAAGAGAACCTATGTTGGGGAACAAGGTGTGTGCCCTGCTTGTCATCAGAACCTCTTCTCAGTGAAAAACGGGGTACTGGAGTGTGCACTTTGTCAAGCTAAGGCTGAGGTCAAGAGGGCAAACGGCGGAATCAAACTCGTCTTTGACTCAGAGACTCTAAAGAGTCATCGCTGGAGCGAGGAGGCTCTGCTAAAGAATTTTTCTTTAGCGATTCTACCTTCTGGACCAAGATTTTTGAAAGAGAGGGACGAAATTGAAAAGAGATCTCGAAAGTACCGTAGTTTTCTAATTAAAAAATAGTGAAATAAGCCACCACTTGAAAGGCTAAAAGAGTAGATACGGTTTGTGTGATAAAAAAGGATGGTTCGAATGCAGTTATCGTTGTTGATGTAAGAAAGATGATGTCGCGGATTCTCTCAAGGAGTCTTAGAGATTATTAAACGTATGCATCATTATAGCTTGCTTAAATTACGACAGTCATTCGTGTATGCCCCTAAAAGGCATGAGAAAAAACGACAACGCTAAAGATGAAGTGTAGAAAAGCATCGAGTTTAGGTACTGATTCACCATTTCTTGAAATCTTTCTTTCTAATTAGGATCCTCGTCTTGCTTTAAAGAGCGATATCCTCAAATTTTTCTATTCTTTTTCAATTCCAGCGAGGAACTTAGCAAGTTTCTTTTTCCACTCGATGTTCACTTCTCTTTCAATCATGATCCTCTGTGCTTGAGGCGAACCTGCACCGTGCATCGACTCGACTTGATATCCAACGGCTCCCAGCCCCATCGAAATGTTCTCTATGAGCCTAAGCATTCGGAGTCTTGACTCCGTTGGGACTGCCTTGTCACCCTTCAAGTATTTGTTCATGTATTTTCCGATTTCCGGATTCTTGAAATCTTTCTCTGATGGTAAAGTTACCATTAGACCGCCCGCGATGTCTTCCGATAATCTGGCTATCTCGTAGGGAAATCTGGTTACGTTGTGCTTGCAAATGTTTGACAATAAAATGTCTACTAGATAGGTTCCTGAAGGTGTTTTGCATCCCTCAGCCGAACAGGATATTCCGCAAGCGTATATAGTTTCGTTCAGATGATTCATCTCAACTATTTTATCCCTTATGTGTGATGTTCTTGCCACCCCATTGTATTCGGCGATCGTTGCCGCTGCACCAATCAGCACGTCCCCAACGCCCGCTTTACATCCACCATAGCTTTGCCGATGATACGCTGAAAATGCGTTGACGAGAGGCCATGCAAACTCGTGTTCTCCTGCCATGAACACCCTTCCCCACGGTACAAAGACGTCATCGAAAATTATCATAGCCTCCTGTCCGCAATATCTTGCGTTTCCCAAATCGATCTCTATGTCTTCAAGCTTCCTTAAATCACAAGATTGTCTACCATAAATGTAGATTAACCCTTCAGTATCGCTTGGAATCGCGAAGGATACCGCATAATCTTTATCTTCCTCGCGCATCGCTCGAGTTGGCATAACAATTACTTCATGGGAGTTCACCGCGCCGGTTTGATGGACTTTTGAACCCCTTACAACAATTCCATCATTCCCTTGTTCGACTATTCTCAGATAAAGGTCTGGATCTGCTTGCTCACTTGGTCTTAGACTCCTATCGCCCTTTGGATCCGTCATCGCGCCACAACACATTAAATCATTTCCTTGAACATATTTCAGGTATTCAATGAACCTTTCGTAGTACTCAGTTCCAAGCTTTCGATCCATATCAAACGTAACACATGAAAGAGCGTTGAGGGAATCCATCCCGACGCATCGCTGGAAACAGACACCCGTCTTTTGACCTAACAGCCTTAACAGTTTCACTTTTTTAACCAAGTCTTGAGTGTTCTGATGTATATGAGTGAATCGATTGACCTTCTCTCCTGTCAGGTGTGAAATTGCAGTTGCCAGGTCTTCATACTTCGGATCATTAGCAACGTCATAGGTCACAGCAACAGAATTAATTGATGGTCTAATAATCGGATGGTCAACAGGGTTTTTCACTTTCTCCCCAAACAAATGCACTTTGATTTTTCTTTTACGCAGGCTCTCAACATATTCCTTGCCTGTCTTTATCGTTATTTTAGGCACCTCTTTTCATTACTCGAGTTTTGCTCTCTATTTAAACTTTCATTTGATAATGCGTACGAACCACGGTTTTCCGTGTACATTTGAACTTGTCACTTCACAGGACTGGTTCGAAAAATAGATGAAACGTTCAAGATTCACTCGTAGACTTTTTCAATTTCCTTGTACCATTCCATTGCGTCAATTTCCACATCTCTGTCTCTTAAAGGCAATTCCATCATTTTGTAGACTTCATGCTGCACGAGCAGTTTCATTATCTCATTGCTGCCTGTCCATATTGGCGCTAACCTCATGTCTCTCACAAGCCTCTCAATTGGATAGACCTGAGTGTATCCTATTCCACCCATAATTTGCATGGCAGTGTTGACAATTTCCCAGCCTACGTCTGTTGCGAAGCATTTTGCTTCGCTTACGAGGCGTCGCGGGTCGATGGGTACGCCTTTGTCTGCGGCATCTGCAGCTCTGGCTGCTGTGTAGACGAGGGCTCTTGCGGCGTCGAGTTTTGTGACACGCTCAGCTATCTTAAAGTTGAGGGCTTGGAAACTGCGTATGGGCATTCCAAAGGCCTTCCTTTTTGTCGAATATTTTATTGCGATCTCCAAGGCTGTTCTTGCCGTTCCTAAGGCTCCTGCAGCTGAGGTCAATCTTTCCGGAACCATCATTCGATTGAATATGGACGCTCCACCGTTTATTTCTCCTACTCTATACTCGTCGGAAACTTCAACATTTTTGAAAAGTATTCTGGCTGTCCCCATACCTCTGAAGCCGAGAAGGTTGTAGACCTCTTCAACCTTTACACCCCTGTCTTTTTCAACTAAGAAGGCAGTTAAGGCCTTATGCCCTGGTGCTTTCGGGTTAGTCCTTGCATATATTAGGTAGAAGTCTGCGGCTTTACCGCCGGCAATGAATCTTTTTTCTCCATTTATCATCCAATTATTCCCTTTCCTCACAGCTTTTGTAGTAGTTCCAAAGAAGTCGCTTCCCCCTCTGGGTTCGGTTAAGCCTTCTGCAGAAAGTTTCTCTCCTTTAATGATTGATGTTAGAAATTCTTGTTTTTGCCAGTCAGTGCCGAAACGGTTTATCGCCTCACCAACTATGCTGGCCATTGAGTAGCTACATCCCAGACCCATACCCAGCACACCGATCTCTTCTACAGCTATCATCTCAGCAGTCCATGTCATTTCCCTTCCACCGTACTCTTTTGGGAAACGAAGCCCCAGGAGTTTTCTTTTTGCGGCCCCGTGAAGAAACTCGAAGGGATAGTCCATCTCGTTTCTATCCATCTTTCTCAGAAGCTCTGGATCTACGGTTTTAACAAAATCCTTAACTTCCTCTCTCAGCTTGATTTCTTCTTCAGTGCTTAGAAAATCATTTTCTATCATAATCTTATCTCCAGCTAAATTCTGATGATTTGTTCCTGAAATATATGTACAATCTGTATATCTTTGTTGCGCGCAATGAATAAGAAAATGATATAAAGAGAGTAAGTCTTTTACTAGTGAAGCCACATAAATTTGCACTCTTGAAAAGGAGATAATGATAGTTATGAAAAAAGAAAAGGCTCTTTCGGACTTGATAAAAGGGCAAATTAAATTGGAGAAAGAAATTGCGGAAAAGCTTCGCACGTTGGAACAACGTGTTGACAGCGTAGCGGCAAGGCTTATGATACGTGAGATGCAACTGGATACGAAAAAGCACGCTGAAATCTTAGGAGAAGCACTAAAGGTTATAGGTGGACCTAAGTCGTTTTGGGATTACACAATTCACATCGATGCCGATAAGCGAGCTGTGAGAAAAGAACTAGAAGAGCATGTTAATGCTGAAGAAAAAATGATGCAGCAAATCGAAGAAGAAGCAAAAAAGACGGATGACGAGGCACTGAAACTATTGCTGAAACACTTTGCAGAAGACGAAAAGAGACACCATAGATATCTTAACATCATACTCAGTAGAACCTACAAGATGGAACTCTAACGTTACATGTAGAACACAAACCATGCATTATCTATAAACTGGCAATGTTACAACAGCTAAATTAGAATGAAAAATATTTTAAGAAACCCCGATGTTACTCACTCTCAACAAAATGGTGATGTGATATGGAAATAAACAAAATTGCAGTTATGGGCGCTGGTGCCATGGGACATGGAATAGCACAACTTGCGGCAATGGCTGGCTTTGATGTGACTATGAGAGACATAAGCGAGGAATTTGTCGAAGCAGGCATGAAAAAAATTAGATGGAGCATAGGGAAGTTCATTGAGAAAGGTAAGATATCACCATCTGAAGCTCAGAACACTTTGAAAAGAATAAGGCCATTAGTTTCGCTGAAGGAAGCTGTGGAAGGAGCTGATTTCATCATTGAAGCGGTTCCGGAGAAATTAAAATTAAAACAGCAAGTATTTAAGGAAATTGACGGCTATGCACCGGCACATGCAATCTTGGCAACAAACACAAGCGCGCTTCCAGTCACTGAAATTGCAGCAGCAACGAACCGCCCTGAGAAAGTGATAGGCATGCACTTTTTCAATCCGCCAGCACTCATGCGTCTCGTTGAGGTAGTAATGGGCGAAAAAACAAGTGAAGACACACGCAATGTGACTATAGACCTAGCGAAGAAATTGGGAAAAGAGCCAGTATTGTGCAAAAAGGATGTCCCGGGCTTCATTGCAAATAGAATAACCATATCAGGTACAAACCTTGTCGCATGGATGGTTTACAAGGGAGAGTACACAATCGAAGAAGTTGATGCGGCAGCAATGTACAAGGCTGGAATGCCGATGGGAACCTTCGCATTGTTGGATTTCACAGGGCTAGACATAGCTTACCATGTCATGATGTTCATGGAAGAAAGAGAACCAAACTTCAATGTTTCTCCGCTCATAAAAGAGAAGATGGAAAAGGGCGAGATTGGAGTGAAGGCTGGAAAGGGATTCTATACATACCCAGAGAAAGGGAAATGGGCTATGCCACAAATATCCAAAGACAAGGCAGAAAAATTCGACCCAATGATCCAAACTTATGCAATGGCCAACGTGGCTGCAGAGCTCATAAGAAATGATATAGCTACCACGGAAGACATAGATAAAACATTGAAGTTAGGCTTTAACATGCCTATAGGCGTCTTGGAACTCGCTGATACACTAGGCATAGATCTTATAGTTTCAAAGCTGAGAGAGATCGAAGCCGAGTATGGAGAATTCTACAAGCCAAGTCCACTCTTGGAAGAAATGATTAAAAAAGGCGAGCTCGGAACAAAAACTGGAAAAGGCTTCTACCCTTACAAAAAATAAGAACTCTTTCACCACTATTTTTTTCATTTCTAAGCAATTCAGACATAGCCAAGATGTGAAACTTCAAATTACGCGCGCACTGTTTGAGTGTATGGAAAAACACGGACTTTTGTGCCAAAAAATGTGCTAAAACTGTCTCAAACTCCTTTTTTCTAATTTTTCCTTAGACTTTCTCTATGAAATCGGGTTCTTGGCTCGCGCGAAACGTCAAAAAAAGAAAGACGAAGCTTTTCGATAGCGTTTAAAGTTTCATTTTTACACTCTGAACACTACCTGGTTTCATGTATTCAAAGCTAGTGGGTTGCAACTCTATAAGAGCATAGTTGGGGTCCTCTGAGCTTGTCCAGAATTCTTTTGCAAAGGATACGTTGTTGTAGACATCTGCTTTAACATCTTTGTCCTCGACTATTTGAGCCTCGCATTCCGTCCTTATCGTGCCTTTTCTCCCACTTTTTTCAAGCAACAAGCAAAACTCCGTTCTAGGATTCTGTTTTATCTGCTTCGTCTTAGCGTCGCTTGAACCAGTAGCGACAAAGAGTTTATCGTGGAGACGTATGAGCGTCACAGGCCTCACTCTGGGTTGACCGGCCTCGGCGGTAGCAAGGAATATGTGTGGTTCTCCACCGAAATTCTTCCAAACTTCCTCTTTTAACTCAACATTAGCACCATTCAAGGAATATACCTCACAAATCCTTTCACACTACAAATAAATAAGCGTTAGCGCTCTCTATCAGAACCTCAGCTACTCTACATCTAGAAATAAAACGTCTAAACGCTAAATTGCAAATGCTGTATTGGGTTCTTGGTGTGAAAG
The DNA here is from genome assembly GCA_029879735.1 of Candidatus Bathyarchaeota archaeon. Taxonomy (GTDB): domain Archaea; phylum Thermoproteota; class Bathyarchaeia; order Bathyarchaeales; family Bathycorpusculaceae; genus JAOUPS01. Next base: position 6,423 of record JAOUPS010000063.1, on the reverse strand, counting down.
AAGAAAGATTTCTGAAGTCACAAAAATATTTTGTTCCCTTTCTTGTCTTGGTGCGCTTGCAGAATTGTTTTCAACATTACGAGAATGGGAAATACGTACCAAACAATAGTGCGCCCGCGATAATAAAGAAGTCCACCCAACATCAATGTCAGCATTATTGAAGGAAAAAGTTCAAGTATGCGTAGTTGGCAAGGTGTGTAAGAAATGAAGGTGTAAAAATGAGGTTTGAGTTCACAGAGGAACAGGCGGAAATAAAAAGAGCAGCTCGTGAATTTGCGGAGAAAGAGTTCACATCTGAGAAGGGTCGAGAACACGATGAAAAGTACGAGTTCCCATGGGAGTTCTATCGAAAAGCAGGAAAGCTAGGCTTCACAGGCGCAAGTTTTTCTGAGAAATATGGGGGACAGGGATTAGGCTGCATAGAAGCATGCATAATAGCAGAAGAGTTCTATAGAGTGGATTCTACACTTGCTGCAATATTAGCCGGTGTCGGTTTTGCCGGTTTGGTTGAAAAATTCGGCACAGAAGAACAGAAGGAAAAATATATTCCTCGAATATGCAAAGGCGAAATAACGTGTGCAATGGCACTCACAGAACCTGGCCACGGCTCTGACGCAGGAATGGTGGGACTAGATACAAAGGCAGTAAAAGATGGAGGCAGTTGGAAGATTAACGGTACCAAGACATTCATCACATGCGGAGACATCGCAGAATTCACTATAGTTTGTTGTCAGACAGACCCCAATGCCTCTCCACCACATAGAGGTGTTACCCAAATCATAGTAGAAAAGGGAACTCCCGGACTAGACGTTACATCTCTAAAGCCAAAAATGGGACTCAGAGGAGCCCCACAGGCGGAAATGGCATTTAGTGACGTTCGAGTACCATTAAGCAACCTTCTCGGTCAAGAGAACAGAGGTTTCCACCAAATAATGTCATATTTCGACTTCAGCAGGACACCCATCGCCGCTTCGGCCGTGGGCATAGCTCAAGGGGCTTTTGAACGTGCTTTGAAATACTCCACTGAGAGAGAACAATTTTTCCAGCCGATACATAGATTTCAATTTACACAATGGAAAATAGCTGAAATGGCCATGAAAATAGAGGCAGCAAGATTGCTAACATATAAGACTGCTTGGCTTATCGATCACAAACCTGAAAATACAAGGTTAATCACTAAATTCGCTTCTATGGCAAAAGCATACGCAGCCAAGACCGGGATAGAGGTTACAGATGAAGCCCTGCAGATTTATGCAGGCTATGGATATGTTGATTCAGACATGGAACGTTTCTATCGAGATGCTAGAATCCTAGACATTATAGAAGGAACGGGTGAAATTCAAAGATATATAGTTGCCAGAGAGAACTACAGAGAAATGAATCTACCTTTGCCCTAACATAAGCCTATGCAACACTTAATACAGTTCCACCTTTCTTTTTTATATTAAACATTGGGAAAAGAATTGATAATAGACATTCACGTTCACCCATTCTTCCACGAAACCAAGATTGTAAATGAGATGAAAAGAGCCGGTGTGGACTATGCGGTCTTGTTGGCTGTAGATGTGGACCCATTAGACGTGGAAAAACCAGAGATTAAGAGCAAACTAAGAAAACGCCATTTGGAATCGTTTTTTGGATCCCGCGCCTTACGGTTTACATCCATAGAAGATGAGGTAAAAAGATTCTTCCAAGAATTGGTCAATTATTATCCTGAGCTTAAGAGCTCAAACCAGGAAATAGCGGATCTGGTGACAAAGAATCCAGATAAGTTTATCGGGTTTGGTTCCGTCAACCCAAATAAGGATGAAGATCATGTAGAGGCAAAGCTTAAGGAGATAAGCACCCTCGGGCTTAAGGGAATAAAAATGCTTCCAACCCTTCAACTCTTCTCGCCAATCGAAAACAAGAACTTTGAAGAAATATGCGAATACTGTGAAAAAAACAAAAAGGTTCTCCTCTATCACACTGGCTGCGATCCTGGACCATGGGAAATCCCAGAGTTGTCTGAAGATGCCAACCCCAAATACTTGAAGCCAATTCTGGAGAGCTACAACCCAGTTATTGTTTTAGCCCACGCTGGAAGCTATAGCGCATACAAGCCGGGAATATGGTTTGATGAGGCATTTGAGTTGGGAAAAAGGTTTGAGAACGTATATTTCGATTCATCAGCAGTTTCCAGTTTCATCTACACAGAAAAGATCTTGAAGAAGATGAAAGAGGAAGTGGGTCTCGACAGACTTCTTTACGGATCTGACTTTCCCGTCGTATGGGGAAGCAACATGAAGTATGAAGTAGACGTAATAAAAAACTGTAATCACTTAACCAGAGACGAAAAAGAGAACATTCTCGGTTTAAATGCAGCAAGAATCTTGAACTTAGAGCGCGCAGGCTAGGATTCGCTTATGATTAAAGAGGTATTCCCGAACATATTCCAAATAAAGGTTCCATTACCCCACAGCCCTCTAGAACATCTTAATTCATACCTAATAAAGTCGGAAGAGAAAAGCCTCTTGGTGGATACGGGACTGAATTTCCCTCAAGCTTTTCAGTCGCTGTGCAGAGGGCTCTCAGAAGCCGGAGTAAAGCCTGAAGAGTTAACTGAGATTTTACTAACCCATTTTCATGTGGATCATGTGGGTTTAATTCCTCGGTTCAAAGAAATTTCAAAGGATATAAAACTTTCAATACATCATGTCGAAGTCGAATTGTCAAGAATTATGTCAAAAAAATTTGAAGATTACAATGAAAGCATGGAAAACTTTCTTAAGGCCAATGGTGCACCTTCCTCAATTGCAACTAACCTGCAGAGGTTTCACCCAGCCTTCTTTACTCCACAAGCCTACCAAGAACTCGCAGTGGCTGCATTTCCATTAGAGGATGGTCAAGAGATCGCGGTTGGCGATTATAACTTTCAGGTTTTATGGACCCCAGGACATTCTCCAGGTCACATATGTCTATATGAATCTTCATCAAAAATTCTCATTTCAGGAGATCATCTTTTGCCCACGATCACTCCACACATAGCCCAGTTTGTGGAAAACATGGATCCGCTGACGGATTACCTAAGCAGTCTTGAAAAAACAGAAAAACTTGATGTTGAGGTCGTTTTGCCAGGCCATGAAGAAATATTCGCAAATCATCGGGAAAGAATTAGGCAGCTTAAAGAGCATCACAAACGAAGATTAATGGAAATCATAATTAGGCTTAGGACCGGAAGTTCAACGGCATACATGTTAGCTTCTAAAGTTCATTGGAACGTAAACTACAAATCTTGGGACGAGTTTCCTCCATTCCAAAAATACTTGGCCCTTGGAGAAACAGTGGCACACCTGAACCTTCTTGAACAAAAAGGACTGGCAAAAAGAACAGAGGCTGATCAGATAGTTTTCTATGGTATCAATTAGACCGAAGATTAGAATGACTAGCGCTTTCCCCATGTTTTTTGATGGCTGCAAGTGCCGCCCCTAAGGCGCAGATTGTTTGAGGTTCTTCTGGCAATGTGGGAGTCAAACCCACTTTTTTGCTTAGGGCATCGACGAACCCTTGGTTTTTTGCGACTCCTCCCGTGAATGCTACATCTTTTTCGAATCCTATTCTGCTGGACATGTTGTAGATTCTTTCCGCTATTGCCTCGTGAAGGCCTGCTATCACATCTTCAATTTCGGAGCCTTTACTTATGTGAGATATCACCTCTGATTCAGCGAAAACCGTGCATGTGCTACTTATCTTGGTTGGTTTTGATGACTTAAAGTGTAGTATGCCAAGCTCGTTTATTGATTTTCCAAGAATGTTCGACATAACTTCAAGGAATCTTCCGGTTCCTGCAGCGCACTTATCGTTCATAACGAAATTTAGAACTCTTCCGTTTTCGTCAATTCTGATGGCTTTAGAGTCTTGACCACCAACATCTATGATCGTTCTGACTGATGGAAAAAGCTTGTGAACACCGCGGGTAACGCACATTATCTCGGAAGACGTTGCTTCCGCGTTCACTAGAGCCCTTCCGTAACCAGTCGAAACAGTGTATAAAATATCCTTCAAGCTTAGATCGGATATTTTAAGCGCCTTTCCTAGCGCTTTCTCGGACGAGACTTTAAAGTTGATTCCTGACGGGACAATGGAGTATGAAACAATCTCACCTTCTTTGTTGATTACCACGGTTTTTGTCGCTGAAGCTCCTGCGTCTATCCCTATATACATTACCTTTCATCCTTTAGTGGTTTGAATGTTCTATGCAACTAGCGCTCGGCGCGCGCGAGGCTAGTCGATTTCAATTACTGCGGGCTTTTTCCAACCGTGCTTCCACTTGCGTTTATCAAAATACTCGCGTATCCAACCTTTCACACCGACTAAAATCTTATGAACCTTTTCCAGATGCTCTCTTCTCTTCCTTTTCGGAATAGGTAGACCGCATATCTTACAAACTATGTATGGTTTCGGATTCATTTTCTTCACTTCACTTCTTTTTGATGTCGATAAGGTCGGTATTAAGGATTCTCTTCTTTTTTCTCATTTTCCTCTTCCTTTTCGTTTTCCTCAACAACTTCACACACTTTCTCAGCAATCTCATCCTTAAGCTCTTCGCTCGCGTGATAACTGTCACTCAGAAACAGTTAAGCACAGAAGACCTAAATCTGCTTACAGAAAATGGGGTTTGCAGGGTATCTACACTGTGGGCGGGGTTCAAATCCCAACCAACCAACATGGACGACGACCACGGGGGAAAAGGACAACCAACTACGGGACGGGGGATTACGGCCAACGACGGGCGAAAACGACGGGGATATGGTTAACCAATTATTTCCTTCTAAAAAGATGGTTTAGGACTGTACAGTCGGTTCAGCATACACATACAAGGTACAGGAAGGATATCACTATAATAGGAATAAGGAAGGTACCATCAAAAAACTACTATAGATATGTGTGTTCGAAATCGACTATACACTCTAAATGAGTGAGGGGTCAGAAATACACAAAAAGTTACCCCTCGCTAATGAGTAAGGTTTGAGACTGTAGGAGCGCGCGCGAACTAAAGAAATTATTAGATGTCTCGACTTTTGGTCGGGTTACGACCACGTTCTATTTTCGTTTTTGTTTTCTCCAAGCAAACAATCCAATAATAGTTACCACGACGGCAACAGAAAGCACTACAATCCATTTGTAGGCTTCAAAATATGAGGTGGCATTAATGGTTATTTTGGCAGTGTCGGTGTTGCCTGCAGCATCTTTAACGGTCAAGGTTACAACGTAAGTACCAGGGTTTGAATAAGTATGAGTTACGGCAACTCCTGTTTGTGATGTTCCATCTCCGAAGTCCCAGCTGTATAAGACAAGCCCCACATTGTCATTGGATTTGCTTGCATCAAAAGTAACGGTTGTTCCTTGCAGTATCGTTTGGTTTTGCCCAGCGTTTACTATTGGCGGAGTTATGTCAAGCACGGTTATGAGTACAGAACTGGCATTCCAGTTTCCAATAGCATCTGTTACATTTAGAGTAACCGTGTATTTTCCCGGTGTGTTGAAGATGTAGGTTGGCTTTATTCCAGTCAAGGTTTTTGGCGTAGCATCGAACAACGTCCACGTATAGTTTGCTATGTCCACGTTATCGTATGAGCCTGAGCCATCAAGCGTTATCACGGTGTCCTCATTCACTGTCTGGTCTGGCCCAGCGTCTGCCAGTGGGGGAATGATGTCCAGCACTTGAGTGCCTATTATTTTCACTCTATGAGTTGTTAGATTGTAGATGAAATATAAGGAAGTCTCATCAGTAGTCTCGGCTATAGAAACATTCGAGGTTGTTTTTTCATCAATGCTGACTTGATATGGATTGCCTTGCAAAAGAGCTTTTGGAATTGTGACGTTGCAGTACCCCACCTTACCAGTCGGTCCAGTGACATTAAAGCTGATTTGTTTTGTCGATAGGCTGAAGTTAAATGCGGCTATAGTATTGTTACTTTGCGTAGTCACCTGATAGGTTATGCCTTTCCAAACGTATGCATTGAAAGTCCTTATTTCACTCCAAAGTTGAACAAGAGGGAAATTATCTATTCCTAAATGTGGAAGCAGAGTGTCACCTATTCCGTCACCGTTTGAGTCCAGACCCTTATAGTCACTCCAGTAATTGCCCTCGGCACCATTATCCCAAACATTCAGTGGCTCCCTGCTGGTTGTTTGTTCCGCATTATTCACGAAGTTGTTATGGTAAACAATGTTGCTCGAAGAGTTGCCCCAGAACTCTATGCCATTGCCATTGCCAACTACTGTATTACCCTTTACGACGTTCTCGCAAGAGTTAGGTGCTATCATAATCGCGGTTAGTCTGTTGTAACTGAATTCGTTATCAATGACAAGGTTGTTAGAGCTGTTATTGCTTAGAAGTAGGCCGCCATTGTTGTAATTAGCCACGTTATGCGCTACAGT
>JAOUPS010000002.1 GCA_029879735.1 Candidatus Bathyarchaeota archaeon | reverse complement strand
TTGTTGTTGCAGAAGTCTCCCATGCCGATGCCATGAAAGTTGTAGGATGCATTATTGCCATCGATTACATTGTTAGAAGATTGGGTCAACATGATACTGTGACCATTGTTTAAAAGAGTGTTATTCAAGACTTTATTGTACTCAGAATCAGACAGAGAAATACCGGGTCCAGAAGAATTGCCTTCGATCCTATTCCCATATAAAGTACATCTGTTTGAGAAATATAGTCCAATGCCGAAACCGAAACCGAACCCCCTTATCACAGCATTCCGGATTGTTACGTTAATTCTTCCTTGCAGGGTTATCCCAGTATCGCTTCCTGTTTTTTGAACAGTATAGCCTGCCCCATCAACTACAATGTTATCTCTCTCCACAATAATAGAATCATAAATATTCGCAGTGAAAGTATAGACATCTCCAATGTGTTGAATAGGTGCTGTAGACGGCTCAATGCTTCCATCGGACCTAATGTAAATAGGTCCTTGCGCTTCAACTGATACAATGTTGAACACCAAGGTTAAGATGCTCAACAACAGCGTCAAAATTACTCCAGATATAACTGTTCTTTTCATTTTTCTTTTCTCCTTATGAATTCAAATAATTCATCGTCCAGAAAAAGACTAAACACAGTTAAACAATAGATGTTAAACCAGTATTAAGCCTTATGCAAACGACCAATAGAGCGCGCGGTAGGGTACAATTGTACCTCAACACTGAACCTCATCGCAATCGAAAACCTCTACCTCGCCCTTTAAACTACTGTTCTGTTAGACATGGACAAGGCTTCTTTGGTCAGGATATCGCGCGCGCGTCCTAAGCCACGAAAATCCTGATCGATCGATCGTTGGTTGGTTGGATTCAAATCCCACCCCGTCCGTCATGTATTTTCTTGCAAGAGAGAAAATGGCAACAATATCGTTGTAGCAATAACGATTTTTCATACAGATTGCAAAGATGAAATCTCTATTCTCAACACATTTATAACCTAATTTTCTAGTTGTTTTTGAGGGTTCTGGGTCCATTGCAGTCATTAGATCTTCTGACAATTAATGACGAGCCAAGCAATAAAGAGGATCTAGTTGAGATAATGTGGAGGGCGTTTAGATACTTTCCAGAAGGCTTGTGGACAGGCGTCAATTACGTAGGAAACGTAAATGTGGAGCATGACCTAGAGATAGAATCTAACGAGGAAGTTCACGGAGCTTTCATTTTTTCTCGACTGGTGAGGAAGGTTAGAAAAATGAAGAGATGTCGCAGGATTGAGAATCTTTTGTTGGCGGTGACTCATGACCCAGTGATAATCATGTATCATAGATTTGAGCTGGAGAAGTTCAAAAGAATCATCGACCTCGTTCACGATTATGTGTCAAATGACGTAGGCATATTATCTTTATTTAACATAGATGAACAAGTTGGAACTAAGATAGCCGCACATGGTTTGGGTCACAACCAAGGTCTTGCACATCATACAGAACCAATCGATCTAATGTATGTAAGACTACTGAAAGGGAATCCTATCAAGATAGATGGTTTCTGCATCGAATGCAAGAAAAAACTAAAGAACAAAAAAGAAAAGGGAACATTAAGCTGATCTGAGCCAGTGCTTTTGAAGTTAGTATCCTGGAGGCATGCCGCCATAGCCACCGCCTGGACCACCTGGACCACCCGGTGGCATAGGTGGAGCCTTCATCTTTGCCGAAGCAATGACATCATCAATCCTTAATATCATTGCGGCAGCTTCAGTGGCTGATTTTATCGTCTGTTTCTTTACAGCGAGGGGTTCGTAAACTTCCAGTTCCTTCATATCTCTGATTTTTCCTTCGAAGACTTCAACACCCGCCCACTTTTCACCCTTTCCATGACGGGCTCTAAGCTCTGACAAAATATCTATCGGATCGAGACCAGCATTTTCCCCCAAAGTCAACGGAACAATCTCCATAGCCTCGGCAAAACTCTGGACGGCGAGTTGTTCCCTACCTGGCAGTGATCCAGCGTAGTCTTTGAGTGCTTTAGCGATTTCCATCTCTGGAGATCCTCCTCCAGCAACAATTTTGGGCTCTTGAACCACGTCTCGCACTACACATAGTGCGTCGTGAACTGAACGTTCAGCTTCATCAACAATACGCTCGGTCCCGCCTCTTATCAGAATCGCCACCGCGCGTGGGTTCTTGCATCCTTCGATGAAGGTCATCTTGTCGTCACCTATCTTGCGCTCCTCAACAAACTCAGCGTAGCCTAGGTCCCTCTCCGTGAGGTCTTCCAGGTTTGTCACGATCTTTCCGCCTGTTGCTTTTCCGAGTTTGTCCATATCTGACTTTTTGGCTCTCCGAACGGCTAGGATTCCTTTTCTAGCCAAGAAGTGTTGAACCATGTCTTCTATTCCTTTTTGACAGATGACAACGTTGGCACCCGCAGCAACTATTTTTTCAACCATCTGTTTTAGCATGTTCTCCTCTTCGCGTAGGAAAGACTCTATCTGTTCTGGAGCGTCAATGTTGATTTTGGCATCGAACTCTGTTTTTTTAACCTCGAGTGCGCCCTCTAGCAATGCTATTTTTGCTTTTTCAACCCGTTTGGGCATGCCTGAATGAACAATCTCTTTGTCGAGAACTAAGCCTTCAATGAGCTTGGTTTCATTCACAGATTCGCCCCGCTTCTTCTCCACCATTATATCGTCCAAGTCTACGCTGTACTCGTCTCCGGCTTTTTGAGCAACATGTAATACAGCTTCAACAGCTATCTCAGCAAGTTCCTTCCTGCTTTCAGACACTAGTTTACTGGCCATGGAAACTTCGGCGACCTTTTTCAAAAACTCTTTATCGTTGGGCTCAACTGGAATCGCGATTCTTTCGAGGGTTTTGAGAGCTTTATCAGCTGCTTTATTGTATCCTTCAACTATCACTGTTGGATGAACATTCTTGTTTATGAGCTCTTCAGCTTTCCCCAAGAGTTCACCAGCGACGATGACGGAGGTTGTAGTTCCATCTCCAACTTCTTCGTCCTGTGTCTTAGCCACTTCCACCATCATCTTGGCTGCTGGATGTTGAACGTCCATTTCATCAAGGATTGTGCGCCCATCACTTGTTATCGTGACATCGCCGAAGCTGTCAACGAGCATTTTATCCATACCTTTAGGACCCAATGCGCTCTTCACAGTCTCAGCGACAATTTTGGCCGCCATAATATTCGTGCGTTGCGCATTCCTTCCTCGTGAACGACTGGAACCTTCTTTTAGTACAAGAACAGGGACAGCAGAAGATCCGGATTCAGCCAACTCTAATCAATCTCCTTTAATCGGAAGGCTGAAAATAGAAACTGCAATATAAAATTTGCGTGTCTTTTCTACAAGGTCGACCATGTGATTTTGGTTTAATTTCTCAATCTTACCTTACTCATATCGCGGCATGTCTTTCGCCTAGTTCTTTGAGATCAAAGTGGGGTTAGCGGGAGATATCCTCAATCTAAGGCTTACTCGTCCTAAAACTGGGGAAAGGATGGAGAGCTAACAGCTTAGGTTGTATGGAACATTTTTTCATAAGATTTAACTAGAGCTTAACAGAATTCTGTAATAGCTGGTTGTAGGGGTTTCTTTATGATGCTAATAGGGGGAAGGACAGGAAAAATTCAATCAATCATAGGTATCCCTTCGCAGAATGACATTAGTAAGATCCCTTTTGGGAAATGATTGCGTTATTGTCCTAGTGTTTGAAAAGATGAGTTGAAATCTGGACAATCGTTCTGTTTCCTACGAAAAGGAAACCGCTTCAAGCCTGCGTGTTGGCTTGTAACAGAACGTAAGAAAACAAGGAGGAAAAAAAATGAGAAAGAAATTTGTTCCGGCTCTGGTTTTGCTGCTTTTGTTACCAATGTTTAGCGTGTATACGGTATATAACATGGAGACTAGCGAGACTTCATCGACCACAATCTATGTGGATCCTCCAACAATAACAGCGCCTTTCTCCGAGAATTTCACTGTCAGCATAAACATCGAAAACGTTACAGAACTGTATGCATGGCAAGTCAAGTTAGGATGGGCACCCCAGCTTCTGGATCTTGTCAACGTCATTGAGGGTGACTTCGGGCAAATAATCCCGGATCCCGCTTTGATCAACCAGTCTGAAGGCTGGGTTCTTCCTTTATGTGTTTATGTGCCTGGTGAAGGGAGTGGCAGTGGAACATTCGCAAACGTCACATTCCATGGCACCAGCCCAGGAGAATGCGTCCTAGACCTCTACGACACAAAACTCTTTAATTCGACGCTTTCAGTTCCTACTCCCCCATACCTAGGTGACGTTGACGGTGATGGAGTAGTCAAAATTCAGGATATAGCCCGAGTAGCAAAAGTATTGGGAACTTCTGAAGGACAACCCAGATACGACCCAGACGCTGACTTCAACAACGACGGCTTCGTGGACCTCTTTGATATCATGTGCTGTGCCTTGAATAATGGGCGTGACTATGTGCAACAGCCGGGGAACGCGACACAACCAGTAGAAGCACCCCACGAAGTTAGCGACGGGTACGTTACCATTTATCCACGCGCTGCGTATTCTGTCACCTGGAAATGGTTAGACTTCCCCGACGAAAATCCAGTATGGCTGACCGTCAACGTAAGTGTTTACAGTAGCTTTCCTGTAGAAAACTTCAACTTCAATCGTTCTCTAGGACGGATAAGTTTCAACTTCACTTCAGCCACACTAGGATTCTGCAACGTCACCGTTCCGAAACTGCTCATGGACGGTGCCTTCAAGGTTCTCATCAACAACACACTGGCTGCTTCGATCCTAACGTGGAACCAGACCCACACCTTCATCTACTTCACACACGGCCAAGGCACCCACAACATCGCAATCACAGGGGAAATCGTTACAAGAATCCGTTCAATCGACCTCAAGTATCTCATAGATGTAAACGGTGACGGAATAATAAACACTCTAGACATAGCCTCTGTCACACGCCGCTACGGATGGAAAGAAGACAACTAAAAAGCCTCCCCAACTCTCCCTTTTTTATTCTAGGCATAATTTCTATACATTAAGTCATAACTACAACTAGAAAAGAGCAAACAAGTTCCACATTAAATCTGAAAGAGCAAGTCTATAGGAAATGTGAGAAAGTTTTTTTACGGTAAATCCAAAAAAAGGGAAATTGCAGGTGATATCTCCACTGTGGTCAGTAGTCTTCAAACATACAACACATTTTAAATAAGCCGTGTGAAAGATGTTGTTCAGTGACAAAAATTGGATGTTAATGAGGTAAAGATTGGAACCATGGGTGCATTTCTCCCTCCTTTCGATAAAGGTATCAACACAATAAAGAGAATTGAGGATTCAGGCTACGACTCTGCGTGGTGGCCAGACCACCTGATGGGATGGGTACCTGAATCAATATGGACGCCTGACATTGTTGAATTAGCGGCGTTCCAAGAGAATCCACACGTGTTCTTTGAAGCGTTTTGTACTCTAGCTGTAGCTGCGTGGAACACTGGAAGAATTCTCTTGGGACCAAGCGTTACTGAGGCTTTTAGGAGACATCCAGGTATGCTCGCCCAGGCTTTTTTGACGCTAGATCATATATCTAAGGGAAGAGTGATCCTTGGAATCGGGGCAGGTGAAAGAGAAAACGTCGCACCATACGGGATCGAGTGGAACAAGCCGGTGAAAAGGCTTGAAGAATCCATCAAGATAATTAGACTGCTTTGGGAAAACAATGAAAAAGTGGATTTTGACGATCGATTCTGGAAATTGAAAGACGCTGTCCTTGGTTTGGAGCCCTATGAGAAAGGAAAGTATCCTCCGATATGGATTGGAGCCCATGGACCAAAGATGCTTGAAATGACTGGGAGACGGATGGTTACCGGCAACCCCCGATATCGACTTCTATAAGGATGGACTTGGAACAATAAGAGAATCTGCGAGAAAGGCAGGCAGAAACCCAGATGAGATAACTCCCGCTCTATGGTCTTACACAGTTTTGGATGAAGATCACAACGAATGTCTCAGGATGCTTGAAGCACCGCTAGCGAAAAACTACATGTTGACCTTATCGAGTGAGGCTTTTCAACGCTACGGCATTCAGCATCCTCTGGGGCAGAACTTCTACGGACTCCTCGATTACATTCCCACGAGATACGATCGAAAAACAATGCTGGAAGCCTTGGAAAAGGTCCCTAGGAAGATATGTGAAGACTACTACACGTACGGCACTCCAGATGAAATGATAGGCCGAATAGAACGGTTCAGCAAAGTTGGCATGAAGCACATCGTGCTATTCAATATGACTTTCTTCTTCGACGTCCGCAAGATGAAAAGCTCCTTTAAATGCATGAAAAAAATAATGGAGTACTTCAGAGGCTAAAAATCTAAATGTGCTTGCCTGATTGAACGTGAGAAATAGAGGTGTGCGGGAGACATCTCAACTGTGGATAGGATTAATATCTTTGCTTGTTTAGATTAGTGAAAGAAAACGCAGAAGAGACAGATCATATGAAAAAGCTACATACATTACCTCATAAAGTATGTGAATCCACATGCTATGTTAATGGACTGGAAGATATCTTGGCGTGGAAGGGAGCGGATTATACTGATTTCCTCCTCTCTATCGTAGGCGGTATGGCTGGTTTTACTTATCTTCACATCAAAAGGGCAGATCCACCGCGTATGGTCTATTGGGGTGCAAATCCCAAATATTTGATGAAAGACTTGGCAAATATCATAGGATTCGAAGAAACTGTGATTGAGGGAAGAAGTTTCAAGTTCACTTTTTCTCGTCTTAAAGATCTTATTAATGAAGGACAACCCGTTATGGCTGGCGCCCTTGATATGTATTATCTCCATTATTACTCAGATCTATATAAGAAACAGCATGTTCCCATCCATTATGTTCTTGTTGTCGGGTATGATGATGAGAAACAGGTTGTTTCTGTGCATGATTGCAGCCACGAGAATGCTCAGAAAATACCTTATGATGAGTTTGAGAAATCTCTAGACGTCAAAGTGCCAGGAATGAGCAAGAAAAACACCATAAGGGCTTTTACCATTCCTGAAGAGATACCATCTGAGCTTGAAGTCGCAAAGAAGGGTTTCGCCTATAAAGCCGAGCGGTTTTTACATCCTCCAGTAAGACTGTTTGGCATTCCTGCCATGCGTAAATTGGCTGATGAAATATTTGAGTGGGATAATAAAAAGTGTTTTGAGCATATGGTTACCTATGCGACAACACCGCCTCTGTTGCCCGAAACATTTGAAAATAGTCACGGGATGCGATTGTGGCAAGCGGATGTACTTAACACGTTGACAAACAAATACAATGTAAGTAACTGGACTGAAGCATCGATATTGTTTAGACGCTCTGGAAAGAAGATTATGCAGCTGTGCAGAGCAGCGTTAAACCAAGATAAGCAAGAAATAGCCGATTTTTTAATAAAAATAGCTTATACTGAAGAACAAGCATATATTATGCTCAAAGATTTTGAGTAAGATAAGCTAATTGCACGAACGTTCCATGAGGCGTGTGCATTGGAGTCAAAAACCGAACTTAGTAAAGAAGATCTTGAATTGATCGAGGCCGCAAAAGAAGGAGTAATCGCTAAGGCCTATCGGACTACTACTTCTGAACGGTTTAGTTGTCGTCGTCACGAACCTCGTAGACGATGACAAGTGAAAGAGTTCCAGCCAACGAAAACATGTGATAAAAGTTCTCTTCCAATTGCCCAGAAACTGGCTTAAATGCCGTTGTGACCTCCCTAGGGGGCCTACAACAACAAATCATGAGCGCGCACGAGATATCCCCATTTCTTCATCTTTCACCTAAAACCTCCAGAAAGGCATCGATTCTATTCTTGATTTGGGCTTCAGCATACTGCCTAGGATCAGCCATGTCAGCTTCAAAGAGAAGGTAAGGGACATTGAAATTCTTGTTCAGTATATCTGCTGTCACTAGCTGTGGGGTCGACCATGTCTTGCAGCTTCTGTTAGAGAACAAGACGGCTCCGTCTATTTGAAACTCCTCGATACTCTCTGAAAATCTTTCAGTTCGTATATCTATGTCAACATTCAAGCCCATAGCCAAAATCTTTCGTGCTATACTTTCTAACGGTTTTGATGCGTCAAGCCTGTAAGCCCAAGCATCACTGTAAGGCTCGTAGACAAAAACTGCTCCCCTATCCTCGAAGTATTTTATGAGATCAAACGCGTGCCAAAGCCATATTCCATCGAACAGCAATCTAAACCTCTCATTTTCTAATACGCCCTCCCCCATGTTGACTTTTTGCTTAACCTCTTCCAGAAGCTCCTCGTAAAATTCGACGGCTTCAGTTGTTCCTTGCATAACCACAAGTGGAAAAATGTCTGAAGCTGAGTCTCTGCCCCCGAGCGGGCACGGTCTGAATCTTCTAAGTTTCAAGGTTTCAAGCCACAGCTCACTCGCTTTATCCGAAAGCCTCACGATGTCTGCAAGCTTTTCCATGTCAAGCCTTGACCCGAACTTTTCCTCAGCCATCTCCACCAGCTGCTCTAACTGTTTGACAACGTAATCCAGAACGTAGTTGTCCAAGTCCTCTGACGTCAAAACATAGGGAGTCTCACCTACAAACAAGGGTGTTCCAAGATGCATGTGGAGACTCTGCCACCATTTAACGTAGACGTCGCATGAATTCCTAAAAGTCACCAGAATGTCGGGAGGGGGCATGAGTCCGCTCGTTCCGCTGAGAACATAACCCAGAGAACACCTGCTGTATGAGCATAAATTTTGGGAGTATCCTTCCCTTTCGGCTTCTTGAAGATAATCCAGTATGAAACCGCGAGCACTGCACATCGCACCGAAGTGTTCGGGAGCGATTGGATAAACATCCATAGCGTATAGCAGTTCGACAGGCGTGAACACGGTTACCCAGGCAACCGGCTTACCTTGGGCCTTTGCATCCGAAGTCTGTGAAAAGTATGCCATGATAAGCTCGCCTATTTTTTTCGTTGTTTGAAGAACACGGCTCTTTTTTCTTTGTAAGCTCATTTCAACCACTTATAGATTCAATGAATGCTTCAACTCTGGTCTTGATTCTGCCGATCTCTTGGGCTGGATTTTCATAATCTATGACCATTGTGGGGATTCCTTTTTTGGCAAGCATGTTTCTTATGTGCACGCTATCATATAAGATTGGGTCGCAGAACCCTTCGGCAAATGTTAAGACCCCTTGCACCTTAAACTCTTCAATCATGAAATTTATGTATTCAAGCCTCTGTTCAAGAGGAGCATGGGAAGGACAAGGCGTTCTCTTAAGATATCTATTACTTAACGCTGAAATGGGATCTTCAGATTTCTCGACATTGCTCCAGAAGTATCTGGAGCCTGTGCACAAGTCATCGGATGCAGCGAATCCGCCGGACTCTTCTATCGTCTTTAGCAAAACAAGATCGTAAATAGCTGTACCGTTTAGGTGCAACCTCACATCACCATAAGTTTCGCCATTATTGAAGTTCAATGCTTTGATTTGCGTATTGATTTCTGGTTTTGGCATCCACATGCTTGCAAGAACGAGGTGAAAGCGGTCGAATGCATTGATCTTGTACTCGCCACCGCTGTTTAACACGTAGATACTTTTGAGCAGATCTCTGCTTTCATTGCACAATTCGATGGAGCTAAATAGTGCGCTATGATCAATCCTTGTCTCAAAGTTCTTCTCGAGAAATTTTTTAAATCTCATAAGCTCCATTCTGAAAAAATCAAGCGACAACTCGTTGTCTGTGTTATGCGGCACTCTCAGGAGAAATAATGGCTTGCCGATTTTTTTCTTCAGTATATCGTAGAGTCTCCACATAGGATCACAGGTATGGGCTACGATAAATCCGCTAAAGAAGTCTTCATGTTTGATTATGTTTTCTAACGTGGCGCTAGCAAATGGACACACAAAGCTTGGTGTCAGGGCACTTGTGTTTGCCCCAATATTTGTGATTCTGTAAGGCTGGAGTCCAGCTGAAATGATCAGCTCTTCAGGAACATAGCTACATGTAAATCCGATCACCTTGACTCCAGAATCTTCATATCGGTTCAATATTTCCGTGGGATTCTCGCACAAGTCACGTATACCAATTGGTATCTTCATGGCCTAAAGTAAAAATGAGGTTAGATAAAAACTAGTTGCTATATATTATCCAGTAGCTTCTAGAAAAACAAAAGAAAAAGAGAGTGTTGGCTTATTTGCCTTTAAATTTAGGTGTTCTTTTTTCAAAGAAGGCAGAGATTCCTTCGATGATGTCTTCAGACTTCATGCACGTTATGCCGCCTTTGATCATCATCTTGTTTCCTTCTTCCATGCTGATTTCCATGGCCTTTGAAAGTATATTCTTGACTAGCCGCATTGCTATGGGGGCTTTTGTGGCCAATTGTCCGGCAAGATACATTGCCGTTGACTTCAACTCGTCGGGAGCAACAACCTTGTTAAGAAGCCCAAGCCTCTCGGCTTCTTTAGCGTCAAATCGTTCTCCCATTAGAAGTATCTGGGCAGCATTAGCTCTTCCGATGAGTTTCGGAATTCGAACGCATCCTCCCCACGAGGGAATCAATCCTAAATTCACTTCGGTGTTTCCAAGACTAGCCTTTTCTGATGCAATTCTCAGGTCACATGCCGCTGCCATTTCGAGCCCTCCGCCTAGCGCGTATCCGTTTATTGCGGCTATTACAGGTTTATCGAAGGTTTCTATCTTGTCGAAAACTTTTTGGCCCAACTCCATGCCAGCTTTCATATCAGCTTCATCGCCCGCTCCAGCTTCGCTTAAGTCGAACCCTGAACTGAAAGCTCTGCCCGCCCCCGTGATAACGACGCTTCTGATCTTGCCATCTTTTCTTATCTCTTCGAGTACGTTATCCAGTTCTTCTAGTAAACCTCTACTTAGGGCGTTTAGGGCATCAGGTCTATTCAATGTTATTATGGCTATGTTCTCTTCCTCTGGCGTCAAGAAACTCGCAGCTTTTTCGTAAATCAAGTACTTGTATTCCATAACGCTCACCTTTTTGCTCTACTAAAAACATCAATTTCCATAAAAGTCTTCTCATACGTTTTTTACAAAATCAGATTTGAAAATCAAGTGTTTTCAGTGTGCCCCACTACTCTGTATCTCCAGAAGCGGACAAGGCTTATTCAAGAATCTTAACACAAAATTTCGGCGAAATCAAAATAAGGGGAACATGATAAAGTGCTTCATTGGTGAAAGCTATGGAGTTGACTGAGAGCAACATTAGGTTCGGCTGCTTCCTGCCCATTCCGGCTACTCCCGTGGAGAAATTATTTAGAATAGCCAAGGTCAACGAAGAAGCTGGTTTCGACTCGATATGGGTTCCCGATCACATTTTGTTTATACCTCCAGGAATCGTGCCGGAGGCTTGGTCTACGCTGGCTGCGACCGCAACGGTAACAGAAAAGGCGGCTTTAGGAACCTGTGTCACCGATCCCCACAGATACCACCCTGCAGTTCTCGCTCAAAAAGTTGCCACCGTAGATCAAATTTCAGGCGGCCGTGTAATACTAGGACTCGGGGCCGGGGAAGCGATGAACCTTGAACCCTTTGGAATAGAATGGAAAAAGCCTATTTCGAAACTAGTTGAGGCTGTAACAATTATGCGTAAGCTCTGGTCTGGCGAGGTGTTAAATTATGAAGGACGTTTCTGGAGACTGAAAGACGCCTTTTTGCAGATCAATCCCGTTAAAGGCAGGGTACCCATATACTTTGGGGCAAACGGTCCACGCACGCTTAGGTTAACAGGGGAGATGGCTGATGGTTGGCTTTCAATCCCGCTTTCTCCAAGGTTGTATAAAGAACGCCTTAAGTTGGTCAAAGAAGGAGCTGGAAAGGCAGGCAGATCCTTGGACGATATAGATACGGGAGTGTATCTGTATACGTCTGTTACTGAAAAGGCTGAAGATGCTTACAAGCAAATTGAAAAGATAAGGTCTCAAGTGATACCCTCGCCAGACCTGTTGAGAGAAGCAGGTTACGACATTGAACTACCCGAGGAACTTCAATCAATATCATACTTTAAAGCACTTCTAAATTCTGAATGGGTAGAGAAATTTCTAGCCTATGGCGAATTGATTCCAACGGAAGCTGCAATCGAGTTTTCTATAGCCGGAACCGTAGAAGATTGCATAAACAAAATAGACGAGTTCACAAAAGCCGGTGTTAAACACTTTCTGCTACTGAATGTGGGACCCGACCCCCGCCAAGTGATGAAGGCGTACAGTGAAGAGATAATCCCATACTTCAAAAGCAAGTAATGGCAACGATCTTAATGCTGATTCACAGAGCAAGCGAAACTAATTCTGCTATGTCCATCACCTGAATCTTGCCTTCGTAACCAGTTATCTTGACGGCATCTTCGAATGTCAAGAGGCAGAAGGGACATGCAACCGCTAATATTTCTGCTCCAGATTCAGCAGCATTCCTGACGCGGACCTCTGCTAGGCGTTCACCGGGAATGTCGATCCACATCCTTCCGCCGGCGCCTTCGCAGCAGAGACTCCGTGCTCTTGAGCGGTCAAATTCCAACAGTTCTGTGCCAGGTATGGCTTCAATAACCTTTCTGGGCTCATCGTAAACACCGTTTTGCTTGCCCAAATAGCATGGGTCGTGATAGATGACTTTCTTGTTTACTTGCCTTGAGAATGACAGTTTTCCGCTTTCAATTAGGCTGGCGAGCAATTGCGTGTGATGTTGAACCTCGAAGGTTGTCTGTTCATATCGGTTTTTGAAAGTGTGGTAGGAGTGGGGACAAGCTGTAACAACCTGTTTAATGCTATACTTGTTGAAGATTTTCATGTTTTCCTCGACTAGAAACTCGAACAAACCTTTTTCACCCATGCCATAGACTTCGCCTCCACAACAGTTTTCCTCGTCACCCAAAGTTCCAAAGTTTACTTCAGCTTTTTCAAAACATTTCAAGAGACTTTTCGCCACTTCTTGGACTCGTGGGTCGTAGGCGGGTGTGCAACCGACAAAGTATAGGATTTCAGCTCCTTGTGAGACATGCTTGACGTTTAGGTCTTGAGCCCATTCAGACCTTTTGCTCCTTATTCTTTCCCACGGATTGCCGTTTTTGAAAATGCTTTCCAAAGCGTCTCGGATCGTAGGTGCGATTTGGCCTCCTTCAACTGCCAAGCTACGGATATCGATTAGAAACTCGTATGGATTTATTTCCTTAGGACAGCGGATTCCACACGTCGCGCATGTTGTGCAGCTCCACAACTCGTTCTGTGGATGTATGGTCAGCTTGCCGTTGAAAGCGACCTCGCGCATGTACTTTCTAACGTTTAAGCTGGCTTTTCTGGAGACAGGACAGCTTCCCGTACACATCCCACATTGAATGCATTCAAGCAGTTTATGTTTCTGAACGAGCTCTTGAGCGTTCATTTTCAATATCACATTTGCCTAAAATGGCAACATAACATTTTTTAAGCGTTTTCCTCAGTATGAATCAAAACAATCAATGAAACCGAGGGATTACAGTTAATGGAGAAAAAGTCATCGAAAATCGGCATCTTCGTCTGCGAGTGCGGCGGAAACATAGGCAATGTTGTTGATGTAAATGCTGTACTTGAAGCCGTCAAGAACTGGGAAGGAGTTGTTGTAGCTAAATACAACAAATATTTATGCTCGAAACCAGCCCAGGAAATGATAATTGACGCCATAAAGAAGAAGGATCTAGACAGAGCCGTAGTTGCCAGCTGCACGCCGAGAATGCACCTTCCCACTTTTCAAAGCGTCCTAGAACGTGCAGGCTTAAACCCTTACATGCTTGAGTTTGTAAACATCAGAGAACAAGACTCGTGGGCTCACGGTCCACAACCGTCTGAAGAAGCCACAAAGAAAGCAATATCCTTAATCAGAGGAAGCTATGAGCGCAGTCTTGAACTTGAACCTTTAGAAACAATAAGTGAAAAAGGCACAAGGGAAATGCTGATCGTAGGCGGGGGTATTGCCGGAATAACCGCAGCCCTTGAACTTGGTTATTTAGGCTTTAACGTTCATGTTGTGGATAGAAAACCGACCATCGGAGGAAACATGGCAAAACTGACGAAGGTTTTTCCAACCCTTGATTGTGCCCAATGCATACTTACGCCAAGAATGGCCGAGGTTGGCAGAAACCCAAACGTTCATCTACTTACTTACGCTGAGGTTCAAGAGGTTAGTGGACGACCAGGCAACTTTGACGTTAAGGTTTTCATGAAACCAAGAGGCGTGGATGTTGACAAATGCAGAAGCTGTGGTGTATGCGTAAAAGTGTGTCCGGTAACTGTGCCAGACGGATTCAATGAAGGCTTATCTCAGAGAAAAGCGGCTTACATAGAGTTCCCACAAGCAGTGCCATCCGCTTATGTCATAGACTTTGACGCTTGTACAAAATGCGGAAAATGCGAGAAACTATGCCCCTCAAAAGCCATAAACCTAGAAGACAAGGGAAAAACAATCGATTTGAAAGTAGGCGCTATAATCATGGCTACGGGCTACGAGCTTTACGACGCTCGAAAGCTTGAGAATTACGGATATGGCATTTACAAAGATGTCATAACCATGATGGATTTGGAGAGGCTTACTTCAGCCGCGGGTCCCACGAGTGGCTTCGTGAAAAGGGCTGACGGCAGCGACGTTAGAAAAATGGCGATAGTGCTCTGTGCCGGTTCAAGAGATAAAAACCATATTATTTACTGCAGCCGCATATGCTGCATGTACGCTTTGAAGCAGGCTTTTCTGCTCAAGAAAATGCTTGGAATAGACGTTTCCATCTACTACACGGATATCAGAGCTACTGGCAAGGGCTACGAAGAGCTTTACTGGCGGGACCAAGAAGCTGGAGTCGTTTTTGTGCGCGGAAAGGTGGCTGAAGTCTGGAAGAACAACAACGGCAAACTTGTTGTCTTGGCTGAAGACACTCTAGCGGACAGCGTAACAGAAGAAGAATTCGATTTGGTGGCATTGGCCACGCCTATGGTTCCACCTTCTGGACTCAAAGAGCTCGCAGACAAGATGAAAGTGGCCATAGGTGAAGACGGATTCATTCAAGAGAAGCATCCGAAGCTTGATCCTGTTGACTCGCTGGTCACAGGAGTCTTTGCATGTGGATGCGGTCTGAGTCCGAAGGACGTGCGTGACACGGTTTCCGACGCGCTGGGGGCTGCTTCTAAGGCTTCTCTGTTCCTCAAAAGCGAGTACATCACCACAAGTCCCGAAAAAGCCTACGTGATTTCAGAGTTATGCGACGGATGCGGCATCTGCATCGAAACATGTCCAGTAAACGCGATAACCATGCAAGAGGGCAAAGCCGAGATCAACCCCTTCATGTGCACCGGTTGCGGTGCTTGCATACCCGTCTGTCCAAGAGAAGCTATCGACTTCAAGAATTCAACAACGAAGCAGATACTCGCTCATCTGAGGGGTGTCCTCAGTGACAAGGAACCCGACGAGGTTAGGATAGTCGCGTTTGTTGACAAGAACGTTGGATACACGGGCATGGACTTTCTTGGACTTGACCGCGTCAACTACCCAGAAAACATCCGAATCGTGCCTGTTCCATCAACAGCCATCCTGGGCCTAAAACACCTGCTTCACGCCTTTGCCTATGGAGCTGACGGCATCCTAGTGATCGAGGGACAGGAACACATACACGAAGAGTTCACAAAGAAACGAATGATTGAAATGGGACGTTCACTAGCAGAGTTTGAAATCAAAAGCATGCGAGTCCGCTACAGCTACGTGCCACTCCCAGTCTACAAGAAAGCCGCAGACTTATTCACAAGATTCACTGAAAGAATCAAAAAATTCGGTCCTCTACCAGCTGAAAAACGCGACGCCATCAAAAAGAAGATTCTAGGCTGAAAAGAAGACACAAACTGTAGAGCCGCGCACACGAATTTCGCAAGCTTGCTCAGCAAAACAAGTGTGTCAATTCACAGCACATATGGTATAAAAGCGTAGTTACCATAAGATGGAAGGCTAGAAGATTGTAGTAGTTGTTTTTTCTTCTCGTAGGAAAAAAATAACAACTACTAAGCTTGAGATTGTGCGCGCGAGTTTGCCAGCAACATCCGCCGGAATTTCTTATGGGTCGCGGGGATTTGAACCCAAGATAAGTGGAGATATCTCCCGCAAACTCCCATTTTTTACACGCGTTATCATTGAAACGGTTGCTGATGATATAGGTGCTAATTAGAGGCGCTCGCTTGTAACTTGAATTTCCTCGTCTTTTTCAGTTATGGTGTGTATCTTTCCTATTTCGGCGAACATCCACTTTCTTGTCATTTCGTCCTCTTGGAACGCAAAATAAAGCGGTGGATTCAGCCTGATCATTTTTTGTCTTGTCTCAAGCTGTTCCATTATAGTGCTAGCAGATATTGAAACAATATCTCCTAAGACGACGCAACTTGATCCGATGGGCTTGGTCCAAAGGACTTTACATTCTATATGAGCCTTGCATTCTCTTATTCGTGGAGGCTTCACCTTCTCGGAAGGAAATCCCGTCAAGTTTGCTTTTTCAAGTTCACCGACTCCGTATGGAAAATGTTTGCTGGTTACCCATATCTGCTTCAATAGATCGGTGCCGGGATAGTTGATAACGAATTCTTTTGTTTCCAAAATGTTTCTGTAGGTGTCACGTTTCATGTTGGTTGATAACAGAGCCTGAGGTGGATTGTAGTCCACAATTGAGAATCGACTGTAAGGCGCTGCGTTTGTTGACCCGTCTTTTCCTACAGTTGTTATTATTACCGTTGGCTTCAAGTTCAGCAATGTGAGCGTTTCTTTGTTTGGTGGTAAAGTGACAACCTTAACCAAAACACCACCCCGGTATTATTGTTTCAAGCAAGTTATAAAATTCACTTAGAAGCGCGCGCTAGCAACACAACTTGATCCTTAAATCTTTGGTACAACGTCTACAATGTAGTCTACAGAACATTAACGAAGTCTAAAACCATTTTCCATAGGATCTTATGAGTTGCGAAGTACATTGTATAAAGTGGAAGTCGCACCATAGATAGGGCTACTTCGGAAGATATCTCCACTATCACTTGTATCATACGTTATTATCGCCCCATCAACACTCCTCAAGCACAACCAACAGTTCCCTTAGACTTCTGATGACTTCATCTGGCTTAACATCCATAATCCTTTCTATAGGTCTCCTCTCGATCAGGATAGGACTAATCCCAACATTTTTGGCGCCCTTAACATCCAAGCCAATCGTATCACCAACAAAAACCGCTCTTGAAGTATCTACACCCAAAGCGTTCAACGCCCTCTCAAAAATCTCGGGGCTAGGTTTACGCTTATTGATCTCACCGGAAACCAAGACAACATCAAAAAATCCTTTCAAACCAAACTTGTCCAAAAGCTTCCAAGCGCACTCGGGAATGGCAAAGTTAGAAACAAGTCCCAACCTATATCTTCCACGCAATTTACGCAAAACATCAACAGTGTCAACGTCTAAGTGCACATAATGCATAAGCTCATTGGCAAAAGCCATGGTAGCCCCAGTAACGAAAGGGTTCGAAACATCAAAATCATATCCAAATTGCTGTAACGTCTGAGAAACACGAACGTTAAAATGTGGTTCTTCTAAATTCTTCTCAGTTTCAGCGTAAATCCTATCCCTAACCTCAAAATAAACACGTCTATAATCTTCAAAGGGAACGTTAATCCCCTCTCTAGCTAAAAATCCATGAAGTCTCCTAAGACAAGGCGAATAGAAAACTTCATCACTCTCAAGCAGAACTAAAGTGTCAAACAAATCAAAAAGCACAGCCTCAACCCACATCCCTACACCTCGAATGCATAGTTTCGAGCCTAACATAAAAACAGTTTTGCAACAAACAATTAAAATTGCATTTCGCCTAATCCTTACGCCAGTGAACGAGATCACATATAGTTTTTATGTTCCATATCAAAACTTCAACCTTCACAGAGTATGCCTCAGGAAAACACCTTGTTTTAAGTTGCTGTATAACTCGCCTGTGTGTTTCTTCAGGGACATCCCACTGATATGAATATGCCTTCCGCTCCAAAAAAGACAAGCTCTCCCTCACACTAACCTCATAAGTGGTAACATCTATCGACTTAATTGGCTTAAGTATTGTCCCTAATTCCCGCTCCGCTATCCCAAGCTGAGGAAACTTCCATCCATATTCAACAAGTAAACCTCTATATTCCTCACTAGCGACTCTTCCTCCTACGTATAACAGACACAAACAACTTTCTAGTAACCCTCGACATCTCCCGCAACGCAACCTTCCAATCCTTCAGATGAAGAAGCCCCACACTAATCGTAACGTCAAAGGAATCATCCCTAAACGGAAGACTACAAACGCTGCCTATTAGCAGATTACGCATAACACGTTTGTGACATTATTCAACATTTTTTAATGGAAGAGATAAATATCAATGTAACACTATAAAGTTTCTTAGAATGGTTTTGTATGGGTAAACAAAAATCTGGAGTCTTTAAAATGCGCGCGCGAATTACAAGTTTAACCATTTTCTTTGCACTTTTGAGCTTTTTCGTAGAAATAAGCCCACATCGGAAAGATTTTGAGAATATGAGCTAGATTCAGTGTTCTTGTGTCCATCCTTGTCGGGAGAAAGACTATTATTCTCATTCATAGAATACTAATCATGGAGTGTATGTAAAGTGAAATTAGCACGTGAGCTTTGGGTCGTACCTCTAGCGTTATTGATGATGGCTTTAATAATTCCGAAAGGGACTGCTCAGTCATCGGCTGCACTTTATCCACCACAGGGAAGCGTTTTCACAAACATATACTTGCAAGTTCGTGGAATAGGAGGGGAACTCTACCTATTTTGGGACGATATCCTTGTTGGAACATATCAAGAAAACTTCTATGAAGATTTTAATGGATTTGACATCTATTTCAATCCACCAAATCAGTTACCATACTCAAATCTTGGAAATCACACAGTTTCGTTGCAAATCTGGTGGAAGTATTGGGACGGCGAATACTACTATGTTCAAGAGAACTTCACATTGAGTTTCGAAATCATAGAGTATTTTCCCTGTGAAGAATTCATCTCGTTGAATGCTACCTACCACGACCTACTAAATGATTACAATTCATTGCTCGCTGACTACAATACTCTATCAGCTGACTACAACGAACTTTTGAACGACTATAACTCAGTTTCAGACAATTACAATAACCTCTTAGGCAATTATTCTATTTTAGCAACCAACTTCAACTCTCTTAATTCTAGCTATTACCGACTTGAGAATGACTATGAGAGTCTTGATTCCACATACTCTGAACTTTCCAACATATATAGCCGACTTCAGTCTGACTGTGCCAATTTGCAAGAAGACTATGGTTTGCTTACTGCCTATTACAATGGTCTCCAAGAAGATTATGACACCCTAATAGATGACCTAAACATGACTCGGAATTTCAACTATATCCTCATAGCAGCAACAATGATACTCGTAGCTACAACCGTCTATTTCGCGGTGAGAAAACCTGAATCTACACCAACAACTGAATAAAACTTAGCGCACGCTGTGTGAATTAGAGGGTAATAGTTGATCAATCTGAAGGAATTTGAGATTAGATTTCAATACTTCAAAAGGTTTGATTATCAATCTTACCCTTACTGCTTTGGTGAATTCTGGAAGAGTAAACTCAGAACAGAAAATGATAGCAAACATATTCTAGATGGTGAACATTTTGAGGAAACTTTCACTAGATTAGGTCAGACTCTTAAAATATGGCAATGGCATCGTCCAAACAGCTTCGCTGAGTTAGTTGGCAGACTAAAAGACTCACTTCAAATAATTCGGGAAGCTTATAGTCAAATCAGAAAATACAGTTTGCTAGAATTTAATGAGGTACCTAATGAACCACTAGAGTTGATTTGGCATGAGCTTGGCTGGGTCAAGACATTTGAAAAGAACGCGGGCGGATATTATCTAGCTATGGCAACAACCAAACCGTTGATGTTTCTGTGGGGGCAAACACTCGCCTTTGATTCAGTGGTGAGAAAGCGTATGCCGAGGTTCCACGTTTCAGGTATAACTAATAACTATTGGACACTTGAAAAGTGGAAGAAAGTTATGATTAGATTTCAGGATAGCTTGAAACAGCAACCTGAAACAGTAGATCTCTTTAAGAAAATCTCTTCGAAAGAGTATGGAACAGACTCTATTGTTCCCTACGGACAATTCATAGACCTTTATTATTGGACACGATACTAGCGGAAGTGGCTTCCCCTCTATTCCTCCTGAACGGGACTCCAGAGCGCGAGCCCATAATATCAAGCGCGCGCTAGATAACATGAAGTTTAGAAAAGCTTTATGGTTAGCAGAGACTTTAATGAAACAGCATAGGCTGGAAGGTTTCCTGCTGATTAGGTCAAGTAGGAAGAACTATCATGTTGTCTTCAATAGGTATCTTTCTTGGAGATCTATTACGAAGATCTTGTTCAGTTTGTATGAATGTGTGAGATGGGTGGTTTTTCAAATGAAAGAGGGACAGCTAACTCTACGTATTAGCAAGAAAAACAATAAGGACAAGCCTAAGATTTTGTTGAAAGTAGGGAAAACTGACAAGTTGATTAAAGACTCTTGAGATTTATGAAAAGTTCAAAAATCCCTAGGTTGATAGTTTCAACAGTAGCGCGTGGCACGCACCAAAAAGGCTTAATGCAGCACCTTTAATAAGAGAATATGATGTAAAACAGGAAGGGGAAGAAAGTGGGTCTTTTATGCAGAATATAACTTTTGATATCCTTGACCGAACGAGTATGCATCTATATTATGACAAATTATACACAACTCGCCGAAAACGACCCGCTCTGAAGGCACTTATCCTTCTCACCGATTTAGAAGTTGAAGATTTGCCAAAAATCCTATCTCAAGAAGAGAAGCTCTCTAAGTCATATTTTGTGAATGTTGCAGCGCTTGGAGAAGAACTTTATAGAGTATCTCTTCAAAGAACAATGGGTCTGAGAGAGATGAGAAGAGAAGTTATCATTGATGCTGGACACGAAGGTGTTTGGATAGTTCTCACGAATGCTGAATCCTATTTCGTAGCGCACGTTTTGGAAAGATTCTTCAACAAACTCTACCCATTTGTTTCGAGGTTATATCTCAATTACTCTCAAATGCGTTTGCTTTTGAAGATGATAAGAGAGGCTTGCCAAGGTAAAACGACGCTAACATTCTTTACCATTAAAAGAGAAAGAATGAAAACTGTCGAGGAAAGAGTTTACCCCCGAAAGAAAGGATCAGAGATATTGTGGGATGTAGATGTGGACGAAGAGATAAAGAGACTCTTGTCTGATGGGTTCATAGTCAAAGTTAACCAACTGGAATTCGTGTTGAAGGGCGAAGATGATACAATACTTCTTAAGGCGCAAATAGCAAGAAATGGCTTGTCAAAGCTGAAGTTTGGAAGTTTTTCAGCGTTTTATGAGAACATTGTGTTCAAAGCGATAGAATATGGGCTTGAGCGAAAGAACTTTTATGATAAACGAGAACGAAATGTTGAGAAAGGGATAATACAACTGCGACCCTTACAAATAAGTTATACATTTGGCTTCCGAACTGAGCAACTAAGTCGTTTCGGCAAGAAAATAGCCAATTCCTATTCATGTTCCATTATTCATGGAGGAAACCCATATTTTGTTGCAGACCTATGTGATTATGAAGATGGGTCATCTTTCAGTGTCGCAATTCTAGGCGACTCTATTACTGTAACACCAATCACTCGCGCAACACCCTCTGCAGTGTGGAGACTTGTAGACAAGATTCAAGAAATTATGGGCGATGGCGAAATTGTCGATGTAAAGCCGAGGTAGTTTGATTGTTAAGTCTGCTGACACTTCAGCAGGATTATATTAGAGCTTACAGAAGATATGCGGACACTGTGGCTGTACTCTCAGCTATTTATCACATTCTCAAGCAGAAACCATTAGTAGTAGACTACGTCGGAATTGAAACAAAACTGAAAAACGATTATGGAAATGAAATAACACCAGATACAGTGGCACTATATGACAGTCGAACAAAAGGATTGATATTTGAACTGAAATGGTCTTTTCCATTTAAAGAAGAACTTCTTGAAAAAGAAGTCAAAGAACTCAAAAAGTATGCAGTTCCCTGCTCACAATGGAAAAACTCTACTGGTAGAGTAGACTATCATGATATTGTTCTTGTTTGCCATATCGAAGATTCAGGAAGAATCCTTACTGCAATTATGGAAGTTGCCAAAGAGCAGACTTATGATTTTCTAAAGGCTGATGGTTTCGCTGTTTGGACTTGGATTATTTCTGCTGCGAGAGGAGGTGAGAGGAGAGAACACCTAATCCTATCTTGCGCCCATGGTCAAACTAGAAATAAGACCTTAGAAAATATGATGCAGCAACCAACAGGTTTGATACTTCCAGAGGAATCTCTAACTTATCTCAGGTCTTCATTCAGTTTCATCCGTGAGAAACCTCCGGTTCAATACACAATGATTACGCTAATCCAACACGTATTTTCTCAATTTCAAGACCCCAAACGTCGTAGCGGAGTCTATGAAATTACTACAGACATGATTTACGAAAAAGCCAAAATCCTTTTTCCACCTTGGAAGCAACCTGATGTAAAGACGATTCAGATTAGAAGACGCTGGATTACCGAAGCATTAGAGGCGATGTTTGCCCTAAGAATAATCGGAAGACCAGTTCAAAAACCTGAAAGTTGGCTGGTGCCTATCCCAGCCTTGAAGACAAGAACCTCGATTGAACATACTATTTGCAAGAAACTAGCCAAGCACGAATTGAAGGTAACACAAAGAGTTGCTCGGAAAGGAAGACCTAGAGTGAAACCGATAAAATTTGAACCTCACCCAAAAGTTAAGAAACTCGATGACTTTTTCTCTTAGGAAGGAAGGAGGAATTAAAATTTAATTCTTCTTCAAACTAACTTAAGTTGAACTAATCAACAAGAGTAGTCTATCTAGCGCGCGCGATATGCTCCAATAATCACACCTAGAATTGATCAAAGTGAAATGTAACTTCATAACCTTACAAAAACAGCTTAAACGCATAAGAGAGAGCTTTGCTAACCCCTTAACCCAAAAAAGTAAAGAGTTACCATTTAGAGCGGAAAAGAAACAAGAGTTACCAATATTGAAGAGTGAACATCAAAATTTGATAGCGGAAGGGATTCAATTAGTTAGAAAAATTGATTCTGAGAAGGCCAAAGAGCTAACAGAAACAATAAACAAGCTAAGAGAAGAGAGCATTCCAGAAAAGGATTAAGAGTTACCAATATAGCGTTTGAGCTACTGAGGAGAGGATAAGCTTCCATTATAATCGTGTTACAAAGTAGAAATTTCTATTTTTTTTTCTACTTTTTCTCAATCTCTAAGCTTTCATAATTAGAATGAACAACAAAGCTTAGTTTAGCCCTAAAAATTTCTACCAAAAAGTAGAAAATATCACAAAATTAGAAAATGTTACACTCATGTTACACATAAACGTAACATTCTTCCATATCATTTACATCGTTATCCTTATATGCATTCCCCTCTCAAAAGCCTTCCTTAACATTTTCAAAGACACATCTATGCCAACCACATAATATCCACGGTTCTGCAACGGCTTCGAAAACCTCGCAGTCCCCACACCTACATCCAATATGTTTACGTAGCCTTCCAACTCATCCATCAGCGTCTCAACGATTTTCTCCATAACAAAAACCGGAAAACCCCGCGTTTCATCATAGATTTCCGCGACACGATCAAAAGAAACAACCAACCAAAGCTCCTCCATACAGCAATTAAGAAAAGGACTGATGCTGATTAGTAAATTTTAGGTTTTCGCTAATTTCCATGATCGCCCAAAAGTACTTAACCGAGATTGTTAGCGCACGCCAACATGTCAATCAACCTTGAGATGGGACAAAAGGGCGTGTAGAAGCGTCGAATACGCTTTCTCTGGGATATATCGCTTGTGGAAACAAAGGTTTATATGGTGTATTGCTACACAATATTTAGGGATGCCTGAATAACATGGATGTTAATGCAAAAACCGAGGAAATTCGCTGGCAAGTTGTGAGAGCCATGCTGAACGAATTCCCAACCTTAAAAGAAAAAGTTGAGACTTACCAGAAAGAGCGAAAGCTGAAACAATAATTCGAGTTCTGTTGCGGCTTTATTTCTCCCCGGATATTCCACCCTGATGCATTTCTCTTCAGAACAATATTAAAGATATATGCTTTGATTTCGCCTGCGGTTCTCAACCTCTTTTTAGCAGGTGAGGAGGAGGAATCTTAACGTTGTTCTTGCTATTTTCACTTTCGGTTTTAAGTAGCTCTGTTATTTCACGATAGCGGTGTAGAAACTTGGTGCCTTTCTCTGTAGCTCTGTATATTTCTTTTTCATTTCGCATGACCTTCTCCAGTAAGTTGATTTTTAACATAAAATTGAGATAATTGTTGAGCTGAGTAAAACTCAAGTTTGCCCTGTACATAACCTGAGTTTTCAAGCTTCCTTCCCTTGTTATTTCCAAAATTTCCGCAACTATGAAGAGCTTATCCCTTCTTTTTGGAGGATTTGAGCCCCATGGATTCATTTTTCTATATTCCTCTTTCAGAACTCTTTTCTACAATGGAAAGGGCTACGGAATGTTTTAAGTGGTGTTTCGCTTGCTTGATTATTCCAAGAATTGGAATATTCTAGAACAATCTTCTATGTGCTAAGAAACATCAGAAAAGACTTTATTTCCACCCAAACGAAATAGGTTAGAAAGGTGAGAAAATGCTGGTGGGTTTAATTGCAGATACGCATGACCGATTGCCTATGGTTGATAAAGCTGTAAAAAAGTTGAACGAGGAAAATGTTGAGCTTGTGCTCCACGCCGGAGATTATGTGGCGCCCTTTGTAATTCCAAAATTCAAGAAGTTAAGAGCGAAGTTGATTGGTGTATTCGGGAACAATGATGGTGACCGTGAACTTTTAAAGAAGAGATTCGGCGAGCATGAAGAGTTGGAGATGCGTGGAAACTTCGCCGAAATAGTTGTAGACGGCTTAAAAATCGCATTGCTACACGGAAACGAAGAGGAGCTTTTAATGGCTTTAATCAATGGTGAAAGCTTTGACGTTGTTGTTTATGGACATACGCATAATGCTGAAGTTTACCGAAAGGGCAAAACTTTAGTTGTGAATCCAGGCGAAGTCTGCGGATATTTAACTGGCAAATCAACCGTTGCGTTGCTGGACATCGATAAGCGTGAAGCAAAGGTGATCGAACTCTTTTCAGAAAATGTCTAGGCCGCTTATGTAATTTGTCACCGTACGTCTGTTTAAGTGAAGCATCAGTTGTTAAAGGTTTAACATCATTACTCCATGGCCTCTTGGATGTTATGTGCACCCATATCCCAGAATTTTGCAGACGAAATTAAAGTATGCATATTCAATTCTTGTTGTATGGCTGCCTTTTTTGGTTCGCTAGTTTGAACAGTTCTGTCAGTTCTTTGTCGTTTGCTCCGTTTCTCATGGGTGTTAAAATGTCCACGAGGTTGTCGTTTCTCATCAGGCATGGTTTCAGTTCTCCGTCGCTTGTCACGCGTAGGCGTGTGCAGCGCATGCAGAATTCTGTGTTCTCTATTGGATGCACAATTTCAACCGTCACTTCTGGCAAGTGATAGATGTGGCGGTTCTGCATATACCTTCTAGTTTCAGTTTTCACTGCTTTCTGCCTTAACATGCATTCGTATTCATCCAGCAACTTATGATGCGTGGAATAGTAAGTATCGCTTATGTTTATTGGCTCAAGCTCAATCAACTGTAAAATTGTTCCAGTTTCTCGGGCGAATTCAATCATTTCTGGGACATCACGGTCGTTTACGCCTTTTAAGATGAGCATGTTAAGCTTAACGGGGTAAAGCCCAGCCTCAACAGCAGCTTTAACACCTTCCAAAACATCTTCCAATCTGCCACCAGTCAACTCACCATAAACTTCGCCGTTAAGGGTGGGAATGTTAATGTTTACACGTTTTAAGCCGATTGCATGCAGCCCTTCAGCCAAAGGATCAAGCAACGTTCCATTAGTGGTCATGGACAAGTCCTTCAAGCCCGGTATCGATGCGATGCCCCTAACAATTTCCACGACGTCCTTGCGCATGAGAGGCTCTCCGCCCGTAAGCTTAACCTTAGAGATGCCCAAACCAACAGCAATCCTAACGATGCGAACAATTTCGTCAACGGTCATTTCCGCGGCGATGTCTCTCACAAGTCGTTCTTCGCCTTCCCTGTGACAGTACAAGCAACGCAGATTACAACGTTGCGTGATTGCTACGCGTAGGTTAAGGAGCGGGCGTCCGTAGTTGTCTTTCATCAACATCGTTATTCCCGTGCATGCTTAACGATGTGGGCGGCTTCCGGCAATATAAGCTTTTCAAAACAAAGCCTAACGGCATCAGTCGAACCTGGAATACAGAGAAACGCTTTCCCTCTTGCCACACCTGCAATGGCGCGAGACAAAACAGCGGCAGAGCCGATCTTATCGTAGCTTAAACGCCTAAAAATCTCGCCGAACCCTGGCAAGACCTTCTCTAGGAAAGGCGAAACTGTTTCAACAGTGACATCCGCGATGGCTATGCCGGTACCGCCACAAAAAACAACGGCGTCCACATCAGCGAAATTCAAAGCATGCCGCATACCTTCCTCAATTGACGCTTTATCGTCTGGAATTGTTTTCCGAAACGATGCCGTGTGCCCTGCGTTTCTCAGCAAAGATTCAATTAGGTCTCCTGAGGCGTCTTTCACATGCTTACCTTTTTTCAGTTCTTGGTAGCGGGATGTGCTGCAGATGAAGATGCCGAATTTCAGTTTTTTAGGAGCTATAGTCTTGTGTTTTTTCGTGCTTTCGCTCACTTGAGATTTCCCTCTGAATGTTTTCTTTAACCTTTTTTACGACATGGATGTTTTGGATAACTGTAGATGGGTATTGTCCTTCTGCGTCTTTCTCGTATTGTTTAGCCATGTCCCAGATTGTTAAGAGGCTGATGGTGGCTGCAACTAGGGCTTCCATTTCAACGCCTGTCTGGGCTTTTGTCCTGACGGTGGAAGTAACCTGCACTGTGGAGTGATCCAAGACTTCTACTTCAACCTTTACGCTCGTCAATGGCAGTTGATGGCAAAAGGGGATTAAGGTGCTTGTTTTTTTGGCAGCCAGAACTCCCGCAATTTTGGCCGTGTAGAGGGGGTCTCCCTTCGCAACCTTTCCTTCCTTGATTAAGCGCATGGTTTCAGCTTTCAGTTTGATCGTCCCGGTTGCGGTTGCTTCACGGATGACTTCAGGTTTTCCGGTTATATCAACCATCGTCATGAGCGTTGTCTCCTTCTTTTTCTTCTGCTTTAAAGTTTGAGAGGGAAAGTTGTTCCTTTTCATTTTTATCCTTGTCTGTTTTAGGCTGTGCTTTGGCTTCGCCTGAAAGTATTCTCAGACTTTCTTCTTGGAGTTCTCGCATGATCTGCTTCATTTCCCCAACCTTCTTCTCTAAACCCATCAATGAGGCTCTAAACTCGTCGATGCGGCTTAAAACGTATTTGATGAGAGGTTGAACATCCTCTGAAGCCTGTATACTCACTATTGGACCTTTAGTTTCGGAAGCCTTCTTCAAAGCGAGCATGGCTTCTATAAGCGGAGAAGGATCATCCCTGACCTCCCGCATCAAAAAAAGAAAATCTGAACCATCTGTTAGGGCTTTTCTCAGCTGTTCGAAGGCTAAACGGGAATTTGCAAGTGGATCTTGCGTGTTTTGAAGCAAAACATCCTTGAAGGTTGTTAAGGTTTGGGTGAAGTTTTTGCAAACAACCTTTATCATGTAGGCTTTTTCTGGTTTAAGAATGAGCATAAACTCTTTAGTGCTTATTGCTAAGTCCTCTAGGCGGTTGATGTACTCCTCAGTCTTGTTCAGCAATTCTGACGGTGGAAGCTTCTCGAAAAGTGCTCCACTGGCTATGTCGCTTGCAACCTTCTGCAAGACTTCTTCAAATTCGCTTATCTTTTCGGTAAACTCCCTTTTGACCAAAGCTTGCACCACTTGCTGGATATAATTAACTGTCTACTGCTTATTTGCATGTTCCCAGGTTTCCATAAGTTCTTGTATTGCCTTAGCCTTAGGTGAATGTTCGTTAAACCTGTATAAACGGATTCTACCATACACTTTATGCTGGAGGATGTGTTCATCCTCCAAAATTTTTAGATGCTTACTTGTGGTTGTGTAGTTCACGCCGAGCCTGCGGGCAATCTCAGAAACGTTGAGTTCACCCACTTGTGCTAGGATTTTCAGAATTTTCACACGAATTCTGCTGCCAAGGATGTTTTCTATTTGCATGGATGATGTTAGGCTTGCTTCGTTATTAAAGGGTTGTTTTAGGTGTGTGTCGGCGAGTTTGTTGGCTCTTTCTTCATCTTCTCTATTAACCATGAACTCGACTGAACTTTTCCACCACCGACACTAAAAACTATTTTGATTCTCAATCTTTTACAAACATCTATTTCAGACTTTGGAATGTTACCTATTTTTCTGTCACCGCCTTTAGCAAAAACATCAGGTTTCAACTGTTCGAGAGTTTTGGCAACCGAACCATTTGTGTCTATGACTGGTATAACTTTATCAACGTGCCTGATACTTTCAACTATTTCTTTTCGTTCTTCAAACGGCATAAAAACATAACCCTTCTTTTTCATAAGCCAGTCATCGTCATTTAACATTACAACCAGAATTTCTCCCAGTTTTTTGGCATCCCTAAAGTGTCTTATGTGTCCTACGTGAATCGGGTCAAAACCACCACAAACTGCAACGACCACTTTATTTTTCATTTCTTCATCCCTCAGTGCTTATAGTGCTATTTCGAAAAGTTCATGTATAAATTTTCGGGCTGTTCTCGTGACTGTTTCACGCTTCTTTTTCTAGAAGGGTGCTTAATTCTTTCTCTAGTTCGTGGGCTGGAATCCTAGGCAGGTAAACAATTGTTGACCTTCCACGTGAATCGGCTGCTGAAACCTTCTTTTTCACTATGCTCAGAGCTGAAAGCATCTGCAGATACTTCCATAGTTGCGTGTGGCTGTGCGGTTGCACATCAAATTCTTCGCAGACAACAGCGTAAGCCCGTTCAGCCTCGGTTAAAGAAGCATAAGCTTTCTGACTACCTTTGAAAAGTCTGGCTACGCCGAGCAAGAAGAGTTTCTCGTGATGGCTTAAAGAGGCTAAATCACTCTTGCGCATAACAGCGTATATGCTCGAAACGGCCTTTCGGACACACTCCGGCGCAACAATGCCCAGATCTTCAGCGTCCGCGTACTTTCCAGCCCTCCAAAGCAGTTCGATTCCAAAGCGGGCATTTCCGTTCTCAGAGAAGGCAAGTTCCGCGATTAGGCCTAAAGTGTCTTCTGGCACCGTTAAAGGTTTGAAGGCTAGGGAAACGCGATCGTTGAGGATGTCCATAAGATGCTGTTCTGAGTATCTCTCGAGATGAATTATGTTGGATTGCAAGGTGCTTCTCGTGCTTGCGTCTAACCCTTCAATCGCCCTTAGACCTCGCAGAATGCATATGAGCGAGACTCTTTGAGGCTTGTTCATTCTTATTTCCTGTAAGCGAGTGAGCTTGTAAACGGCTTCAGAGCCTTCTCTCTCAACAAGGCTTTCAAACTCGTCTAGCGTCAAGATCACGTGTGTGTCTTGTTCATCTAGAACTTGCAGGAGAATTCGCAGAAGCTCCTCGGCGGAGTAGCCGCGTCTTGGAAAATTCGGATGAAAGATTGAAACCACATGGTGTAGGATGAGGAAGAGGCTTCCCCGGTATTCACGGCAATTAACATGGACATAGCGGAGATTTATTCCACGTTTATCTGCTTCGCGGGTGATGTTCGTCCCGAAACGCTGGGAAAGCACGGTTTTACCGGTACCGATGTCCCCAGTTATAATGACCCTCTGAGCCATCCTTCCCTGAGCCTTCAACATGAAGCTGAAAAACTCCGCTAGTAAATGCAGTTCCGCATCCCTATGAGGAAGCCTGTAAGGAACATAGTTAATGTCAAGTTTTGTTTCATCTTTGAATACACTGTGGTACAGTCGCACCTGCCAAACCTCTTAAAGAGATTAGGCGTAATGCCTTGTTATTCTTTTCCCCAACACCAACAAACTTCTGGGAATGTTCAATAACTCAAACAAGATAGTGTTCGCCGAAAACAAAAAACTAATAAACATATGTTGTTAATTTATTGCGAAATGATTCCCAAATATTTTTTCTTAACGAAAGGTGTAGGCAAACATAAAGAGTATTTACAATCTTTTGAGTTAGCCTTGAGGAGTGCTGGTATACGACAGTTCAACATGGTGAATGTTTCAAGCATAATACCGCCGGGTTGTAAACTTGTTTCGAGAGAAAATGGTTTGAAAATGATGAAGCCTGGAGAGATAATCTTCGTTGTTCTGGCTAAGAATTCGACTAATGAGCCGCACAGGTTGATTGCCGCATCAATAGGGGTGGCGATTCCGTCGGGCAAGAATGATTATGGTTATCTTGCTGAGCACCATTCTTTTGGACAGAGGGATGAAGTGGCTGGAGATTATGCGGAAGATCTGGCTGCAACAATGATGGCGACAACCATGGGAATCCGTTTTGACCCAGAAACCGCTTGGGATGAGAGAAAAAAGTTGTTTAAGACCAGCGGATTAATCGTCAAAACAACCAACATAACGCAGTCTGCAACCGGAGACAAAGAGGGCTTATGGACAACAGTCGTTGCAACAGCTGTTTTCGTACCGTAAAGATAGCATGCTGAACACGTGTATTTCAAAGTTTCATTCCAAAACAATATTAGCGATAAACGTTAACGCTAAATAGGTGAAACCCTCTTGCCCGAAAAACTTCAGACACCACTGATAATCGTCAACTTTAAAACATATTTAGAAGCCACAGGCAAGAAAGCCGTGGAACTTGCGGAAAAAGCTGAAAAAGTAAGCCTTGAAACAAAAGTCTCTATAGGAGTATCTCCTCAATTCGCAGATATAGCAACCGTTGCAGAGACAGTAAACATTCCAGTTTTCGCCCAACACACAGACCCTATTCAGCCAGGAAGCCATACAGGACACGTGCTTGCGGAAGCCGTGAAGGAAACAGGAGCGATAGGAACACTCATTAACCATTCTGAAAGGCAGCTCAAGCTGTCAGACATTGACGCGATAATCAAAATAGCACGCGAAAAAGGCTTGGTCTCAGTTGTTTGCGTGAACAATCCCACCATAAGCGCGGCTGTGGCAACCCTAAAACCAGACGTTTTGGCCATTGAGCCTCCGGAGCTTATAGGCACAGGGATTCCGGTTTCAAAGGCGAAGCCCGAGGTTATCACAAACACTGTCAGGCTTGTTAGGGAAATCAATAAGAAGGTTGTGATACTCTGTGGGGCTGGCATAAGCCATGGAGAGGATGTTGCAGCCGCGCTGAGGCTTGGCACTCGAGGAGTGTTGGTGGCAAGTGGCATTGTTAAGGCGAAAGACCAATACACTGTTTTACGTGAATTTGCAGAAGCAACAAGGTTATAGGAGAACTAGAATTGAAGGTTGAGGCTGAATGTGCCGCGTGCATAGTCAACAGAGCCGAAGCAGAACTCACAGAAGCCACGACAAACCCTGCCTTACGTTTCAGGAGTATGGTTGAACTCTTGCGATTACTAGGCAAAGAGTTTAAGCCAACAGCGGTGCCAGCAGACCTAGGCACCAAAAGAGACCGACTGATAAAGAGGATTACGGGCAACAACGACCCGTACAAGAGAAGCAAAAGGATAAGCAACGAAAAAGCGTTGAAGCTCCTGCCCCTCGCTAGAAAACTTGTTGAAGAAGGCTACACGCAGCGGGACAGGTTCAAGAGGGCATGCCTATGCGCCATAGTTGGAAATATAATAGAGTTTGACATCTCAGGCCACAAATTCACATTTGGCGGTCTCAGAAAACTCTTCAGAAACGCTGGAAAAGACATGGTCTTGGATGACACTGGCAAGATTTACGAACTAGCCAAGAAAGCCAATAAAGTCTTTTACTTGACAGATAACGCTGGGGAAATTGTTTTTGACACTTTGCTTGTTGAGCAACTGAAAAACATGGGTGTAACAGTGACGGTTGGTGTTAAAGGCGGAGCCATACTCAACGACGCAACTCTAGAAGATGCAGAAGTTTCCGGAGTGAACAAGATTGCCGACAAAATTATCACGACCGGAACGGACGCTGTTGGATTAGCACTAAAAGAATTTTCCAAAGAATTTTTAGAGGTTTACGATTCTGTTGACATGATTTTTGCGAAGGGAATGGGTTATGCCGAAACGTTAACAGAATACAAACTGAAAAAACCTCACGCATTGCTGTTCAGGACTAAATGTAATCCCGTAGCGAACTTTTTCGGTGTGCCCAGAGGAAAAAACGTTGCGAAGTTGATAATGTAAATGAAGTTACCATCCGTAATCCTCAGTAGAGAAAAACTTTCAAACTTTGAGGAAGCCATCCGAAAAGAATGGATTGTAACAAACGGTCTAGGCGGCTATGCGTCCTCTACGGTTTTAGGCATAAACACAAGAAAATACCACGGATTGCTCGTTGCAGCCTTTCATCCTCCAAGAGACCGACGAGTATGCTTGGCAAAATTGGACGAAGAAATAAGCATAGGAAACAACGTTTATCCACTCGGTAGCAACGAGTTCCAAAATGAAATTTTTCCGCAAGGATATACGTTCCTAAAGGAATTTTCAATTTCGCCCTTCCCAAAATACGTCTATGCCGTGCAAAACGTTGAGGTTCGAAAAACAATTTTCATGCCTTACAAGAAAAACACGGTTATAACTATTTACAATGTTTTGAACAAAAGTGGTTTTGACGTTAAAATTCGAGTTTTTCCACTAATTAACTGGAGACGTTTTCACTCGGTGACGGATAGACGGAAAATTCCGTGGGAATTTGCTCAGAAACGAGAAGCAAAAGGGGTGGACATACGCTTCGGTATCCCCCGGTCCACGCTAATGATGACAACGACGAGGGGGGACTACTTTGCCGAGGGAAAGTGGATTGAGAAGATTTACCTCCGAGAAGAAGCCAAGCGTGGAGAAAGCTGTCTAGACGACTGCTATCAGCTCGGACACTTTGAAATAAACATGGAAGCAGGCAAAAACAAGAAATTCGCAATCACCGCAATTGCGGACAAAAATGAGGGCGATGTACGAAAAACTCTGGCTGAAATGCGTGTTACCATGAATGATGTGGAAGCCTTATACGAGAAAGAAATGGAACGTCGTGAAAAACTGTTGACAAAATTTTACGAAGAACATAAAGACATCCCGACAAACGACTGGTTAAACTGGGTTATTCTGGCCACAGACATGTTCATAGTTAAAGGAATAAACGATGGGCAAAAGTCTGTGATTGCCGGTTACCACTGGTTTGAGACTTGGGGAAGAGACACCTTCATTTCCCTGCCTGGATTGATGCTTGTAACTGGAAGATTTGAAGATGCGAGACGGGTTTTCCTAACATTCACAAATCACTGCAAGAATGGTTTAATTCCCAACTTTCTCTCAGACAAAGCGGGACAGCCAGCCTATAACACTGTTGACGCAACCTTATGGTACGTGAATGCGGTACTGCAATACTTGAAGTATACAGGCGATTTCAAATTCGTTCGAGAGCAACTCTGGGGAAACCTAAAAGCGATTATTGAAAACCATGCGAGAGGGACAGCTTTCAACATACACGTGGACAGCGACGGCTTGCTTTCACATGGTGCCCAACTGACGTGGATGGACACAGCAATAGATGGCCAAACAATAACTCCAAGGGCTGGAAAGGCCGTTGAGGTTCAAGCATTATGGTATAACACCTTAAGAACCGTGGGACTTTTGGCAAATAGATTCGAAGAAAATAATGAAGCTGAAAAATACGCTCAGATGGCTGAGAAAGCAAGAAAAAGTTTCGTTGAGAAAATTTGGAATCCAGAAAAGAACTGTTTGTTCGATGTTATAAGCGAATATGGCAAGGATGGCTCTTTGAGACCTAATCAGATTATTGCGGTTTCTTTAGACTTCACCATGCTTGATAATGCCAAAAACGAAAAGATCGTTGATGTTGTGTATCGTGAGTTTTTAACACCTTATGGCTTAAGAACTCTTACAAGGAATGATCAGAGGTACATTGGAGTTTATGCTGGAGACAGAAGAAGCAGAGACGAAGCCTATCATAATGGGACGGTCTGGCCTTGGCTGCTAGGTTCGTTCACGACAGCCTTCCTGAAGACCAAAGGCTATACAGAACACAGGCGTGGATACGTGCTAAAAAATTTCCTCGCACCATTGTTCACTAAACAAGTTTTGGAAGCTGGGCTCGGAATCTTAAGCGAAATCTTTGATGGAAAGTCACCGCACACTCCCAGAGGATGTATCGCCCAAGCGTGGAGTATTGCAGAACCATTGAGAGCCTGTGTGGAAGACGTTATGCGGTTTAGACCAAAATATGAAAAGCGAGTCTTACAAAGCTTGAGATGAAATTACTTTTCTTAGGCTTTCTGATGCTACTTCTGGAGTCACCGTGTTTATGTACATGCCTGTGCTTTTCTCGAACCCTGCCCAAATCGCAAGTCTAGGATAAACCTCCAGATGCCAATGATAGTGTTTGCTTGTGTCTTTGTTTATGGCTAGGTGAAAACCAAAATTGTAGGGCGGATCATTCACCAACTTTTTTAATCCACTAAAACAGACTTTCAATGTTTCGGCAAAGGTTTTCACTTCGCTCTTTGACATTTCAAGCAGCGTGGTCTCATGCCTTTTCGGGAATATCCAAAACTCTAACGGATTGACGCTTGCCCATGGAGCAAAAGCCACGTAATCCGAGTTTTCTAGGATGAGCCGAGGTCCATCAAGCT
Organism: Candidatus Bathyarchaeota archaeon; assembly: GCA_029879735.1. Taxonomy (GTDB): domain Archaea; phylum Thermoproteota; class Bathyarchaeia; order Bathyarchaeales; family Bathycorpusculaceae; genus JAOUPS01. The sequence continues at coordinate 34,160 of JAOUPS010000002.1, read as the reverse complement.
CTCTTTCTAGTATATCGCAGAAAACGCATTTCTTGTTTTTTGTCCAGAATTTTCTGCTGGCTTCGAATTCTTCTTCCACAAGCCGTGGAACGAAAGGCGTTGCAATTATCTGGCTGTGGGCGTGGGAAAGTGAAGCACCAGCCTCAAGACCGTGATTGCGAAAGATGGAAACGTAATTCACGTAGGGCTTTGAGGAGAGTTCACGCAGCCTGTCAATGTAAGCGTTAATGACGTGGACAAGTTGCGAAATTTTGGCGTTTGCCGGATGCTCATCATGAACTGGAGATTCAACCAAAACCTCGTGATGTCCAAAAGCCACAGCCAAATCACTGCCCTTCATGATCTGCCCTCGCCTAACCTTTTCTTTGGGTGGGGTAAACGCCGGGTAAAGGTTTGGAACGCAACGAATCAACCAGTTTTTGTGGCGGAGACCGTTTTCATCTTTGGCTTTTCTAATGTCTTTACCTGATCTGAGATAAACCAGAACTGCTGGCGGGGTCATGTGCTCGTTGCCGGGACAAAGGGGACAAACACCGATTTTTGCTTTCTCCCTTTCCCTTTTGGCAAAGTCTGTAGGGCGGCGACCACGTTCAGTTGCAATTACAACCCAAAGGTCAAGCAGGTAATCCTTACGAACTTCGTTAAATGACATGGTTGAACAGCCAACGGTCTAAATAGAGTGTAACGACATTTAGCGTTTTCCAAAGCTTTCAACCAATGAGACATGTTTTCTTGCTATTTTTGCATATGATTTTTATCCCAAACCCACACACACCTATAGCGCGCGCAAGAATCCCAGTCTACTTCACAAATTTCCTTCGATTCCTTTTGAATTTTTTCTTGCATTTCAAACAGCAGAAATAATATGTTTCTCCTTCATGACTGATCTTAAACTTGGCCGTCTTTTCATCCAAAAGCACTCCGCAGACAGGATCCCTAGGCATTATTTCACCCTTCACTCCACAAAGTCATGAACACATACAGATGTGCTGTCTGTTTATTATGATTAATGGTTCTAGAAGCGCGCGCGGAAGCAATCCGAATAGGTAAGTCACCTTTTTTCAATGACACTTAATAGTTCACCTCTACCGACCCTCAACTGGCGTTCACCTCTAAATGTTACAACACGTGCGTTCTCAACTCGTATAAGATCTCCTACAGAAACTGCGTCTATTTGTTTGTTCCACAAAGGTAGCTGGATGACTCCGGTGTCATCTGCGATACTTGCGTTCGTTACTTTGGCAAACCCTCCAAACCTGGTGATGACGGATCTAGGCTTTGGAATTTCAAGAACCCTTGCTTTTAAGTTAATTCGGTTCATTCCAGACTTCAAATCTCCGATCAGTAGGTGTTTCACTTTGGCGTTCTCGGGTATCGTTCTGGTTGACGCATTTTCGTATGCAAATTCTTTGAGTGGATTGATTTCTTCGAGGATGTGTTTGGGTATTGGGAATTGGGCGACCACTTTGAAACTGTTGGTTACGAGAAAGACCGCATAATCTGGTGTTTTCTTACGGCATTCAATCAAAAGGCTTTTGCACGTAGATTTTTGATGGTTCCAAGCTTCAACAAAGCTATTAAATAAATTGTTCGAATCGATTCCATACTTCATTGAAATCAGAGCGAGATACTGAAGAAGCCTAAAATCAGTGACCGAGTGATACTTGCCACGGGGTCGACCGCGCCACCTTGACACTTTCATTCGCATTTGACTCGTTCCTATCCCCAACAACAGTGAACGCACTTGTTAAATCTTTAGGTATCCGTTCCTTCTTAGCCGTCCGGATTGATTTTTTTTGTATCGCCAAATGATGTCACCTCGCTTGTCTGATTGGAATTTCGCGCGCGCTATTGGATACCCTTATCATTTTTTGCATGTTTTCTGTGCGGACTTGTTAGTGGACCTTCTAAAGGGACCGATATAGGTCACTTTTAACCTTAGGATTTCTGCAACAAATTTCTAATAGGCCCCAAGTATGCAGCGTTTATTGCGTTTTGTCAGTTATTCTTCACGTTTTTCGTTTTGCTTTTTCAATCAAGTTTGCAGAATTGGCAAAGGCAGTGGATCACTGAGGTTCGACGCCCAGAATCCGCCGGACCCCTCAAACCCTACGCTCGTACCCGCACCCCCTTGAGCGCTGAACGTCCAGACTTAGGTTGCTCCCTCCCGGGCCTGGCCAAGTTCGCCTGGTGAACGTCGAAGACGGCTTCCCTACGGAAGCTGCTCAGTGACCGCCAGCCTCAAAGGACGGATAGTCATTGTTTCGGAAATGGGGGTCTCAGCGGCCTTAGACGCCTCAGCCTCAGCTTTCGGCCCGTCGTGTAGAGGGTTTACGGTTCAGAGGACCCCTAGCCCCCCGCCTAAGACCCACCGCCAAAATACTTGATGTCTTTCAAAACTATAAAACTTTACTAAAAACTGATGTTCTCAGTAGGAAAAGAAGGCTCAAACTTATTTCTTTAATCCATTATACTCTTTATTCTGAAATCAAATTTAGAGCTGAGGAATCCGCATTGAAAAATATAGGAGTTGTTACAAGCGGTGGGGACGCGCCTGGCATGAACGCTGCTATTCGAGCTGTTGTCCGCGTTGCCTATTCAAAGAATTTTCAAGTTTTAGGTTTTGAGAAGGGCTGGGAGGGCTTGCTAAAAAACACTTTTAGACGGTTAACTCCCCGTTCCGTGGGCGGAATAATACAGTTAGGTGGCACCATCCTTCTCACTTCGAGATGCCCACAGTTTAGAAAGAGGGAAGGGATCAGGAAGGCTGCGGAAACACTTGCCTTGAACAATGTTGACGGGCTCATAGTTATTGGTGGTAACGGCTCTTTCAAGGGAGCTTTAGAATTAAGCAAGGAAACCAACACGTCAATAGTGGGGGTACCCGCAACAATTGACAACGATGTTTTTGGAGCAGATGAAACCATCGGCTTCGACACAGCCGTAAACACAGCAGTCAACGAAATCGACAAAATCCGAGACACAGCGATCTCCCACGAAAGAATATTCATAGTTGAGGTTATGGGACGAAAAAGAGGTTTTCTCGCATCAACGGTTGGACTTACGGTTGGAGCCGAAATAATCCTAGTCCCAGAAGTCAAATGCGAAAAAGAGAAAATCTTCAAAACGCTAAAGGAAAACAGCGCTAAAGGAAAGAAGTCGGGCGTAATTGTAGCGGCGGAAGGAATTGGAGACACACGCAAACTTGCAAGAGAAATCCAAGAAAACACAGGAGCAGAGGTTAAACTCAGCATTTTGGGCTACTCCCAAAGAGGCGGCAACCCCACGGCGAGAAGTCGGCTCTTAGCCAGCCTATTCGCAAACAAGGCAGTTGAACTGTTATCGAAAGGACGAGGAAACAGAATAGTTGGACTGCAAGAGGGCGAAATAACCAGCACAGAACTTGAGAGGTCGTGCAAGACGAAAAAACCTTTGGACCTAAACCTACTAAGGCTGGCGAATATACTAGCAACATAAACTACGTGAACGGCAGACTTAGGTTGTTGTTATCATCTCTTTCATCCGAAAAATACACTTGCGATGTCGTAGAGCTCTAAATCCACAGTCTTCCGTTTCCCAACAACATCCTTCAACGGAACAGAAACCATCTTGTTTCCTTTGAGGGCAACCATATACCCAAACTTTCCTTCATGAACGAGATCTATGGCTGCCACTCCATACCTTGTGGCTAATACTCTGTCGAAGGCTGTCGGAGAACCACCACGTTGAAGATGACCCAAAACCACAACACGGGTTTCGATGCTCATGCATCTTTCAATCTCCTTTCCAATGTAGTAACCCACACCGCCGAAGCGAACGTGCTCAAACTCGTCGATGCTTTCGCTATAAACTATTTCTTTTCCACCTTTCGGTTTGGCTCCTTCAGCAACAACAATTATGCTGAAGTTTCTGCCCCTTTCCTGTCTGCGCTTAATATACTCGCAGACCTCATCTATGTCGAAGGGTTTTTCCGGGATCAGTATGGCGTCTGCTCCTCCGGCTAGCCCTGCTTCCAAGGCAATCCAGCCCGTATATCTGCCCATAACCTCGAGTATGATGACCCTGTGGTGGGCTTCAGCTGTTGCGTGAAGTTTGTCAAGGGCTTCTGTAGCAATGGCAACCGCTGTATGAAAACCGAATGTGTAGTCTGTGCCAGCTAAGTCATTGTCTATCGTTTTGGGCACGCCAACGCATTTAAGTCCAAGTTCGGTCATCTTGTAGGCTACGCCTAGAGTGTCTTCGCCACCAATAACAACAACAGCCGCTATGCCAGCTTTTTTAGCATTCTTCAGTATCTTTTCAGCTCCCCTATTATGTTTAAAGGGGTTTGTCCTTGAAGTGCCAAGTATGGATCCTCCGCGAGGAAGAATCCCAGACGCAGCCTTCAAATCTAATGGCAAAAATCTGCCTTCAAGCAGACCACGCCATCCGTCCCTTATACCTACAATTTCATAACCATGATGTTGAATTCCCCTTCTAACAACCGCTCTAATTACAGCGTTAATTCCAGGAGCATCTCCGCCTCCGCTTAATATTGCAACTTTCATTTGATCTTTTCACTTTTAGAGTACTTTTCCGGAGCTTCTAAATAAGAGCATCTTACTCTTAACAACCTCTTTCATGGCTTCTTTGGCTGAACCTAAAATTTTCCTAGGGTCAAACATCTTTGGTGATTTAACTAAGAATTCGCGTACGGTTGCCGTGAAAGCAAGCCGCAAGTCCGTGTCGATGTTTATCTTTGCAATTCCTAGAGAAATAGCCTTCCGTATGTGCTCTTCTGGAATACCCTTTGCTCCGCCTAACTCAGCTCCGTATTTAACGGCTTTTTCAATAATCCATGATGGAACACTTGAAGCACCGTGTAAAACAAGCGGGATGCCAACCTTTTCGCGGATAAGCTTTAACCTTTCAAAGTCAAGTTTGGGTTCGCCTTTAAATTTGTATGCTCCATGCGAGGTGCCTATCGCAACTGCAAGGGCGTCAACATCAGTTCGTTTAACAAACTCTTCTGCTGCATCGGGATCTGTTAAAACGGCTTCTCTCTCCTCAACTGTTGATTCTTCTACGCCGGCGAGTCTTCCAAGCTCAGCCTCAACAGAAACACCCTTCGGATGCGCCAAATTCACCACACGCTTTGTTAAAGCTATGTTTCCTTCAAACTTCAAGTGGGAGCCGTCAATCATAACGGATGTGAATCCTGCCTCTATACATTTTGAAGCTGTCTCCACGTCTTCGCCGTGGTCAAGGTGCAGAGACATTGGCACTGGAGCGGGTTTCGCCGCCGTTTTAACGATTTTTTCAAAAAAAGCCAAACCCGCATATCGGATAGAACTAGGCGTAACAGCAACTATGACAGGTGATTTCTCCTCAACTGCAGCCTCAACAACAGCCAACAAGCTTTCTAGATTGCTGATGTTGAAGGCTCCAACGGCATAAGCTTCCTTCATGGCTGATGACAACAAATCTCTATTTGTGGTGAGAACCGTTATAACAAACCTCCATCTATTCTCTAACTCTTCCAGAGACTTTCTTTATGCGCTTTCACCTATTAATGCTTGTTGATTCAGCGGGTTGAACACGCGAAGAGGCTCAATGAGGTTTCAATTTAACATTAAAAAATCTTTTTGACCTAATCAATCTTGACGCAAAACCTTGGTTCCTACATTTTTGAACTTCTTTATTTTTTCCGGATGGTCTATGTCTGGAAGCCATAACCAAAACTCTTCACCCTTTTCACTCTCTACCAGAAAATCGAGAAACTTTTTAAATTCCTGAATTTTTTGAGGTGCCATCTGATCTATTTTTGTCTTGATTTCTTGTTTTTCCAATAAGAGTTTTACTTCGTCTTTCGCTTCATTAGAAAGTTCATAAGTACTTTTACCTCGTTTTCTCTGCGGTTTCCAAATTAGCTTTCCTTCATCGTAAAGCTCATTCAAATATTTGTAGACCGTGGCCTTAACTGCATTACAGGTTTTAACGATGTCCGTTGAAGTTGCTGGACCATTTAAAAAGAGAAACTTTTGGATCTGCCATCGCACCTGTTCTCTACTTGATTCTCCTTTACGCAACGAAATCACGCTCAAAGTTTGAACTAAGTTTAAACCATGAACTATATTAAATTTGTGATACACTGAGGTTACAGAGGAAACACCCATGAGCAGCGAAAAAATGGTTCAACTAAACATCAGAGTGCCTCAAACCCTCAAAGAAATGATGAAAAAATACATCGAGTTAGACGCTCACAAGGACTTAAGCGAGTTAGCGAGAGACGCCCTTCGAGAGAAAATTCAGAGAGAGGCTCCAGACCTCTACAAGAGCTTATTCAAACAGGAGACTTAACCAATGACCCAAAGTGAACTTAAAGCCCTAGTCATGGAGCTAAAGAACATCATCAAAGAAACTCTGGCAATTCTCAAAAACTCTGATGGACCCAAAAGCTAAGGCAAGCTTATGGTGCCACTATGTCAAGTGAAGCCGTCAAACAGCATAAAAGTTCTTCTCATCATTTTTGCCAAATATGTGGCAAGCCAACCGAAACCTACGTTAGAGACGCTGTCAACCAAACAAAAGTACCATTATGTGAAGGATGTTTTAGACGGATTCAACCAACACGAAAGAACAAGCAGCGTGTAGAGTTTTGGAGACTCATTTTTCCGATAGTTGAAGAGGCCTATGCATGAGAAAACCAGAACATTTTCTACCTGCCCTCGTAAACAAAAAGTGTAATCAATGTGCATACTGGATGACTCCAAACTGCCCATTTTATGAAAACGCTCGAAAAGGCGTTCTCAGACCTGGAGATGATGCGTGCTGCGACTTCTTCCCGAAGGTTAAACAGAAGAAACAGAAAAAGAAGGTTGTTCCGTTAAAGGTTAGTGGCGTTTGTGACAACGGATATTTCGAGTGCATATACAATGACAAACCAACTTTCCTGGTGAAAAGCGAAAATGGATTTCAAGTCTTGGAAGAAGTAACTATAGATGGAAAACCCTTCAAACCCAAAGAACCAAAACACTATCCATACAAGCCTTATGAATTCTTTGAAGACTCACTTCCAGACAAGCAAACATTATATAACCAAATCAGAGAGGAATTCGAAACCTTCATAGACTTGGAACCAATCTGGAAGGATGTTCTTGCTGTCTGTGTGTTATTGACATATCAGCAAGAGAAACTTGTGACTACATGCTATCTTTATTTTGTGGGCGACAACGAATCTGGAAAAACTACAGCCTTGAACCTTCTAAACGAATTGACCTATAGACCTATGTTTGCAGTTAGTGTTCCAGCAGCAGACGTGTACGGTTATTTAGAGGATGCAGATTGTGTTCCTGTGATTCTGGAAGATGAGATTCAAGGCATCGACCGAGACCGAGACAAGATCAAGATTTACAAGAGTGGCTACAAAAAAGGCGCAAAAGTTCCGAGAACCATCATGCTTGAACATGACAGAATCATAAAGTACTACAACACTTTTTCCTTCAAAGCCTTCGCAAGTGAAAAATTGCCCAGTGTTAAAGGGTTTGTTGAAAGATGCTTGTTTATCCAGATGACGGAAGGTTATCCAAAGAAAGAATGGGCTGATCTCTCAAAAGACGATTCTAAAAGGTTCGAAGATTTGAGAAATAAACTGCTGAAGTGGAGACTGGAAACCAGAACTCAAGACTTACCACAGATAGAGCTTCCTTTCAAGGGAAGAATTAAGGAACTGTGGAAACCTCTCCTGCAGGTAGCTCACGGAATTCCAGTTTATAATGTGCTTTTCAACTTTATTGACGATCAGATTCGGGAACGGTTAGATCGGAAACAGAACACGTTGGAAGGACATATTGTTCGAGGGGTAGTCAGTCTTTATGATGGTGAACCCTTACCTTTTGTGCGTATTTGGGATTGGCTGCAAGAAGACTTGAAAGGAAAAATAGACGAAAAGACAGCTCATAAAATGTACTGTCAAGATTTTGATGTAGTGACAAAACGTAAGATCGGATTCCGCTTAAGAGAGGTTTTGAGTGGTGAACGCAAACTCATAAGAAAAGGTGAAAAAGTAGAGAGAGCATGGATTTTCGACATAGCAAAGCTAAGAAGAATCGCAAAGAAGTATGGTTATGAATTTGTGACAAAGCTGCCTATGGTTGTAACTGGCGTAACCAATGTAACCGATAATAGAGGGGTGTTACCCTCTAAAACAGAGCCTAATTCCATAGAAAAGAATGTTAAAACCATTGAGAATAGTAGCGAAAAACACGCGGGCACTCTTCCCTTATCGGTTACATCGTTAACATCGGTTACACTTTTAGACATTAAGGTACCCTTCTGGAGCAACAAGTTTTACGATAAGCATGAATGCGCGATTTGTGGCTATAACAAACTAACTTCTTGGAAGGCTGAAACCTTCAAAGGTCAAGAGGTCTGGATTTGTGAGGATTGCAAAACGGAATGGGAAAAGCAGAGACAGGTTGAATAGCTTGGTCAAATATGACGTTATCTAACATTTCTTCAACATAAACTGGGCACCTTGCTAAAACTTGACTTTTTCAAAACAAGCCTCTTCGGCACGAGCCCCTATGAGAGAGTACGCATTAATCTCCCCAAATGCGAACAAGATAAATATTGAATTCCGTGTTAATATTTCTACTTAGATACGCAATGTCCCCAAGCGCAGCCTTAACCAGCATTCAATCTCCTCTGCGGAAGGGTGCCGAGGATTTGTTCAAACATGCCCTTGAACATGACTCACAAGGTACGATTTTTGATCAGAGAGTGGCCATAATTCATTTCCATAATGCGATAGAACTGTTACTTAAGGATCTAGCACGCATGAACGGTCTGAATTATCGCCAGAAACAAATCCCTCAATTGGTAAGAGCATTAAAGGGCACCATAACCGAATTAGGAAGCGTTGAGGGGGATCTTATGCTCCTACACGAGAGTAGAAACATGGTATATCATTCTTGCTTTGCACCTGATGAATTTAACTATAATTGGCTTATATCAAAGGCTCAAGAATTCTTTGGCTTAATAGAGAGGTTGCTGGGGGAGTCCTCATGAAGGAAAGAGTAAAGGCGGAAAAGGAACTTACGCAAGCATTTCGATCGTTTAATGAAGCAAGGTTTTGCTCTAAAGATGAGAGGGCGTCACTATATGAGAAAACGATTCGTCATTGCTACAATTCGATTGAAATGGTTTTGAGACTAAAGTATAATGAACTTGCTCCAAGGTGGCTGAGAATGGACACACGAGCGAGGAAAAAGGAAGCTGAGAAGCCATCTTTTTCTCAGATTCTCTCCAAGCTTGAAGATTGGAAGGCGATAGAGGACCCAGTCTTAACACGTGAACTTCGAAAGGTTAGGAACCTTCGAAATGTAGTTATGCATTTACCTGAGTCACTCTCTTCTATAAAACCAAGTGATATAGAGGAGATGTTGCAGGTCGCTATGCACTTTGTCAAGATAAGAGAACCAAGTCGCTACTATAGGATTGGGGAAATAGTTGAAACCAAGGTTCAGGGCATTCTCGAAAATTCGGGAATAGCCTTCAGAAGAGAAGTAAAAATCGATGGATATTCAACTACTTCAAGAGTTGACTTCCTCTTAGAGATAGAAGCGCCGGTTGCTATCGAGGTTAAGCATACTACGTCGCGCGTTGGTGGTTTTCACTTTGCCCGGGAACTTGCTTTTATTGCAACTGATTTGAAAAGAGCGAATCCAGAGATGAGATTTGTTGTTGTCATTTCTGGTGATTGGTCTCAGCGGGATTTGAGAATATTGAGAAGTTATTGCGATCAAGTTATCAGGTTGGAAAATCTACAGAAGTTTCTATTGACCATCACGAATTAGCGTGCGCGAAAACGCGTAACTTTTATGCATTTAGTCTATACACAGCACTCGCATTCGTGAGTTTTCTACTTAGGGAATCCGATGTACAAGCTCCCTATCTCATATTTCACTCCATCTTTTACGCAACGGAATCGCAAGTCTAGTCTCTTCTTGAAACTGAATGTTCCAGTTCTATCAACCTTTAGTGAAGGTAAACCAGTATCACGGTTAGGATCATCCGTGTTGACAGTGAATACCAACGTTCTCCGTGAAGTCTTATATACGGTACCACAAGCGCGACGAAAATAGGATGGGATTTGAACGCACGCTATTCCTTCGTAGGTTCATCTTACATCACTTAACTGTAATGAACCAATCATCCTTTTGTTGTTGGCGGACTTCATCCAAAATCGAATGTGAAATGGTTTGGCAATAGGACTACATACGCTCGGCGAGATAACAAGAGGACGTCCACCGGCAACAAGTGCATCAAAATCGAATGTGACGTTCATAACGTGCCGTCGGTATTCGCGTATTTTCATAAGTTTCATGTAGGTATCCATTTTTTTGCTCAAGATTCTATACTGCTGGGAAATGTTTTTGCCTGCCAGTTCTGCATTAAGTTTCATAATTTTTTGTTGCTCTAATTCGCGGAAGTATTTTCGACTCAACCGGCAATAGTACGGTCGTATTTTCTTTATGTCGCGTTGAACCGTCTTATCGCTAACACCCAACTTCTCAGCTATCTCCTTGTAGGTGAAACCTTGGCCGGATAGTTCCCAAGCCTTCTTCCTACGGTTGCGTTCCTTCCAATACTGTTCAGTGTTTTTGAAATACTTGTTGATTTTGCGATATTCTGGCTTCCTTTTGGTTTGACAACGGTTTTTAGTGTAGTTTTCTGCACTGAAACTTTCATTTTCTTGACCATGAAAACCCGAAAAATCGCTTCTTTCTGGAAAAAGTAGCTTTTCCAGCCTTTGAATTTCGTCACGCCCCCCTTCGTCTAACATTAAATGTGACATTTTCGGACATTTTTCTGATGTTGAACCTATGCTAGTTTTTGTGTCTGTGATGTCGTTTTTCACACTTTTTGTCCTCTTATGTATATCTCAATAATTCGTAAGTACACCACTTATAGTGGTAAAATACTTTCATTTAAGTTCTATCTGTGTTCATTTTGTCCGTGCAAGGGAATCCGCGTTAATGCATATGCATGCATTTGAAATAAATACATTCGTTTACTAATGGACAAGTGGAACACTGGGGCTTGGTTCTACAGTAAGTCTTTCCTAGCTTGTCGATCAGTGCATGCGATGAAGCGTTACGGCTTGTATAGTGCGTGCACGCGACGATTGGAAATTCCTTTTAAGCGTTAGAAGAGAAATAAGAATTAAGGATGAACCTTAATGAAAGAGTGTCTTGAATACATTTACAGACGCGTGGCTGAAAATCCATTAATGTCTGAGGATGAGTTGTATGAGGTTCTTATTAATTCTAGGTTCTTCAGAAAGCTTGGTTACAAGAAGTTTGGGAAGGATGTGAGGGCGCAGCGTGTTGTTCCTGGGAAACGAAAAAAAGCTGATTATGTTTGTCGTGATGAGTATCAGAATGCAGTTTTTGTTTTGGAGGCGAAAAAGCCTTCTCATCGAACGTTAAGTGATGCCTTAAGTCAGCTTTGGAATAGATACGTTTTACCCTTGAAAGCTAGGTATGGTGCTTTGACGAATGGCTGGAAATTCATGGTTTACAAGAAGATTGGAGAAAATCCAGAGCGGATTTTGACCGTTGATTTGAGTAAGATCAGCCAGAAAAAATCTGATAAATTGTTTCGCATACTTAAGAAGCCGGAGTACGATCTCACCCTCTATTCGAGGGTTGAAGAATATTTTTCAAGTGTTGAAAAGTTATCTCTGAAAACACAACTCGCCAAAGAGGATTTCTTTGAAACCTTCAAACTGGAAGAGGATTCTGTATTTGGATCATTGCTGACTAGCCTAGTTGAATTGTTTGACTTTGTTTATCCGAAGTCGAAGTTTCTGAAAGGAGCTTATGGTTTTTGGCAGAAATCCTTGGCACGAAAGCCGAAGAAGATTCCAGATTCGTGGGCGCCATTTCTGAAGGAGAAGCGTGATGTTTTCCGTTGTATGTTCTGTCTTGAGACTGCTCATGCGTTACTGGCGAGATTGATTGTTGCTAAGGCTTGTGAGGATCTTGATTTTCCAGGAATCAGCGTTTCCGGTTTTACTTTGCAAAAAATTCATCAAGTCAGGGGGCAGATCCCACTTGTGGCATATCCGCTTGTCTTGAGTGGTGTTATTAGAGAGATGAGAGATCAACTCGTTTACTCTCTTTTTGAGGATGATATTTTCGGCTGGTGGAGAGACGGGTTTACAGAATTTATGCAAAAATCTTCTAGCGAGCTGTTACAGGAGAGTGTAGATAAGCGATTAGAAGATTTTAGCGAAGCAGCAGCCAAGGTTATTTTCATGCTTTACAAGTTCGATTTCAGAGAAGTCGCAGGCGATCCACTAGGCGATCTTTATCAAAAGTATTTCGACAAAGACACTAGAAAAGCGTTGGGTGAGTTCTACACACCGGTCGAAGTCGTTGATTACATTTTGGATGCTGTTGGATACAAAAACATTGGATCTAACCGATTGCTTGATCCTGCGTGTGGCTCAGGTACTTTCATTGTGGAAGCTTTAGAGCGGTATCTAAGAGAAGCTGAGGGGAAAGCGAAAAAACATGGCTGGGCTTATGTTCTGAGAGAATTGTGTAACAGTCCGAAAATTGTAGGGTTTGACATCCATCCTTTTGCCTGCTTAATTGCCAGAACTAGGTTTATGCTTGAACTTATCCCATACTTTAAGAAGGCGTTAGAAGAAGAAGCTCCTCGCATATTCTACCTAAAACGAATACCAATTTTTAGAACTGACTCATTAGCTATCGAGATGCTACCGCCGGAATTTCAAAAGCAACTTCAACTAGCTGAAACCGAAGAAGACATAGTTTTTCCGGTTACGCTGCCAATGAAGATTGATAGTGAAAGCTCTATATCTGTAGACATCATTTTGCCTTCGTGGAGAAAAATTCTGTCACAAGAGTTGCCACTATACAATCTTGATGAATATTTTTGCACGCTGCAGGCAATGTTCGACGCGATCAAGATTCAATTAAGGGTAAGAGGGGAACATGTTCCAGAGGAGGGGCTTAAAGGTCCTCTTCAAGAGTATCTAAGAGACAAAGATTTCACCTTATTGGCGAATTTCTTCAAACCCTATGCGGACCATATTCTAGGTGAAACCAAACGTATAGAATCTGAATTTGAAGATGGACGGCTAATAAAGTCCATAGAAGACGGAGTACTAGCGTCTCTTCTAAAGAATTATTTACGATATGAATTTGTGGTCGGAAACCCGCCTTACGTTAAAGTTCAAAGGATACCAAAACATCTTAGAAACCAGTACAGAGAATCTTATGAAACAGCTTACGGGAAGTTCGACCTCTACATACTTTTTTTGGAAAAAGGTATAGACTGGCTACAAAAAAGTGGAAAAATTGGATTCATAACAAATAATAAATTTGTTCAATCGCATTACGGCAAAAGTATTAGAGAATTTATTCTAAAGAATTGTATAATCGAACAATTTCTGGACTTCGGTGATAGTGGAGTCTTTTCCGAAGTCACTAATTACCCAAGTATCTATATTTTAACGAAAACGAAAAGACCAGACCACAACATGCGATTTGTGAGAGTAAAAAAAACAAAGGAGAATCTGCTAGATCATATAAAGAAGAGTATAGGCAAACAGGAATATTCAGACCTTTATGTTGATATTTTTCAAGTTAATCAATCTAATTTAGAAAAGGAAAAATGGAGATTCCTTCCCGAAACACATTTCCGACTTATGAAGAAAATTGAAAAGAACTCAGACTACACTTTGGAGAAAATATGCAAAAGAATATCTGTGGGAATACAAGCTACCCCTATTGATATTTTCTGGGTCCATCTAATGCATGATCTACCAAACGGTCTTGCTAGAATCCAACCTTTAGGTTATTTGAACACCGGGAAATACTTTGAAATAGAAAAAGCTCTTCTGAAAAAATTGATAAAAGGCGAATTTATTAAGAGATGGGACATTGATTGGCAGAATTTATGGATTATTTATCCACATAGAATTGATCAGGGTAAAGTCGTAGTAATTCCAAGAACTGAACTAGAAAAGTTATACCCAAAGACATGGGCGTACTTTAAGGAACATGAAAAGATCTTGAAGAGTAAAGAATATCTAATGAATGCTATAAAAAACGGGTTAAGGCATGAATGGTATGAGATCTGGTGTCCGAGAAATCCTGAGTGGCTTGGGCAAAAAAAAGTTGTGACACCCGACGTTTCTGACAAGAGCAATTTTGCGCTCGATGAAGAAAAATACTATATCACTGACACGACCTACGGGCTTATTTTAAAGGACAATTTTAGAGACAAATACAACTACTACTTGTTACTTGCAGAATTAAACTCTAAGCTACTTGAATTTTACCTTAAGCAAACTAGTCCGTTTGTTTCTGGTAAGTATTTTCGATATAAGACGCAATACTTGGAAAAACTCCCCATAAGACTAGTTATGTCCGACCAAGAAAAAGAAATTGTTGGGCAAATAGCTCAAATAGTTCAAAAGATTCGCCATCAAGTTAAACCGAAACGATTAGTCGAGGAATTTCCTGAAATTTATTTAAAACATTATAGGCTAAGGGGTGAAGAGTTTGACGATGTTAAACATACTTTCAATACAGACCATAGCGAATTGAAGCCCTTCCTTAGTGGGTTATCAGGCAAAGGCTATGTTGTTTATCCTAGTGAAGGCGAGGACTCTATTTGGGTAGATACTAAGGAAAAGGCGCAGTATTTGATTTTGGCGCTTAGAAATAGAAAGGTAAATCAAAATGAAACTGTGAAAATACTTGTTCCGAGGGATAACTCAATAGTAACAGAAATTCTAGAGAATGTGAAAAAGACGGCAGAAGAGGTTAAGGCTACACCCATCGAACAACTTGAAGAGGAGCTCAATGAGTTAGTTTACCAATTATATAGTATGAATGAGGACGATAAAACTATCATAGAAAGTTTTCTGGAAAAGTTTTAAGAATCGCCGGCAAGGATATAAAAGGAATGTTGTGGATTCCAAATGAAGCACATTCTTAAGTACTTTGCATCCTTAAAGACAGATGAATCATGGACCTATAGAGATTTAACGCCGAAAGACACTGCTTATCTTACCCACAGTTACCATAGATATCCAGCAAAGTTCATCCCACAACTCGTAAGACGCATCATCAAGGAATACAGCAACGAAGAAGAATTAATATGCGACCCGTTTGTTGGATGCGGAACAACACTCCTTGAAGCACTACTAATCCAAAGACGCGCACTTGGCGTTGACATAAATCCCGTTGCCTATCTCATCACCAAGGCAAAAACCACATACATTAAACCACAACTACTCGAAATGCATGTCTCAAAACTCTTTGCGAAGCTAAATCCTCAAAAGAACAAAACAGATAATAAAGTGATGGAAAGGATCAGAGAATCTCCCAACTATGACAGGGTGAGATTCTGGTTTGGCGACGATACAATCCGTAACCTGTCCCTTATTCTTTCATTAATAGAAGATATGCAAGAGAAAGCTGTACAAGACTTCCTCAAATGCGGTTTTTCACACATCCTGAAAAACTGCTCATGCTGGAACATGGACTCTATTAAACCGGCCAGAGACAAAGACAAGAATATACCTAGAGCCATACCAACATTCAAACGCCGCATCATACACATGACAAGAAAGAACAAAGAATATTATGAGATCTTACCTAAAAAAGTCAAAGCAAGACTTAGCGATTACTTGGATGTATTTTGCGAAGACTGTAGGCACATCCCTTGCGAAGACGAATATGTGTCCATCATTGCAACTAGCCCGCCATATGTCACTTCCTACGAATATGCAGATCTTCACCAACTCACACTCCTCTGGATAAATCCCGAAACCGACATGACAGAAAACCGCAAGGATCACATCGGAACAACACAACCGAAAGATGTCAGTGTCAAGGAAATACACAGCGAAATTGGAAACGAAATCGTAAGAAGGCTTAAAAATGAAGGTTCAAAGGTCAATGGAAATAAGAACCATTACCTAAATGGATGCGCAGACGCTGTTTTCACATATTTTGCTGAAATGCAACAGGCCTTTGAACAATTTACTCGCGTTCTTAAACCAGGTGGCATCGCAAGTATTGTTATAGGAAACACAACCCTCGGAGACGTAAATATACTAAATGCAGAAGTTCTAAGTGAAATATCAATCAACGTAGGTTTCAAGTTACTGAAGGTTATCAAGAGGCAAATACCAAGCAACAAGAAATGGCTACCATCTATTAGAAATCAAGAAACTGGGCAATTTGCGTCAACGAACTGTGCAAGTAACAAACTGGTTTACCCTCATGAGTACATCATAATACTAGAAAAACCCTAAGTCAGCACGTTTCAATTCACGCAAAATTGATCAGTCAAAATCAAGCTACAAGTTCTCTCTTGCACTTGCATGGTCTAACATCAATAACAATCGAGTGAGTATACTGTGGGCTAGAAACTAAAGCTTCTCCTACACCAAGACCCGGAACCTGATTCCAAAGCTTTTCGACGATATCTCCACCGGTTGCTTTCAGAGCATTGATATTTCTCTCACTTTTGATCCCGTGAATTATTCGGGTGTTGCACAATTCGAAGATCTCACTCGGCAAATGCGCGGGCTGTTGAGATATGAAGCCTAGGCATAACCATCTCTTGCGGCCACGCCTAGCTATCATCCTAAGCATATCTACTGTTGCCGACATCCTGTCTACGTTCTCTCTGCTAACAAAAGTGTGGGCTTCCTCAATCAACACTAAGATTTTTGGTGTACGTTCAGGGGCTTTCATCTTCAGATCGAATACTTTGTCCAACAACCAAGCTATGACTATGTTTTTGACCTCCGCGGTGCAGCCACTGACATCTATGACGCTGACTCGGCCCTTTCTTAGAAGTGACCCAACTTGAATTTCACTGGCGTCAGGTTGATCAAAAATGTTCTGCCTCCTCAGCTTGGCAAGCTTTGAAGACAATGTATAGCTTGAGATTCTCTCGCCACCTTTGAGCTCCTTTCCCATAGCGTATATCTGTTTAATTGCACTCAGAATTGTGTATTCTCTTCTCCTTCCTCTTGGTTTACCCATGAGGAAAGCTAAGGTTTCGTCCTCTTCTTCCTCTCCCTTTTTCCTCTTTGCCTGAAGCATTCCCACCAATTTGTGAAAAACCCTTTCCTGAGCTTCAGTAAATCGCAGGATCTCCGCTAGAATGTACGGATCCATTGAACTAAATTTTATATCAAACGGGATCGCCTTCTTTCTTTTGGTTTCACCGGCGACGGGGAAGTAAACGCCGAAATCTTTGAGTCCTTCAGGTTTCAGGCCAAACTCGGACAGCTTATCCTCCAGTATGCCTGTTGGCTCATCCATACTTATGTACTCCCCCTCTACATCAACTATAATAACAGCATACCCTGCCTCACTAGTCTCTTCAATGATCACTTGGGCAGTGTTTGTCTTACCTGAACCAACGGTACCAAAAATACCAATATTTCTGGGAAAAACATTCTTCGTTGTTGAATCCATCAAAATTTTAACTGCCTCATAGCCTACATGCCTACCGATCAAGGCATCTCCTCGAAGGCCTATGAGATTTTGGACTTCCTTTGTGTCCAGCTCAATCACCGGTGACTTAGGCGTCGGTCGCGTATTAGTAGAAAAAAGTTTTCCGCCGGTATATTTGCCGAGCAGTTCGACTCGCACAAGAGCGTAATAGTTGGGCACTGCCTGAAATTCCGCGCCTTTCAATATTGACGTTTGAGCAAAAGCAGATCCTCTGGCAACCTCTTCTGGAATGTAAAAGGGGCCCTCAATCACTCGACCCAAAAAGGTGATGTTGTTGTCAGAATCAATTTTTACATATCTGTTGCGCAAAACATCGTTCACTCTTTCTTTAGGCACCAAAACCTCAGAAATATAATTATCCAAAGTTGGTGTATCGAAATGAATATGGCCTAGAAGCTTCTCTTTCTTGCGCACTTTCATCTCCTCCTCGTGCTTCTAGCTATCATTTCAAATCCCAAAGCGTCCGGGCTGATCTTAGCTATTCTAGACGTGATCTGCTTCTGAAAATCACCTGAGGAAAGCACTTTGCTACAGATCTCGTCAGCATAGTCTACCAAGAGTGGAAAGCCACGCATTGGTTGGTTCATACTATCCCTCGCTATTAAGGCAGCAGCTTCATCAAAGACATCCTTATGAGCGTGAAAGAGATACGGTTTGTAACCTATCCTGAAAATTCCTACCTTTATGTTGGCAGCGTATTTGTCAATGAACTTTTCAAATTTCGCCCTGTCCTTTGGGTTGAAGTGAGCGCCTGAAATGCCCTTTTCGTCATCGCCATAAAGATAGATTTCAAGTTCCCTTTTGAGGTCGGTCGCAGGCATGTACTCACCCCTCTCGAGAATGATTCCTGCATTAAGAAGATCCAAACGTGTAGTATCTTCTATAATACCTATAACTGTCTTCTCCTTGATCAACTTCTTTCCCATTTCCAAACTCACATCTAAGGCACGATAAGCGCCCAAACCGGTCCTCAACTCATAAGGCAATAGTTGACCATGAACAAACTTCCATTTCTCCGGCCTCTGAAGCGCCAGCTGCCTCTCTCCATAAAGCATAATTGCCCTGACCAACATGTTTGTGACCCGATGGCCTTCAAGAAGTTTATTATAATGCTCCATAGGCGTCTTAGAGGGCTCTGCAAGCTCCCTCTCAGACACGTACAACACCCTTTCAATCCTATTGTTTCTGTAAGAAGTAGCGACTATTCCTATCCTACATCTCGTCCCAGAAGCCATAGGATAATGAGAAAGCGTCCCGTCAACACCACACACATTCCCCCCAAATAACTCATCCCCCGCCCACTCCAGTAGCGACTCCCACTTCTTAACATCTTCCTTCCGAGGACGAATAGCCTTCCTTATTTTAGGGTTGCTGAGAAGGGTCTTCCTAAGCTTCCGCCGGGTATCTATAGACTTTTTGATGTCGCGATCCAATCTCTCACCGAAGTCTTGCATGAAAGTGTCGAAGTCTGTCCAATTAGATAAATCAACTAGCTGCTCAAAATCAAAATTTTTGGACATAGCTACCCACTCATAAAATCACCTAAAAGCCCCTATAAAGTCTTCTGCGCTATTCTAAGCTTCTTCGCAACTTCACTTGACATAACTGGATCAGAAAGAATACGATACACCGCCTCGTCATATTTGCCCATTTCAACCAATATAATTAATAAAAGTACTGTATATAAGACTTCATAGTTCAAGTGTTTCACTGAACTGAAGTAAGAGCGTGATGAAGTATGGAGATCTTTGATCCAGACAGCTTGGCGAATAGCTTTCAACAATTGATTGACAAGACCGAATATAGAACCCAGATTGAAAAGGACATTACTGCTTTTCTGGGAAATAAGACGGAACTGGATAAAGATCCCGATTCAATGGTAGCTCTTGAAAAACTCGGGGAACTAATAGCGTCTAACAATTACTATCGACGCAAGTATGCAAAGCTCTTCAAGGATGAATTTAAAAAGATTGAGCATTTGATGGCAGGCTTTTTCAGGAAAGAGAAAGGGAAAGAAACCCTCATCAACATTATTCGGAACGTCGCTTTTCGGTCAGATATGGCTGAGAAGAAAATGTATAGTCTTCTGGAAGAGTTAAGTCAAAAATCAATAAGGGAATGGACTTCGCATCTTCACGAACTCTCGCAAAACCGTAAAGGAGCCAAGATCTTGGGACCAAAGGGAAGAGACATTTTTCTTCGGGACATGGGCTACTTAGACAGGGCACCCATTGACATTCACGAAATGAGATTTATACTCAGAACAGGAATCTATCATCTCTCCTCTGGAAGTCTGTTCGACCCTCTCCAAAAGGACGCCTTACAAGATGCTTTGGTTTGCTTTTGCAGAGAGCACCTGGCAGGCATTCGTGTTCTCAATCTTGACCTTTCAGAAAGTCCTGGAGTAGTTGACTTGATCATATGGTACCATTGTGCAGAAGCACCCGATGGGTTCAGCGTCTGCGCTGCCAAGCCAAAGTGCCTAGAGACAAAAGGGGCTTGCCCTTTATCTAAAACTTGTCTCTTTTCCTTAATAAGAAGCGGTTAGAGTGCAAAAGACTAATAATACGTGCGAATCCTTATCGGCTTCTTGGTTTAGGATACAAGAATCACTTCCCCACAAGAAAATACTATTCCACACTAGCTTGAGAAGTTTGCGTTGTTGTACTAGCCCTAGGAGCTTATACCCTTAGCATAATCTGAACATAGATTTCAGTTTACCACGAAAACTAGAAGAGATTAGAATGTTCTCCGCTTAACCAAAAAAGGGAAGTTTGGGGCAGAGTGACGTTTAACTACTCGATTCCCGGCTTGTCAAGGAGCATGTAGCGTTTGCGTGTCTGTTGATCCCATGCTACCGCTATGCAAAAATCTAGGCCTGTGTCAACATCAACTGTGACTATTTTAATTTCCCAATCTTCGTATATTATGATTATTGCTTTACATGTGATTCTCATATCAAGATCATGTTTTGGCGAGAACTCTTTGTCAGGAGCTGCAAATTGGAAATATTCCTTGCTAGCGCTTACTCTAAGTATTGTCTGTCTTGTTGAGTCTTCAAATTGATATTCCCAGTTAACGCCTATTGAAACATATACAGGGACGCTTTGACTTCCAGAATTGCTTGTTAATGTTATGCAGCCTGAATAGAAACCAAAGCTAACCTGTTGTGGTATTGTTAAGTAGGCCTCTAATCCCTTGGACTCGCCTGGTTGTAGCTCGTCTATTTCCGTAAGATTGAACGTCAACCATGCTTCAATGTCGCCTTGTGCAGTTATGTCTATTCCCGTAACAGGTAGATTAGCAGTATTTCTTATTGAGAAGGCTTGTGAGATGCTTTCTGTTGGTAACATAGGTTCTAGTATCTCCCAGTCAGATGGAATCATGTCTATAGTTGAGGGTTCTGCTATTATTTCTAGCTCGATATGTCTATAGAGAAAGACTTCCCCTGTCCGTTTATCATAATGGAGGGGGGCCACCGTCAAAATCAGTGTCTTTGTTCCATCTAGCTCTTGAAAGACAGAAATTTTGTAGAGTGTTCCAGGATAACTACCAGCAACATACAGTTCAGTCTCTGTGGTTGGCATGATACTCCATGCTTGGCCTATTGGAAGCTTGAATGTACCTGAAAGAATCTCTCCATTGGCATCGATAAGATTTACACCTGCAAACTCCTCATCTGCTGGTATTGTGTATCGCTTTGTTATCATGGGGATTATTGGATATCCATGCTCAACGTGCAATTCAGCGCCTGGAATCTCTATTAAGTCAAAATCATCAATAGTACTATGATAAAACTCCGTTATGTCAATTGATTCCTTGATAGATGAGGCAATTTTTCTTGAGGTTAATTTGTTTCTCAAAGACATTTTTGTTGAAGCTTCATTCGGAAAAGTTGGATTGAATAATGGATCACCGTAAAGGACAAATTCCAAAAGAGTCTTCCTATCACGACCCCACGGATCGCCCCAGATGTCTTTCAGGTCTTTGTCGACGTATTCTCGTTTTGCATTCTTGAAAGCAGTTCCTATATCTTCTCCAGCGATTAAATGGTTAAAGAAGTACTTAGCCAGCTTCTCTGAATATGCGTTTCCCCATCTTCCAGCCCATTCATATGCAGTAGAACCTATAAAACAGCTGGCACCTTTGTGAATGAACGAAGTTGGAATACACCAAGCTAAATGGACCAAGACTGGAAGACTTGCGGACCAACAACCTATTGCGACAACTATAGGTGTTGTACCGCCCAATCCGACATCTCTGACATCTGCGTGATTCAGTGCAACTTCTTCCTGTTTTTTCTTTGCGTACACCCAGACGTATTCACTTGAGTGACCTAGCCAGGTGATAACACCCTTATTCTGCAACTCTTTCCTGAAGTTCTCCCTGCTCAGAGTGTCGCCTTGGTAAAGTTTGACTACGGCAAGCTCAGCTGTGTCTGTTAACTGGTTGTAAATGTGATTTCCGCAGTCTTGCCATTCGTTGCATGCACCTATTACACCTGCTTCGCCGATGCTTTGTTCCGTTAAAGGTTTCATGAGTAAAATCATGTCATCGATAGTTTTACCCACTATTCTTCCTACAGCAAGATCTTGGTAATCGTCTCCATTAATCTCTCCATAATGAAAGTCTGTTCTAATAGTGCCTTCATTAGTATGTTGAAACGGCAAGTCCACCGTGGGATCATCTGTAATACAGAAGGGAACTACATCTGGGGGACCCAAAATTACTAGATGGTCAAATCTAAATTTCGCCCACATATCTTCCACAAATTTGTCAATTTGTTCCCAGTTGTCAGGATCTGATAATTCATTCTCCAATTGGCATGTTATACTTGCTGGATGCAGAAGTTTCGCAGTGATGAGCAGTTTCTCTACTTTCTCTTTAGATTGGTCTCCCGATAAGCCACCTTCAACTCCGAATTCCAATAACTTTTGCTTATTTGTGATTATCAATGATTCTGCATAGTCTGAAACGGTAACTATAACATATTTTGCAGCAACGTCTAGTGGGCCAACAGTCCCTCCTGGACCACTTGGTTGACTATCTGTAACTTTGAGACCTACGCTGTAGGTGCCTTCGCTGTTCCAAATCCAAGAAGGCTGGGTCTCTGGTGAATCATCGAACTGCCCATCATTATCAAGATCCCATTCATATTTTTCTATTGTTTCATACCAAGGATGAGTTTCCGCATACATCCTGCTTTCAGGGTCGTAGGATTTTGAACCATCTAGTTGTAAGGCAATGCCTGTGACTGCTCTATAGGGGCCGTCTGGATCTGCAACTGGTTTCCATGGGGGCGGTGTTATGCGGATGACGCATGTGTCTTTGTCTTGCAGAGGCGGATCATTGTTGTCTGTCACTCTCAAGGTGGCAGTATAGTCTTTGGCGGTTTTGTCCCAATCTATCGAGCCGTCAGGATTCTTGTAGGCTGGATATGCATGTTCAACTTTGATGTCAGTACTACTGTAGTCCCATACTCCATCACCTTCGAAGTCCCACTCGTACAACACAATATTTTTTGTGGGATCAGTGTGGTACGATCCGGAGGCATCAAACGTTACCGAAACGGGTTCGGGTGGATGGTTGTCAACGTCTGAACCAGCGTCTGCAACTGGAGGTCCATATGTAACGGTTGGTGTGAGAGCTAGCATAGCCCAACCCGTATCTAAAATGTCGCCGCCATAAACACCAGCTGGCCATTTTCCATCAGATCTTTGCTGATTTACAAGGTAACGTGCAAAACCATCTGGGTCGTGCCAGTACCAGTTGTGAGAACCGATGTACTCGATTTCCGGATCAAAGAGTCTGCATCCTTTCATTACCGCGTACAAAGCGTAGTAGTTTCCCCAGTATCCGTCCGTCCCACCTGCGCCCCACCTCGCATTGAGATAGTTTATCGCGTTTGTGACCCTAGTATCTGTTGGTGGAAGCTCAATGTATGCAAGGCCACATAAGCCAGCACCTGTTTTAGCGACGTTAACCCACTCCCAAGGCGACGTGTAGCCGAATCCTCCGTTGGTATTTTGGCTGTAGGCTAGCCACAAGTCCAATTCAGATTTGACAAAGGCAGGTGCTAGGATTCCCCAGTTCGTCTCAGCCGCTTCCAAACCAATTATTGGCCACTGAGTAACAGAATTGTCACTGTTGCCATAGTTCCAGTCATATCTCCAGCCGCCTCTGCCGCTTCCAGCCTGGTTTTGGCCCCATGCACACATATCAACCATATCAGTGAGTATATCAAAGTATGTTCGACCTGCTACACCTCCAGTTGTGGCTATCAGATTCGGATCGCCGCTTGCAGCTATAGCCATCATCACCATGCCGATTTCATATACGCGACGGCCGCTACTGACATCTACTCCGATACCATTGCCGTTAGTGTCTGGGTCACCATATGGACACGAAGGGCTTGGACCACTAATGCTGCGAGAATAACATTGCGTAAAGACGTAGCTTAAGCCCCTCTGGACGGTTTCTACATATGGGTCTTCCCCTCTATCGCCGGTTGGTACGTGTCCGTGGATCTCGAAGGACAGAACAGCTGTACTGGTTGGACCAGTAATGTAGCTGCCATAACTACTATCTCGCCAATATCCGTAATCTGTACCACTGGATGAATATCTGATTTGGGTCTTGTGTAACCACCAAAGGCCGTTATCAATGGCTACATTGACTTCAATTTCAAGTTTTTTCTTAGGGTCTGATATGTCTCTAATTGCAATGAAGTAGCTGTCTTTTCCAATGTTTACCTCATTGTCTTCCACATGCAACCAAGCGGTGAAGAATTTTCCTGGTCCATAAGTGGTTCCGTCAGCCATTGTTCCAGTGTATGTATGCTTTGCTTCGATCGCGTAGGGATTGACCCCAGTGATCCAGCCTGTTGAATAGCCGTCACCGAAATCCCATTTGTAAGATTTCAACGTCGTATCGCCATCTGAATCGTGTGCAGTGCCCTTCAGAACAATCTCTTTTCCAATCCAAGTATCATGGGGTACGCCGAGATGTTTCCCGTGAAATGGTACACACACTACCTCAGGCGCCACACCTGACGAAGGTTTGACCTGCGGTGAAAGCATTGAGAACATTGATAGCATTAGAACAGCAACTATTACAATTGACAATAATTTCTTCATTTTTCTTTTCTTCCTTTTCTCTCTATATACGTTAGAAAATCCATATATACTGCAACAATGTATTAAAGTATTATGGAAAAATCTTCTATAGACTCAAAAATTATTTACATAAGCGTTTGCTGTATCAAATGCAATACATAAACATAAAAGGAATAACCGATGACGTTCTTTAGGCATCTAATGTTCAAGAAAATGGCATTGACGGTGTATTAAAAGATTCAACTCAAGACAGATCGACTAGCACGACGTATAAGGGGGCGAGTTGCCGAAAAATCTCTTGAATGCTTTAAGAAGCAGTGTCTTTCCTCCACCCGAATCACCCGTAAGAAAAATCAAATCGCCCTTGCAAAAATCCAGAGAAAAATCATCAAAAACAATAAAATGCTTGGCCTCATCAACACCCAAGCCGAAAGCCTCGCACACAGCCACCGTTCTCTTCGTAACCTCAGCCTTAGTAGAAAATTCAACATGACACTTCAGCCTCAACGGTTCTCTAGGCTGAACCTTTTCCCATTCTCTATCCAGCTCACTACTTTCAACTCTTGTCCTAAACTTCTCTGCAATGCGCCTCAGTTCTTCTTCGTTATCCTCTAATGGTTCTCGCAGCTTCAGCAAATTGTCAATTCTAAGATCATTCTCGTTCAACAATCTCTTAATTAAATCCCGTGAACCTTCAGAAACTAATCGATAATATTCCTCAGCATCCAGGAAAAGGTCATGTTCACCACGAATCTTATTCATCACCTGCCTGATCATACGCCTATCCACATCATCCACAGGCAACCTAACAACGCTGACCTGTTTCATGCCCAGATCCTTCGCAGCCTTAAACGATGTTCACCGTCAGCCACAAGATAATCCCTGTTCGTTATGATGGGAA
This sequence comes from Candidatus Bathyarchaeota archaeon, assembly GCA_029879735.1. GTDB lineage: Archaea > Thermoproteota > Bathyarchaeia > Bathyarchaeales > Bathycorpusculaceae > JAOUPS01. The sequence continues at coordinate 8,583 of JAOUPS010000002.1, read as the reverse complement.
CGACAAAACCCCAACGCTGAATACTCTTCTTCAATGCTTTAAACTGCCTAGAGGACATCCTATTAGGATTTTCGTGATCCACCCGCAACGTATCAACATCAACAAGTTCTGCAGCCGGTATCCTCAACTCTAACTCCGTCTTCTTCACCCTTCAACCGTTCAATAATCGCTTCTCTTCTCACAGTCAGCTCTTCAGATCCTAGATAGCTGAAACGCTCAAGATACTCCGCAAAAGACACTTCAGCACCCTTACCATAGACCCTATGGCCCTCTCGTTCGTAGTGTTCACGCATAATCTCAAGTTCTTCCTCATCAGAGCACGGTATCCATTCCGTTCGGTTCCCACCTAGAGAGATGCGACAATGTGTGTGCCCAAATATCCCGCCTTCCGATCCGTTCCACATTAGAATATCCAACCACTCGTCTTTTGGCTCTACAGCAAAAACTTTCTCTAACTTCTTAAGCCGCCTTAGAATCGCCTTGTTACTCATAGATCTTCTCTCCATGTTTAGCCATAATCTGTTCATAGAGTAGTCTAGCCTCTTCGTATTCGTCTTGTGTATAACTGGGGGCTTCACAGTCGTCATATCTACCGGTCCAGCCATAACGTAGGTAAACTGTCATGTAGTTGTATTGTTTGATAGCTTCTTTCTCGTCCTCAGTTAGAAGGGCTGTTAACCGAATACACTTCTCAATAATCTTGTGCAGGGTTTCGATAATCTGCACTTCCTCATCGTTTAAAGCTTCCAAACATTCCATTCTAACCTCTTCATTACAGACCGGATCACAGCTTCCCAGATCGAACCAGCCAACCTTATTGTTCTTGTCTCCGTAACCAAGCTCCCGCGCCTTAGTACGCAAAAGAACCATCTGTTTGCTGAAGTACTCGCTTTCGCTCTTAATCAACAGATCAAGATCAACAGGCGGTAGTTCTGGCTCACACGGCTTAAACTGCTCCTCAAGCTTCTCGATTCTTTTAATGATCGACGCTTTCAATGCAATGTACTCCCAGAACTTCTATGCATTTTCTGTTTCTGTGCGATCTCCTCTATTTTTTCCAGGCGCTCTATGACGTCTCGTGTTTGAACGATGTCTCTGTGAATCTCTAAAGCCTCAAGTATAGTTCTGAGGGCGCCTACTCTTGCGCTGTCGTTGCTTGCTTTCAAATAGATGCTCCAAGCAGCCTTCTGAACCCCCTTCAACTTCTGCCCTATCATCTCAGTAAACCCTGCATACTTCTCCAAATCCAAAAGTAAAGGAACCCATTTTTCCCGGCGTTGCCAGTCACTCCACAAAGCCCGCTCCGTAACACCATACTTCTCAGCCAACTGAGTAATCACAGCGGAGGGATGAAGCCCGGTACTAACCGCATCCAACATTTCAGCCCTCCTCCTAAGGATTCTAAGATTCAAGTGCCCCACTCTTCTACTCAAATCTGACTAACACCACACCCCGAGTCAGCCTATCCACTCTTAGACAACATCTCTAAAGGCAGCAACCGACTCCATTTGCATAGTCCAGCTGCCCTCTAAGACACCCCAGCCGAAAAAGACACCAAAATTTATTCACCGTTCATATCTAATAAAGCTTGCTTGACGGCTACAGAAACTTAAGGGGCAATGAACTATACTCAGATGCATTGGCGGGCTGCTCAGCTCGCTGACGCTATGGATCCGTTCACACTCAAGGAAGCTTTGCATCGATCGACTATGCCTTTTGAATACGTTCACATGTCTGAAAGTCGCAGATTAGAACGTGAAGAGGAAGCTGATCCTCCACTTCTGTTTTGAACCTTGAAAGTTTGCTCTTAATCTTCTATTCGGTATGAATACACACACGCGCATCGAGTTAGACTAACCTCAATCCGAGTCGTTATAGATTGCGATTGGCTCTAACCTTTGTCTTCTTCTTCCTCAAGTTTTTCAATAAATAGGTCTGCAACGTCTTCTGGTGTCTTGTTGTTACCGTTAATGTATCTAACTGTCGGGGGAAGACCTGGTACTTCAGATTCGTCAAACCTTATGGGAAGGATATACCCGCCGAACTGTTCAATATTTCTGGCTATTGCCATCTTTCGTTCATAAGTAGGCCAAGCTTTTGATACGTAATCTTTAGAAATAAACATCATGCAATACTTGGATTGTCGATAGTAGACGCGCATTAAATATTCTGCGAGGTCTCTTCCCCACATTTTTGCCGCGTTCCATCCGTCAAAAAAGACAACTATGCCGTTCTCTCTAAGAATATCCGCTACCTTTCCCGCATATTCTCCTTGTTCAGTTGCATAAGATATGGCAACGTCGTGAACTATATCCCTATCTAAATCAGCTTTTTTTTTATTCTCTAATGTTTCTTCTTTTAGAAAGGGGCCATAGAGCTGTTCTAAAACGTTTAGGAACTCTGTCTTCAATCTCTTGCAAATCTGTTTCTTCATCCCCCCGATACGATAATTGCATCGGAAAGAGAACCCATCAATCGCGTTACCAATTCGTTCAAAACTATAGTAAATCAATGCATGTTCTTTCCATGAAAAAAGTCCATCTTTCTTTGATGCATCAATACATTGCAGTTTCAATTCAAAAAGTGCTTCAATAAGTCGCCCAATATCGATCATCTGATCTGGCAACAATCTTTTTTCAGTGGATATATTCTCGAAAAACTTGATTAGGTGTTTAGGTATCTCTATGGCTTCGTCTTTGAGTAGTTCGGGGAATATTCTCCATTCACCATTTTCTATCCAAACCTTATGTTTGAGATACATCTTATCTATCATTTGTAGGAATTTGCCGTTCTTGAAGAGGGCTGCAAGGTCTCCTATCTTTACTATTCCATTTCTCTTCATAGCTTCAATCGGTATCTCTGTTTTCAGTGAATTGTATTCGGGGTCATTGAAGATGATTGAATCCAAAATTTCTGGATAGTACTCTATTATTCCTTGATTGCTATAATCCTTCAGAAGAAACTCAAGATGACGCCTTGGAATTCTCAGGTTAGTACTTTCTTCATAATACTTGATGAACTCACTCAGTTGGATAACCCCAATATTTTTCTCTTGCAGTGCTACAATGCATCTCAAAACAGCATTCGCGTTTAACGTTTGAATCATTATTCTCGCATTATTCCACGAAATCTCTTTTGTTAGACGTTCCTTCAAGTCTTCTATGCCCTTACCATCCTTAGGGCAAACTTTCAGGTTGTCAATCAATTCTCCTCTTTCTATGAGTTTTTCCATTTTTGCCGTATTCAACTCAGCCATTTTTTGATCTATATGGGTTTGAACGAAGAAAATCTTGACTCTATCGGCAACCTTATTCTTTATTTTTTCAAAAATTTTTATCGCTTTTTCATAAGTGACGAGGTCATTTTGCTGGAATAGAATCAAGACAACATCAGAATCTGATAGGAAGGGAAGAAAAGTGCCAAGAACAGTCTCTTGGCCACCGTGGTCATGAAGAACTATCCTTCTTTGTAAGTTTTCTTCCACAGGCAATTCCCAGTTCCAGATTTTCTTTCCAACAGTAGACAAATAGTCGGCAGGAGGTGAACCGGTTGTCACAAAGCTGCAAAGTGTACTTTTTCCTACACCGGTATGGCCAACAAGACCCGTCTTAACATATTTATATTTGATGAGATCAGCCCTAAGCTCAATTGGCTTTCTTTCAAAAAACACTAAACTATGGGATGTTAACAGGAACACATTATTCTCCTTGAAGAATATCTTTTTAACTCCACCAGTTCTCATAGAATCTATTTGCCGCGTTTCTATATCGAACTGAATAACTTCTCTATTTGTTGCTGCGAAAACTGTCTTTCCATCAGGCGTTATGTTTACACAGTTCCCCCGGCTTGTGGCATTTCTCACTTCAAATACTGATCTCCATCTACGCTCTGAGTCTTGCTCAAATAGATAGATCCCGCCTCCGTTATTGATTGCCGCAAAAGCCTCATCTTTAAACCAAGCTATGTCTTCCACTGCGTTTTGGATTTTCAGCCTTTGAATAGGTTCGTATCCGCCATCGCCTAAGTTCCAGATTAGAATCTTTCCGAAGTAATCACCCGTAGTTAACAAGCCTCTATCTGACCTACCCACGCCAAATACACTATTCTCATGTCCTGATAGAGAATTTTTGGTCCACTTGGAGTCAGCTTCCTTTCTGAATACATTAAGCAAGCCATATGTTGAACTCGTTATAAATGCATCATCTTGGAGCCAAAGGGATCTCCACACCCGATCTCTTACGCCATAGGCAGCAGGTTGGACAATAGTATGACCTGGTCTTTCTATGGATAAGACCACAATTTCGCCTGAATGAGAACCTATTGCAAGTTCCTGTTTTTCTGAAGCAGTAACTGTTTCGATTTTTGTAGAGCACTCATACAGTTTTCGAGAAGATCCGTCTGATAAATTCCATAAGAAAACCACACCATTATCGTGCCCGGTAACAAGTAGATTATCCTTAGGAAAGAAAACGCCTGTAGTTGCTTCTGAGGCGTTCTTTGGAAATGCGAGTAAACGTGTCAAATCACCCTGCATTCTTTTCAACTCATATGTAAACTACTGGCACTCACATCCTTATTAGCTGAGTGTGGTAAAAATTTTTCCTCTGTGTACGTTGGTGGCTTAGTCAAATTGCTGCAGAAGCTTTTTACCTATTCTCAACAGCATGCAACCATGAGTAAACGGCGTAGAAACAGCCCCCTTGAATGTTGTGTTAGCCTACACTCCAGCGAAGATCATTCTGAATTGAATTCTATTCTCTAATGAAGCAGTAAAAATGGGGTTTTGCGGGAGATATCTCCACTAGGGGTTGGTTCCTCCGAACCGTAGTATTTGCTTAGGAAAGGCAGGTAAAAACGAGCCACTTATGATTTCTCAGCTAGCTTCTTTTCAAGTTTTTCGATGCGCTTAAGCAGATTCTCTAATGCGATTGTCTTTTCCAGTGTTACCGCTTCAAGCCGTTCTTTCAATCTTTTTTCTACTATCCTTTCTATGTCAGCTTCTTTGATGGTTGTGCTGAAGATCCGCAAGTTGTTATAGTTCTTCCTGTAAAGCTGACACAACTGTTCTTCGGTGCGCCAGTAATAAGCTCGTTCAACCGCAGACAACTTTCTTCCGTTTAACTGTTTTAGATAAGCTTCCCGGTCTGCTTTAACATTCTGTTCCCAGAATTTCCGCAACCCATGAGGAGTATATTTTCCACGGAAACCAGCCAATTTGATGCAGTCGCCTACTCGAGCCCCTATAACCGCTGGTTCCATTCCATGTCGGCCCCCATCAAAATGGCCACTAACAGGCAAAGGCACAAAAACATAATGATCTTCAATGTTCTTTTCAGCCTTCACATGTCTAGTGCCTTCTAAACGCTGTTTACGGTATAGTTCTAGAGCTTCTGTTGTTTCCGGCCCAAAAAAGCCTCTAGCAACCACTTTCTTCTTTTCCGTGACTATTTTAAATCCGTAAAAGCCTTGTTCGCCTGGCTTAAGGTCTTTCCACTTCAATTTTGCAACGTCACTAACTCTTAACCCAGTGTCTTTAAGGAAAAGCACTAAAGCCCGGTTCCGCAAACTATCCGCCGCATCCACAATCTTCTTCATGTCTTTATGTGTCGGAACAGCACTTGCATGTTCACTCGCTACACGGGGCCGGTCATTGCTGTCCAATCGCAAAGGCATGTTCTGCGCAGAGAAAAAACTTTTGATGGATGAAAGAACCACGTGAATATAACTTCCACTGTAACCTTTTTCATCTAGGTACCCCAAAAATTGACGCACCAAATTTTCAACTTCAGTTCTGAGCCAAGGCTCCTGTTTTTGAGACTCTTCATATTTCATGCTGCGCAGTTGGTCAGGCGTTTTCTTAGCCCATTCAACAAACATGCTGAAAGTCCTAAAATACTCATTCCGAGTACGTTCCACCCGGTTAGAAAGATGCCTCTTCCAAACCTTTAGCGCCCCGTTAACATCTTCCATTCTTATCAGAATAATTTATTACAAACTAGCTTATAAATATTATGCGGTTACATACACAAATCTCTATTTGTGACAAGCACGACATTTCACCGCAGACTATTAAGAAACCAGTATAAATGGTTTAAATGATTTTTGACAATATTCATCATAGTAATTCAAATCAGTATTTAAACCTCATCTATTTATATTAATAACCAGACCGTAGGGAGGTTTCGTTTTCTCGTTTATTTTAAGTATTAATACAAAAAATATTGGTGGTTGCTCTTACAACGAGTCAGTCAGTTCGAAAACCAAAGTGACATTAATTTTTAAACTTAAAAACTTCTAAATGTTAAAGCGCATTTAGAAACAAAGGTTGGATGTTTCGTTATGAAGATTGTTCCTAGAAGTAAACTGATATATAGCTTTAGCTCTCAACACAAGCCAGTTGAACGCGTCAAGCCTAGAGAGCTAGTCTTGCTTGAAACAGAGGATGCTTTTGGAGGACAAGTGAAAAACGAAGAGACTTCCTTAGAAGAGTTTGACTGGTCTAGGGTTGACGGGGCGACAGGTCCGGTGTTCGTTGAGGATGCGGAGCTAGGGGATACACTTGTCGCGGAAATATTAGACATAAAAGTCGAGGAGAAGGGCGTGATAGTTACGGTTCCGAAAAATGGAATCTTAGGGAGAAAGCGGTTTAACCCTTCCACCAAGATAGTTGGGATAGGCAGCGGATACGTTCATTTTGATAAGAACGTTCGCGTTAAAGCAAACCCCATGATAGGCACTATCGGTGTGGCTCCTGAATCAGGTGAAATTCCCTCGAGTTCCCTCGGCAAGCATGGTGGAAACATGGATGTCAAGGAGTTAACGGCTGGCACCAAGCTCTATTTACCCGTGTTCACCGAAGGAGCTTTGTTTGCAGCTGGCGACCTACACGCAGTTCAGGCCGACGGAGAACTTTGCGTCTCTTCTGTTGAGGTGGCTGGCGAAGTTCTCTTAAGGTTCAGCCTCATTAAGGGTAAAAAGCCTGAATGGCCAATACTTGAAACCCACGACTGGTATGCATTCTTGGCTTGCGGCGACACCCTAGACGAAGCCGCTACATTTGCAACTGATGCTGCAGTGGATGCCTTCATGCGAAAATATGAGTGGCCCTTTGAGAAGGCATACATGTTTGGAAGTCTCGCCATTAACCTAGAAATCAATCAGGTGGTGGATCCGAAAAAAGGGATTAGGGCAGTTATGTCAAAGGATTTTATGTCCCTAAACAGCTTGCTAATCTGAAAGTTTTCTAGCTTTCTACTTTATTTCAACTCCATTTCTTCTTAGATCGTCGATCACATACCCTAAACCTATTTTTCTCAGCTTTTCCGCTTTCGGAACCCCTGTTTTTAAGTCCCAGTCTCTTTCCGCGTAGTACTCATCAAGCATAGGCTCTATTTCGAATATTGCTCCCTTCGAATTGCCATTAGGCAAGGGCTGTCTCAAGAATCTTGTCGGCAAGTAGTCATCTCTTCTTCTGATTCCTTCCCGAACAAGATAGGCTCTTTCCAAGTTGATTATTCTCTCTCCGATTTCGAACACTGCTTTCTCTGCGAAGTGAAAACCTGTTGTGGCCTCGATGATTTCAGCCGCTCTATTAAATGGCAGCAGTTCCATGTTTTCAGCTAGGTTTTTACAGACTTCTAAGGAATCTATTATTGCGCACCAGTTTTCAAAGTAGCGTACAAGTTTGCCCTTTCCTTTGTGTGCAAGCCTCAAGGTTGCTTCTGGGATACCGAACATTTCCATGCCCTTTTCCGGGTCATCGCTTAGCTCTATGAAGGGCTCAGACCTTAGGTGGTCGGCTCCCCTGCTTGCAACTGCGTATCCTAAGCCGTAACCCTTCAAGCCCCGTGGGTCAGCCTGTATAATCTCTAAACCTTTCACGTGAAGCGCTATTTCCTTTCCTTTTCCAAGTTTTTCAGCTGCCCTCTTAACTCCACCGGCAAGCAAATCCCCGAATCCTTCACGGTAGGCTATTTTTTTGATTAAATCGAGTATTGCCTCGCCATTCCCCCATTTTAGTTCGAGACCATCTGCTTCTTTCTTAGTCAATTCTCCTTTCTCGTAAAGCTCCATAGCCCAAGCTATGCACTCAGCGGTTGTTATAGCGTCCAACCCCAGCCTGTTTGCCAAGTTAACAGCCTTTAAGGCCAAGTCTAGGTTAGAGTTGCCCACTCTAGCAGTAAAGCTGCTTAGAGCTTCATATTCCGGGCCTTCTCCATAAAGGCCAGCGTATTCTCCTTCTCTTACCAGATAGACTCTGCTGCACGGAACTATGCACGAGAAGCAAGCTCTGTTTTTCACGTTGTATTCTCTCGCCAATCTTTCACCGCTTACCTCGGCTGCATGCTCAAATGTCGCTGAAGTGAAGTGTCTCGTAGGCAAGAAGCCAAGCTTGTCTGCAAGCATCAAAATTCTGGTTGTCCCCATGATTCTGCGAGGCCAATACTGCGGATGAGCATAGGTTTCTTCTTCTGTTTCTTCAACAATCTTCCAGAATTTTCTGGGATCAGCGATTTTAATGCTGCCCGTTCCCTTCAATGCCACTGCCTTTAGATTTTTCGAAGCCATAACTGTCCCAATACC
>JAOUPS010000030.1 GCA_029879735.1 Candidatus Bathyarchaeota archaeon | reverse complement strand
GAAGCTATCAAGGAGTGTTTTAGTATGGGAAACGTGACGGTTCTGTCCGCTGTAAGCGGTGCTGCGCCCAAAGTTCTGGCTGCCTGTTCATATTCCAGCTTGTAATCAAGCAGTGCACCAACCATCGTCCTAACTACTACGGGAAATGAAAAAGTGAAATGAAGCAGGATTACTAGGAGCCAGCCAGGTGAAACAAAAGGAGCTCCAAAGAGCGAGGATAATCCTCCGGGTTCGCTCCAGAAGATTAGCAGTGAATAGCCAAGTGTGGCTGTTGGTATGATGAAGGGAATATCCGAAAGGGTATCCAAAACGTTTAGCCATCTCGATTTTCCCCGCGTGATCATCCATGCCATGGGTATACCTACAATGACATCTATGAATGAAACGAAGAGAGCGATCGCAAAGGATGCAGCGATGGAGTTCAAGGCTTCTGACATGAGTTCTGGCTGGTTCAATACCTCTTGTATCGAACCCCCTTTGATGATTATGCCTAAAACTGGCGGAAGCAGAATCAACGTGAAAAATATGATTATCGAAAGCATGTAAATTGTGTTCTTTATTGATGTTTTCGATGAAAGTTTGTCTAATGCTTCGGTAATCTTGGGTTTAGGCAAGTTTGTTCTTTCCGCCTACATTCCGTTTTCATAACTCTTAACGTGGCTTTCCTTTTTTCACTCGGGTTTTTAGCTCATAAGTTTTCCGCACAAGAAGTTGTCAGTTCGCCCGTCGAGTCATATCACAGCAATAAGCTCTATTGACTCTATACTTCATCATCCTAAATGCAATGAAGCGTGACAGGACTTAAGGCTTTTGCACTGTGAACTCTATCCTTTCAATACCTTTACCCTTTGAACTTCTGGATAACAGCCGCGCGCGCATAGGCATCTTCGCAAAAAAGCAGATGTGTAGGAGGGATTCCGGTCAAATCCAGTATATCTTTCCCACGCATGTAATCTTCAAAGTACTCTAGTATGCTTAGAACTGTTTCATACGGCTGAGGAAAACATAATACGGCTCACGTGGAAATTATGCGCTAAAAGTTAAAGGTGAAACTTATGGATGTTCTGGAAGCCATCAAAGGAAGGAGAAGCATAAGAATCTTCAAAACTAAAGAAGTTCCACCAGAAATTGTTAAGAAGCTTATTGATGCTGCGCGATGGGCTCCTTCCGCTGGAAACATTCAACCATGGGAATTCATAATTGTTCGAAAACCAGAAATCAAAAGAAGACTTGTTGAAGCCGCTCTGGGTCAAACTTTCATTGAAGAAGCTCCTGTTGTGATTGTTGTTTGTGCAAATGAAGTCCGTTCCTCACAAGGTTACGGTGTGCGCGGCAAAACTCTATACTGCATACAAGACACAGCCGCCGCCATACAAAACATTCTCCTAGTTGGTTACTCGCTTGGGTTAGGCACATGCTGGGTTGGCGCATTCAGAGAGGAAGAAGCAAGAGAAGTATTAAAGATTCATCATGGAATAAGACCGGTAGCCATAATTCCAGTTGGTTATCCTGCTGAGACTCCTCCACCTCGGAGTAGAAGACCTATGAATCAAATAGTCCGTCATGAAACATTTTAAGGAAGCATCTCTAGGGAAATCAGCCATTGAAAAACTTGCAGATTTGCTGACAAAGCTTGGCAAAATGAATTTTAATATCTTCGTATTTGCATTGTACTGATGAGGTTTAAGAGTGAAATACGTCGTAATTGCTGAAGCTTACGAGAAGATTGAAGCTACAACAAAAAGGTTGGAAATGACAGACCTCTTGGTTGGCCTTCTCGAAAACACACCAAAGAAAATAATCGACAAAGTCGTATACCTAACTCAGGGCAAAATACACCCAGACTTTGTTGATCTTGAAATAGGCATAGCTGAGAAACTTGCAATAAAAGCCCTTGCCAGGGCTTCTGGAATAAAGGAAAGCGAAATTGAAGAAAACTTAAAAAAGACTGGAGACATTGGAGAGGCCGCCCAGAAATTTATAGCTGATAAGAGACAGGTAACGTTTTTCCAGCAATCCCTAACCGTTCAAAGAGTCTACGGGACACTCGACAAGATGGCTAAGGCTTCGGGCTCCGGTGCAGTTGACCTTAAAATGGCGCTTTTGGCTGGGCTTTTGGCTGATGCAGCTCCTAAAGAAGCCAAGTACATTATGCGGACAGTCACTGGGAACCTTCGTTTAGGCATCGCAGACATGACTGTTCTCGACGCTTTAGCAACAGCCTATGGCGGTGGAAAGGAAAACCGCGGATATTTAGAACGCGCCTACAACGTTTCATCGGACCTAGGAAGAGTCGCAAGAATAGTTGCTGAGAAAGGGTTAGAAGGTGTTAAGAAATTTGAGATCTCTGTCGGCGAACCCGTCAGGCCTATGTTGTGTGAAAGGCTTTCTTCGCCGGAGGAGATACTTGAAAAGCTCGGAGGAAAATGTATAGCCGAGTACAAGTATGATGGCGAAAGAATACAAGCCCACAAAAAAGGCGGGGAAGTTGCCCTATTTTCCAGACGCTTAGAAAACATTTCAGGCCAGTACCCAGACGCAGTTAAGCTTCTTAAGAAGTATGTGCAAGCAAAAGACGCCATCTTAGAAGCCGAATGCGTAGCTGTAGATCCTGACACAGGTGAGATGAAACCTTTCCAGGAATTGATGCATCGTAGACGCAAGTACGGAATTGAAAAAGCCATGGAGGAATATCCTGTATCTCTATTCATGTTCGATGCACTTTATGTTGATGGTAAAGACCTAACTCTAAGACCCTATCCGGTTAGGCGTCGAGCACTTGAAGAAGCGATAGAAGAAAGCGACAGGCTGAAAATTGCCAAATACATGGTCACAGGCGACGTGAAAGAACTGGAAAAATTCTTTCTCGAAGCCATAGAAGACGGTTGCGAGGGCCTAGTCTGCAAATCCGTTGCAGAAGATTCCGTTTATCAGGCTGGAGCCAGAGGTTGGCTCTGGATAAAATATAAGCGAGATTACAAGAGTGAGATGACCGACACTGTGGATTTAGTTTTGGTTGGCGCCTTCCACGGTAGAGGAAAACGTGCTGGAACGTATGGAGCATTTCTTCTGGCAGCCTACAACCCTGATAATGACGCTTTTGAAACTGTAACGAAATGTGGAACAGGTTTCACTGATGAGGACTTGGCGAAATTGCCGAGGATTATGAAGAAACACGCTATTCCTCATAAGCATTCAAGGGTGCAGTCGATGGTTGAAGCTGATGTGTGGTTTGAGCCTGCTACTGTGATTGAGGTTCTGGGAGCTGAAATAACGCTAAGTCCAATTCACACCTGCGCGATGAATAACGTTCGGAAGGGGAGTGGATTAGCTATTCGGTTTCCACGTTTTACAGGTAATTATCGTCTTGACAAGTCCGCTGAAGATGCCACCACCACAATGGAAATAGTGGAGATGTATCGTAATCAGTTAAAAAGGATCAGCGAAAGTTAATTTTGAATTCGTCCTTACTTCAAGAGAGCACGCGTTTTCCATTCATGCGTTTGCATTTCACACAGTGGCCAGACTTTTCTGTAGATTGGTTGTGGCTGTGGATTTGGGTGTGAACCGTTGCGGCTGAACTTACGAGCTGCTTTCCTTATGCTAAGCTCCTTAGAAGTAATCGCATATTCAATTTTTGCTTCTTCCTTTTTCAATTGCGTGCGCCGTTATGTTTCGAGCAGCCGTTCTTATTTTCCTTTTTGAACAATGTAAATTTCACGACTGATATATTTTTAAGTGAGTTTAAGGTGTATAAAAAGGGAAACAAATGGAAAGACGATGGGTTGCCAAAAACGTTGACTTAGGACTTCTTGCCAATTCAATTGTTGACTTCCTTAAGACGTTGGATTTTGAAATTATCAGTGGGGAAACTGTTTCCGAGCATGCCATTTTCGCAGGTGATTCGCCAAATTTTCCAATAGATGATCACATTTCTGTCACGATTCAAGGAAAACCTGAAGATTTTGTCGTAAAAATGGAACTCAATGATGGCAAGAAAAAGCGTTCGTTATTTGTTTCTCCCCTTTTGATGTCGCTTATCGGAGCAGGTTTCCTTCTATCCAAGAGATTTAGATCTGAAGAAGCATGGCTAAAATTGGAAAGAGAATTTTGGAGACACCTTGAAAACATCGTTGTACAGTTAACTGATTCATCTAACCCCATGGCTGATCAATAAAACTCAGGAGTACTTTCTTAAACTGGAGAAAAAATCATAAAGTTTTTCTGTTTGTTTTTGGGCTTTTTCCGATATTGATTCTACATCGCAGTTTGTATTGGCGCGCGCGATTCAATTAGTCCTTAGATGGAGAAAGGTGAGCTGATAACGATTGTGCAAACGTGCTGAACTCTCCAATAAATCTCTTTTTTGTAAGTGAGATATTGTAACTTTCGAATGCCATAGTGATGAAAAAGGTAAACACTGCCGCTAAGATAGGAAGAGTCCTGATTGTCGAATATGATAATTCTAGAGTTATTAAACTGAATACCCAAGATAGAACACCATAACAAAGCAATGCCATGAGAATAGCGAATACAGAACCTGCGATGTATTCCTTGGAAGAGTCAAAATTGAAATGTACCTGGCTTCCTCCATTTCTTCTTGCCACGGTAGCCTCTACTCTAACATATGAAGGCCAATTCTGAGAAAAGCATGATCTGATTTCTGCTCTAATGTATGAAGGTTTATTACAAGCCAATATTTTTACAGGTGTTCCAGCGAAATAATCCATTATTGAACGAAACATTTCTTCCTGACTCATGAATAAACTCATTTTGAACACCTCAATAGTAGAACTCGGCAGGAGAGAGCTCACCGACAGGATAAAAATAAAGGAGTGAAACCAGCGAGGTAGCTAGAAGAACGGCCGATATGACAGTCATCGTTTTTTTGAACCATTTACCTGATGAGATTTTCATAATCTTGACTTCCAAATGCTGTTTCCTTCTGCAATCATAGTGTTATTTCAAATTTATAAGATTGTCTAAATTTCAAAATATAGGCATGTGCGCGAAAGGTGGACATCAGATCTTCCAATTGCTTCGCTTACAGTATGTACTTACGTGCTGCGCGCGCGAAAATGTCCAATAAGGTTTTTATAACCCATTTGTTCTTCCAGAAGAAGGTCCATAAAAATGGTAAAGCAAAAAGTGACGAGACTCTTGAGGTTTGTCAGTTTCGCTATCACAGTATGGATTCTTTGCATTGCCTATGCAGTCACTAGTTTAGGCGATTGAGTCTTGCTTTTTCTATCTGAAATCTCAAAGCATCAGATAGATAAACGGAATCCCTTATTTCTTTAGCTTTAACACCTGCATATATGATTGAAAATCTTGGTTTTTGCGTTGGTTAGGCTATATGTCTAATGGAGCTTCGATGCCCACCTTTATGAGAGAGGTTATTTTCTCTGACGGAGGAAAACCGAAAACTTCGCTCTTAACTTTTTTGGCAGCAAGCTGAATTATCACGATGACAAAAGAAAGCAAGAGTGCGACAAAATAAGGAGCCAACGGGGCAAAAAACACAGAAACGGGGAACGTTACTCTAACAAATTGAGCAAACGTCAATAAAGCTGCGGGTACAATGTAGGGTAACGTTATTGAAGAAGCAAAAAACATAATTGCTAAGAGAAGATAGTACACGGTTAGCTTTGGCAGGGTCTCCTTCACCAGAAACAATGCTGCCAAATCGCCTTTTCCTAAATTAGTGCCGTTTTTAACTGCTTTTAGAAAAGTATCTGCGTTCCTGTAAATTTCAATGGTTTCTTCAATCATCATTAAACCAAAGCAGATGATGAATATGATAAGACCTAAAACGAGTTTCATCTCAATAATTTTCATAGTAAGAAAAGGAAAAATTAGACTTCCAACTACAGCAAATAGAGGTAATATGGTAATAAAGCTATGAATTATTTTTCTGCGGTCTGGGTATGGGTTGAAAACGTTGAAGGTTTTGTCAAAAACGTTGACAGACAAATCCCTGGGAAGTTTTTTTATAGCACGAGACTTCAAACGGAAAGACAGGGAAAAAACTATGGACAAGCAGCTCATGATGAAAAGAATTAAGAATGACACCAAGAATGGGATATCAGACTGAGAGCTACCGATCATATTTTCCATCTACTGCTTCAAGGTAATTAATCATAAAGTTTCTAAAAAGCTTGTCTAAAATCCCATTTCGTGCGCGCGGCACCGAAAGTTGAGAAAAACGGTGAGGCTTGGCGTTTCATTTTCCGTATGAGGTTAAGGCTTTAAGTTTCGTGTGGCCTATAGTCTTTCTGGGGGGCGGTCCATTGGGATTTGGGTCTTGGTTGGGAGACTTCAAAAATGAAATCGGGTTCCGCTTGCGGCCTACCCTGATGGAGTTCCAGGTTGTCATGCGGAGGGTGAGAGGTGATCCTCTTTCTCTTGTTGGAGCAATGATCGTTCTATTCTTCATGATGGTTGGTCTGCTAGCTCCACTGTTGGCACCGCCCTCACACGGCGTGGATCCTTACATCTGTCCGTATGATGGTCCGATGATAGGTGAGCTCAAGATTTATCCTCCGCCTTCTCCTCCGAGCCCAGAACATCCCTTCGGCACGCTGCAAGGGTTTGACATCTACTATGGATGTATTTGGGGGACTAGAACTGCGTTTCGTGTGGGCATTCCAGTCATTTTTATTGCATTAGCACTCGGCCTCTTAATCGGATGCACGGCCGGTTATGGGAGAGGCTTAGTCGATGAATTGCTAATGCGGCTTGCTGACATCTTCTTCGCCTTTCCCGGTATCCTCCTTGCTATAGTTTTAGTCGTAGCTTTACCCTCTGAATGGCAAATAAATCTTGGTCCCATACGTTTCGCTGTCACTTTATCGCAACTAGATAAACTCGTCTTGGCTCTTGCTTTGGTTGGTTGGCCATCGTATGCCAGGGTTATCAGAAGCGAGATGTTGAGAGTCAAGCAGGAAGATTACGTTGAGGCGGCTAAAGCCATCGGCTGCTCTGGTTTTAGAGTACTGGTCCAGCACATTCTCCCAAACTCGATGTATCCCATCTTGACGATGGCTTTCCTTAACTTTGGGAAAACTGTTCTCTTCGCTGCGACCCTGAGCTTTCTCGGCTTTGGCCCTGAAATAGGTTATGCGGACTGGGCAACCATAATAAGCCATTCGAGAAATTGGATTGTAACTGCGCCACAAGATCCTTTCAGATTCAGTTTCACATGGATTACACCCAGCATGTTTACATTCGCCCTCATTCTGGGGTGGAGCCTACTAGGCGATGCACTGAGAGACATATTGGATCCAACGCTCAGGAGAATATGATTATGAGGCTTATAAGTTACATTGTTAGGAGGCTTCTGTTCGCAATACCAACATTGCTTGGATTGAGTCTGATCATATTCTACACGACAATGTTTTTCCCACCTCGGCAAAGAGTCAGACTGTTCATATCAGAAAGTCAATACCAGAATCCGCGGGGGCCCGATCCTGTGCCTGCGCTTATTGAAAAATATCACCTAAATGATCCATTCTTAATTCAGTACACAACCTGGCTGAGGGAAGTCCTGAGGGGCAACTTTGGCTATTCCCATTCGTATAACAAACCTGCAGTAAACATTATTCTGCGGTTTTTTCCGGCTACCCTTGAACTCATCATTTTCGCTGCGCCAATAACCATCTTTGGAGGCTATACGCTGGGTGTCCTTTCTGCAAAACGAGCCCACAGAAAAGGGTTGCATGGAGACATTGTCGATTATGTAACGAGAACCATAACAACGATTGGGTATTCATTACCATCGTTTGTGCTTGGTTTGTTGCTACTTGTAATCTTTTACCTCGTTCTCGGATGGATCCAACCGGGAAGGCTAAGCATTGAGCTGCAGACTTTTGTTTCTTCTCCAACGTCAGGATGGGTCAGCTACACTGGTCTTCTAACGATAGACGGTCTGCTAAACGGCAGGCCTGATATAACCTTGGATGCGTTGAGACACCTCGTGCTTCCAGTCATAATATTGGTGACGCAAAACTTGGCAATCCTTACGAGAATTACACGCTCAAGCATGGTCGGTGAACTTGTTAAGCCCTACATGGTCACAGCAAAAGCGAAGGGCTTAGATGAAGAGAACGTCATTAGGCATGCGAAAAAGAATTCTCTAATTTCCGTTCTGACTGTTTCAGGAGTATTGTTTGCCACCATGCTAACCGGCGTAGTTGTGACAGAATATGTATTTTTGATAAGTGGTATAGGCTCTCTAGTCGTCCATGCTGCCTCTAACCTTGACTTTGTACTCCTAGTTGACGTTTCCCTCCTTTTCTGTGTCGTATTCATGCTTTTCAGTTTGATAGTTGATATAGCCTACGCATACATAGATCCCCGAATCAAGCCATAGTCATTAAGCGGTGAAGAAGGTCATGAATAGCAAGAGTCTCAGTGTCTTTACGTTGATTTTCCTAGCGGTCAACATCTTGAATGGTGCAGGCCCATCGCACTTAATGAACCAGCTTGGAGTGAAATGTGCATATATCGAAGAAGTCTACTATCCGGAATCTGAAATTTATCAAACATCTGGGAATGTATGGAATTTCACTGTGGATCTAACAGTGCAAAACGTAAATTGTTCAGGGGACGCCTCAGGCCAGGCCTCGTTTTTCTTCAAGTTCTACCGAAATGAGGAAATTTGGTGGAACGAGTATGACAATTCAACGTATAAAGTCTGGCAGTGCAGTGTGGGTCGTATACAGCGACGTAGTTATAGATTTCTTATCCCGACATGGACGGATCCGAAGGACTATGACTTCAAAGTTGAGCTGTACTGGTATCATGAGGATATCTTTGATCTTCAGGATGCCACATGTTTTACGATCACTTGTGTGCTCCTTCTAGATCCTAGACATCAATTTGTGGTCGCCTATTTGAGTATTTATTCATTTGTCATCATTATTCTGTCTTTGTATCTGGTGGCAGCAGGCCGTATCAAAATTTCAGCGAAAAGGAGGAAATCTATGTTATGTATTTAGATGTTTCTGAGGAGGCTCTTAAAAGTGGCATCAGGTCTAATAGGCTTTGCTTGATAAGATTTAATCATTCGAGGTGGTTGTTTTGTCGAATGTGCACGTACGAGTGAATCGGTGTTTCCTCTTGTTCTTCTTTGTTTTTGGGTTGTCGCAAGTCATATATTTTTTTACTGCCAGTGAGGTTAACGATGCTGTAAATTTGATAGTTAACATTATCTATGTGAGTGCGTTTGCCGTGTTGGTCAAGAAGGAAGGTCTTGGTCTTCGGGAATATGGGTTGTATTGGCCTAGAAACTATGAGAAGCACATATTTACTGCCGTACTTCTTGCGTTTGTTTATTTCTTTGTAACAGTATTTCTAGCAGGAACCCTTATAGGTTTTCAGGCTTCGCCCTCAACTCCGTTCTCTAGCGTTCCGTTGGAAATAATAGTGACTTTGCTTGTAGCCTTTGCTGGTGAAAGCATCTTTCGAGGGTACATTCAGGGAAGCCTTGCAGAGGCATATGGTTTTCCTCTAGCTCTGTCTCTTAGCTCCTTGATGTTCAGTTTGCACAGGTTTCCATTGCCTTTGATAGGAAGTTTTCATCTGATATCTGGAATTGATACGGCAATATCCCTTTTCCTCATGGCATCTTTCCTTGGTTTTTTCTTCGAAAGAACAATGAATCTTGTAGGTCCTGTAACGTTTCATGCAGTTGTCCTTTTATTACTTCAACTCACGCCTCTTGCAGCGATCAAAACTGAATACGCGCTGTTTTTTGATGTTATTGCTTACATCTTCTTGATAATCCTGTTGAGGGTCGTAGTAGTGAACGAAACTTGATTGCTGAGCCTATCGTTTGTCAGAAGTCAAAGAAACAATTGACCAATTGTCACAGATGATCCTATTAACATTGCTCCTAAAATCATCATAAACATTCCTGTTCTCAATTGTTTCTTACGAGACTTTTTGATATCATTGTCCCTTTTCTCTTCTCCATAATCGCGCCCTCGTGGATGTCTCGAAACTCTCAAGAACCATGTAATCCCGGATGCTAGAAATGCGCCGATTGCGAAGATTATTGCTCCTTCAAAAAACAACAGGTCGCATGTTATAAGTGTTTGTGACCAGCCAAAAAAACAGCCGTGCAGAAGTGATGTCCATACTCCAGCTGCTAGAAAATCTGAGATGAGTATAAGTAGAAAAACAAGAACGATATTTCTAGTGCGCTTTGAGATTTTGAGATGTTCTTTTATTCTCGCCATACTTTGTAACCATTCAATAGTTAGGAATTCGAACACACTTTAATTCTTTCTGACATTTGGTTAAAGAATCAATGACTCCGTTTTGACTTAGAAGTGTTTTCGGTTCTATCTGGTTTGAAGGGTGTTATTTTTGGGCTTTTGAGAAAGGGTAACTGTCGACTATTTCTATGTTGAGATCTCTTGTGTCGGGATGCAGCTGCCTCTTAAAAACCTAGATTGGTGAACATTTGGCGTAAACTTTCATCGTCTGACCTCGGTGGCTCAAATGGGCGGAGAAAAGAGTATGGTGATCTTTCCTTCAGCCTCGCGGGATGCTACTGTTATGATAACAGGAAGCATTCCGTCATTGTTTATTTCTGCTACGTAGCCGTGTGGAGACGGAGCTTGTAGCAAAACTGGTTTGGACTCATTTTCAAGAATGTCCTCAAGCTCTTGGAGATCTGCCATTGCCCAGCTTTTGATAATTACGTTATGTGCGTCTCCACCGATGGCTTGAAGCTGAAACGATATAAAACTTATCTTCCACATGTTCTCTTCGAGGGGTTCGCCGACTAAAACTCGGGCGTTGAGGACGTTGAAATATTCTTCTGCTGGCTTTTTCTGCATGTCTTGAGGACTATGGGACTGAATGAAATATATAGCTGCCGCTAGAACTATAATGATACCTGCGACAAGTGGCAGGATCACTTTTTTTTTATTGCTCTTCTTTCTTCTTTCTCTTTTCCTTACCATCTTCTCTTAAGAATAATGTGGAAGGGAGTATTTATTGCTAACTTTTATCTTCCTATAACTCTCATCCCTACAATAAGATGTGACATACCTTTATGGCGGAAATAGTCATTCAAGTACTCTTGGATTTCGCCTTTTTCAACGTCTCTTCCAACAAGGATTCGACGGATTTCGCCCTTTTTCGGTCTGCTTATAAATTTTGGCTCAATGTGGCGGGAAGGCATGTTATATTTTCTTGTGATTTTTATCCTAAATCTTTCCAATCCGTGCACTGGACACTTCATTTCTATAATGAAGTCCATGCCATTAACCGTGTTTAAATAAGACTTCCTTTGTATTTAAGTCTTGTTTTTCTCCGTTTTGGCGCATATAGTACGCAATAACATCTCAGCGGATTGCCTTAGAAATACAAGTTTTTGAGAGTGATTATATATTTTGAGAGTGATAATATATATCGTAACCTGTCTTTTTCGTGAATGCCAAGTTATCTTTCCATGAGGTGACATGCCACAAAATGTCCATTTCCTCTGTCGATCAGCGGAGGTTCTTCTTTGCTGCAAATCTCCATTGCGAAAGAGCATCGTGGATGAAATCTACAGCCAACCGGAGGATTGATTGGGCTGGGGACCTCTCCAGTGAGGGGTGCAGATTTCTTCCTTTTGGTAGGGTCGGGCACTGGAATTGAAGAGAAGAGTGCTTCAGTGTATGGATGAATAGGATTTTTGAAGATTTCTGTGGTTTGTGCAAGCTCCACCACTTTACCGAGATACATGACTCCAATTCTGTCACTTATGCACTCTACAATGCTTAGATCATGGCTGACGAAAAGATATGTGAGGTTAAATTCTGTTTGTAGCTCCCTTAGTAAGTTAAGTAGTTGACCTCGGACAGAAACATCTACCGCTGAGGTTGGTTCATCGAGCATCACGAATTCAGGATGAGTTATAAGTGCTCTGGCCACGGCTATCCTTTGTCTTTGTCCTCCGCTAAACTCGTGTGGATATCTGTAGAGGTGTCTCTCGGTTAACCCAACTCTTTTTAATGTCTTTATTACCCCTTCTCTGAGATCTCTGCCCTTCGCTAACCCTTGCACTTTTAAGGGTTCTCCAACAGTGTCCTTGATAAGCATTCTTGGGTTAAGGGATGTTGTGGGGTCTTGATAAACTATCTGCAATCTCCTTCTAAGCTGTTTCAGCTTTTTTCTTTTGAACGTCGCAATGTCGTGTTGTTTTCTGAGTTCTTTGAGCCTTTCGGGATCGCGAGAGGGACTCGAACTTTCTAGTTCCTGTATTTCATCAATTATCTTCCTTGGAGCATCAAGGTATATACGGCCAGCTGTAGCTTCAAGTAATCGAATGACCGTTTTTCCAAAAGTTGTCTTGCCACATCCAGATTCTCCCACTAGGCCAAAGGATTCTCCTTTGAAGATGTCGAGGGTTATTCCATCCACAGCTTTGACGTCAGCTATCTTTCTCTTGAGTACTCCCCCAGTTAGTCCATAATACTTCTTCAGGCCCTCTACATGTATGAGCGGTTCCATTTCTATCACCTTTTATACAAGTGACACATAACAAGATGTCCTTTTTCAATTTCAGCGACTTGTGGTTTAACCAACGCGCATGTTGGCATAGCTTTTGAACATCTCGGGTGATATCGGCAGCCCTTTGGCGGGCTTATCAGAGCTGGCACTTCTCCTCTTATACTTTTGAATTCTTTTCCTGGACGGGGAATAGCTGCTAGTAGGTCTTGAGTGTACGGATGAGACGGTTTTTTGAATATCGTGAAGGTGTCAGCTACCTCAACTACGTTTCCAGCGTACATGACGGCAACACGGTCGCATATTTCGGCGACCACTCCTAAATCATGGGTTACGTATAGAATCGAGGATTTCATCTTTTCCTTTAGCTCTCTAATTAGTAGAAGTATTTGTGCTTGAATGGTCACATCAAGGTTTGTTGTTGGTTCATCTGCAAGCAGCAAGCGCGGGTTACATGACAAGGCCATAGCTATTACGACGCGTTGCGCCATGCCGCCGCTCAACTCGTGAGGATACATGTCCACAACCCTTTCAGGGTCAGCTATCTTCATTATCCTCAGGAGTTCTACAACTTCTTTTCTAATCTCGTTTCTAAGTCTACCTTGATACCTATTTATTATGGGGATTTTCGAAAGGGTCCTCAATGATGGTGATTTCGGTTTGTTCATCATTTTCTCGTATATCTTTTTTTCGCAGTTGTATATGAACCTCTTAAGCGTGTTTGCTTCTGGAATGTCTCTTTCGAGATTCTGAAGCACTCTCTTGCACATTTCCTCTCTTCTGTGCAACAATAGGGCTTCTCCAACTTGTTGTGTAACCGTGTATACAGGGTTTAGGGCTCCTCTCGGGTCTTGGAATACCATAGAAATGTCTTTTCCTCTGATGTTCATTAATGTTCTGTCATTTTGCTTCAATAAGTTGATTGCTTTGTCTCCCGCATTTAGCAAGATGTCTCCCTTTTCGATTGTGCCAGGCGGTGGAACCAAGACTATTATCGAAAGGCTTGTTACTGATTTTCCGCACCCTGTTTCGCCGACAAGTCCTAAAGTTTCTCCTTGTTTTAAAAGTAGGCTGACACCGTCTATAGCTTCGACAACTCCTGCATATGTATAAAAATTCACGTACAAATCTTTGACGTCTAAGAGATCTCCGCTTTCTATAGTCTTCTCCATTTTATCTCCTCCTTAGGGTTGGATCCAAAATATCTCTGAACGCATCGCCAAGTAAATTCCATCCTAGGACAAATGTGAATATGAATACACCCGGATACGTCCATGTGAACCAATATCCGAGTGGATCCTGTGCATTCTTATATATGAAACCTCTTGAGAGGCTTATCATTTGTCCCCAATCCGCGTAACCTGGGGGAGGGCCGAGCCCAAGGAAGCTTAATGCAGCGGCAGACAAGACTATGGCACCTGTGTCCAGAGACGCCATTATTACAATTGGATAAATGGCGTTGATTAGAATGTGCTTAGTTATCACCCTGAAATCGGAGCAACCAACGGCCTTGGCTGCCTCAACGTAATCCTCTTGCTTGACTCTAAATATTTCACTTCGAATAACCCTAGCATAGGATGGCCAACCAACAAGTATCAACGCTAGCACGATGCTGTCCAAACTGGGCCCCATAACCGTAACGAATGCCATGGCAAGGAGTAACCCGGGGAATGCCCAAACAATATCGGTCCCGCGCATTAGCAATTCGTCAATAATTCCGCCGTAGTAGCCGCCAAGGGTTCCCACTAAAAGGCCGATTATCAAGTTTCCTGCTACTACTATGATCCCTATACGGAAAGCTGTTCTAGTTCCCCATATACATCCATAATAAATGTCGTATTGCCATTGTGCCGTGCCGAACAGATGCTCTGGACTTGGAGGTTGGGGTTCGGAGAACCATCCGGACCTTGGTAACCTGTAAGGATTATCTTGTCCTTCCGGAACACGTGCAAGTATCGGGGCTAACAACGCGATAGCTACGAAGAAACCAATTATTGCAATACCAGCAATTGAAAGCGGGCTTTTCTTTATTCTGGTGATTACGAATTTCAATTCCTTTATTGTGGGCGATTCAGATTTCGCTTTCATCTGTCATCCCAGCCTTATTCGTGGATCTATGTATGCATATGCTACATCCACTATCAAATTGACAATTACGAAGAGTACTCCTGTGAACAGCGTGAAACCGAGTACTCCAGCAATGTCCGGAGGTGGCAAGGCCATGTGAGCTGCATACGACCCTAGACCTGGAATACTGAAAATAGTCTCTGTTATCACGACCCCGGTCAACAGGCCTGCACTCAACATTCCCGCGAGGGTGACCACGGGAATGAGAGCGTTTCTTCTTGCATGCTTGTTAATCACCTCTTTTTGTCCTAGCCCCTTCGCCCTAGCTGAAACTATGTAGCCTTTAGTGAGTGCCTCCAGCATGCTTGACCTCATTACTCTCACTATTAGAGCTATTGATTGTACAGTCAAGCTTGCAACAGGCAGTATCAGGTGTTTCAACGCGTCGACAGTTATCCAAAGCTGTCCGTTGAGTAAGCCGTCAATCGTGTTTAGTTTAGTGTACCTCGTAAATGGGGGGGTAATAATGAAGACCGAAGCGTCAGGATTCAATCTTCCTGGGCCAACCCATCCCAAAGCAGCATAAAAAATTGCGAGTAGTAGTATACCGAGCCAAAAGGATGGAAAAGACCAGCCGATGATTGAGGTGACCCTGGTTACGTGATCGATAAGTTTATCTCGATGTACCGCGGAGGTCACCCCCAGGGCTATACCTGAAAGGATGATAACCGGAGCGGCAATAATCGTGAGTTCAATAGTGGCAGGAGCCCTGTTGATGATGTTCTGCAACACTCGACCGCTTGGGGATTTTACGTTATAACCTAGGTTGCCTTGAAGAACTTGAGTGATCCAAACGAAATATTGGATATAGACAGGGTCTCGCAAGTGGTATTTTTCGATAATCGCATCTATATCATCTGCCTGCTGTTCACTTGTTATGTATAGTGCGGCTCGCTGCTCAGGCGAGAGCACTTGTACAACTGAGAAAATAAGTAGTGTAACACCTATTATCGTCGGTATTAACAACAAAAGCCTTCTAATTATGTATGCTCGCATACCCATTAATGGACTCCTCCCGCCTCGGTCATTGAAGTAAAGGATGTGAAATTAATAAGCTTAACTAATTAAGTGATTTCCTAACCTGAATAGACTATTGAAAGAATATAGCTGTCGTCGAAAGTGTTCAAGATTCTAAAGGCTTTATGGAAAAATGTTCCATAAGACATATAAACTGCGGGGGGAACCTCTTAAAACGAGCGAATTAAGGAGAGAAAACTGAATTGAAAAGAATAGTTCTACTTGGAATAACATTGTCTGTTCTACTGATCTTCGCATCCTTTCCAGTGACATTAAGTCAAACCATACCTAGACCAGATCACATGATCTTTGTAACCATAGGCGAGCCCGAGACGATTGATCCTGCTTGGTCGTATGACACAGCAAGCGGCACTTTAATCTACAATGTTTATGACGCGTTAGTATTCTTTGATGTTGATAGAACTTCAGCAGACCGAACAGAATGGGGGAAAACAAAAGATTTCGTTCCCGCTATCGCTACGGATTGGACCATTGAAACAATTGATATAACAGAGCCGGAAACGGGTCAGCATTGGGTAGAACGGTACACTTTCACGATAAGAGAAGGCATCAAGTTCCACGACCCAACTTATGGAACAGTTACACCCGCGGACGTAGAATACTCGTTTGAGAGATGGATGGTGCAATGCAGATCTGGCGGTCCAACATGGATGATCCTAGAACCAACAATGGGCTTATATAGCACCCGTGGAAAAACGGGCGCCGAGGCCATTAAGTTTGGTAAGATGATAGACTATGCTGTAGAAAGCGACGGTACCACTGTCTGGTTCAACCTCGTCATGCCATATGCGCCTCTGCTCGCCATCTTAGCCCAAGGTTGGGCTAGCATACTGAGCCAGCAATGGTGCGCTGATCATGATGACTTTCCAGGCTTTGACGTAACTGGCTATGACGGCTGGGTAGAATACAGCGACCCTGATGTTTCACCGCTGGACGATTATCCTGCAGGCACGGGCGGAGTTGTAATGATGGGAACGGGTGCATACAAGTTTGACTACTGGGACAAAGGAGTAGAGTGGTCCATTACCAAGTTCGACGATTACTATGATGGTTGGCCAGCTCAGGATTGTGAGGGCTTCGTTGAACGGGTGACAGAGAAGTTCGTATCAGAGTGGGCTACGAGGAAGATGATGTTCCTCGCCGGCGACGCTGACTTAGCTTATTGTCCATTGGCACACTTGCCTGAGATGTGGTTGAACCGTCCAAACAAGCCAGAGGAATATAATCCTGGTATACGTTGCGATCCTGACCTAGCCACACTGGGGGCTAGCCCCTGGTTCTTCTTCAACTACAACATATCAGCGACCAGTGCCCTCTTAGGCCCTGGCTTTGACTCAAGCACACCCCTCAAAATAGCAGAAGACAGGATTCCGACAAACTTCTTCGGCGATGCTAATGTAAGGAGAGCTTTCGCCTCTGCCTTTGACTATGAAACTTACATGGCCGAAATACAAATGGGAGAGGCAACGTTTGCTCCTACACCCATAATTCCAGGACTGCCATTCTACAACCCAGATCAAGTAGGATGGACCTTCGACCCGGTAGCGGCTGAGAATTTCTTCAAGCTGGCTTTTGGTGGCACATTATGGGAGACGGGATTCACCCTGCAAATGAGTTTTAACACCGGAAACGTGGGAAGGCAACTGCTATGCGAACTGCTGGCGTCTGTGGTCGAGCCGCTGAACCCCAAGTTCCACCTTAGTGTTGTGGGGGTGGATTGGCCTACATACCTAGGATACCTTGTAGGCAACCAGTTAACCGGCTTTACTCTTGGGTGGCTGGCTGACTTCGCAGACGATCACAACTTCGCCATGCCGTTCATGCACACAGAGGGAGACTTCAGCGGTTACTCGAATGTTGCGTATGGGTCGTCTGGACGCATGCAAATAGACTACACAGTGAAGGGTGTACATTTCGGTGATCCAACAAAAGTCATCGACGACGACTATGTAGATCTGATGATTGAAAACGGTGTGAAAACGAGTGATGAGACTGAGAGAAGGGCTATCTACTACGAGCTGCAAGCCATTTATGTCGATGAGGCCTCAGGATTTGGTCCGGGCAAGGCTTCTGGTCGCCACTGGGAGAGAGACTGGGTTCAAGGATGGTACTACAACCCAATCTATCCTGGCAACTACTTCTACCACCTTTGGAAGGCACTAAGCACCGAATACGCAGCGCCAGAACCCGTGGACATATCAGCACTTGGCAGCATCACAGATCTGGATGGAGTCAAAATCGCTGTCACACCAGGACTCGTAGAGAGGTACCCAGACGTTTCAGTTGATGTGACTGTTCACCGCCTAGACACCAATCCTGCAGTGGCCGCCCTATACGTTGTAATCGGCGTCAACAGAACGGATGACACGGGCTACTCCGTCATCATCAGCGAATGCGTGGAAACGGCTGTTCTGACAGCTGGAGCAAGCTACACAGCAGAGTTTCTGTGGACTGAAACACTGGCTGGTGGAGCTTACGTGATGAGCGGCGTGGTCGGCGTGGTCTCAGGGTTCGCTATCGATGAGGCTCCCGAAAACAACATCGACGTGGACGGCACAGTCACTGTTCTAGTGCTAGTAGGCGACATAAACGACGATGCGAAAGTCGACATCAGAGACATCGGCGCAGCAGCAAAGGCCTTCGGCTCTTATCCGGGTCACGACCGGTGGAACATCGACGCGGACATCGATGGAAATAGTAAAATCGACATCCGAGACATCGCCAAGATCGCAAAAGACTTCGGGAAAACACTTGAATCACTTGTCGCATCTTAAGAACAGTTAGGCAGTTAGACGAAGAAAAACTCTGGCGTACACGCCAAAAATCTCCTTTTTTTTAAACTTGAAATCGACAAGCTAAAATATACGAACCTTGTCAATTACAGCCAAGGTGTGCGACAATTGAGAGCCCAAAAAGTCCTATCAATAGCTCTTACACTAGTTTTCGCAATAAACTTGGCGAGTGTGGCCGAAACCCACGCTTCCCCAGGGCCCACGGTCAAGGTGACTAGCGTTTATAATGTAGAAGAACCGGGAGCCACCTTCTCAGTCAACATAACGGTTAAAGATGTATCCGACGTCCTTATGTGGGTTATTGACCTGAAATGGGATCCCAACATAATCAGGATATCTACTGGTGATTCCAATGGGACGAAGAAAGGCGGGATATACTACAACATCTACGAAGGACCATTCCTGAGAAGTCTACGTACCACGATCTTCTTGGCGAATTCTATAGATAACACGGAAGGAAGTATAACCTCACTTTCAGCTGGCTACATGGGTCCCGGCTCAACTGCGAGTGGAAACGGAGTGCTCGCGACTATCAACTTTACCTGTATCAACGTAGGCACTACAACGATAGAGATGACAGGACCCAGCACTGCTTCCTCATGGCGTAGCATGCTGGTCGATCATAGTGGAAAGGAAATGTCTCATGAAGACGTGAATGGTGTGTTCACTGAGAATCCACCCCCGGTAACACCGGTTTGGGCGCAACTCTGGTTCCAAACCACGTTAGTGACGGTCGCAGTGGTAGTTGTGGCGGCAGGATACGCTGCAATTAGGAGAAAGCCTGTTGAGCAACAAGTAGCGAACAGCTCTTGACGAGGCACACCACATATTTTCTAACCGTGCAAGCGATAACAATAAAAATTTAGAGCCCTTTAAATATGTGAAACAGAGGGAAGATGACTGTGAAGCTCAAGGTAATTCTCTTGATTGTAGTTATCACGGCAACGGGTATCTGTGCAGCAGTCTTATACTCTGCCTTGCAGCCTCAAATTCCAACCGTGGAGACTCCTCCAGAGCTCCTGAGTTCCAATCATTTTTGGACTAACGTTTCAGAAAACATAAAGTTCTACACAATAGTCGGCGAGATTGTGCACCATCTGAGGGACAACATCGGATCGATCAATGTAACTGCAACTTTTTACGATGTAAACAGCAACACGATCGGAGAAACGACGGGTCATCCGGTAATGGAAATAATGAAGCCTGGGGTCACATCGCCGTTTTTCATTTACTGGCAACCCCACGAGGAACCACCAACGGACTACACACTAACGTTCACGTATAAAAATACAACCGCGGACCCAATAAACGAACTTAGAATAGTAGACGATTCCAATGAAACAGACGACCGTGGATATTACATTGTTGAGGGGGAAGTTTTAAACATTGAGTGGGGAAAGGCCATAGGTCCAAGGGTTTACTGCAGTTATTATGACTCTGAAGGCAGAGTTATTGTCATTTCAAGTGTAATTATTGCCTCAACAATGGAATGGCAGGAAAAATCACATTTCAGCGTCACTTCAGAACCCCACAAAATCCATCCAGCGGCGTATAGCTTATTGGCTGTTCCACATCATTATGAAGGATTACCGATAGCACGCTACGATCTAGTATTAATACTCGTAGTGGCGTTTGTTATCTTCGTTCTCTACATGAAACGTAGAGGCTGGTAAGCTGCGGACATAGCTATATTTTTCTCCAATCATTACCCAAACAAAGCTTAGGCCCAGTTCTAGCAATAAGACAAAAACATCAGCACATGCATCGGTGACCTAGACGCAGCAAGAGTAGCCAAAGTACTCGGAACCATGCTTGTACACTTTAGGTGGAACCCGGCTTGCGTTTTTGATGGCGACTTCAGACCTGCATCTGAGACATGTAGCATCCATAACTGCGCGCGCGGTTGGACAGAAGACATTCGAAAAGTAGACACCCAAAGAGCCGGTTTCCCACCCCCATTTTTTGGTGAATGCTCTGAAAAGCCTGTTAACCTAATGATTTGTTTCTTGAAGAGTTTACAAACGCAAGTGAATTTGCGTGTAAGAATTGACTTCCAAGATTTTGTCAATCAATTCTTTACTCTTGGGTTAAATATGTAAAGGATTGTTCAGCTTTTGATGTAGAAGATAATTCCAGAAGGCTTAAATTACGAAAATACAATTCCTATTACTGCAGAAGGAGAAGGGAGAATGACATATGAATAAAAAGAAGATACTGCCCTTTTGTTTGGCTTTGATGCTCATTCTAGGCTCGAATATGATGCTAT
>JAOUPS010000099.1 GCA_029879735.1 Candidatus Bathyarchaeota archaeon | reverse complement strand
TTCATTTTTACTCCACATCTGAAGTGGTGCCCCCTCGCGCGCGGGGTCAACTTCATATCTTATTGAAAGAAAAGAGGGGTATCGCTGATTGATGTTCTGTTTTGCAAGTTTTCTATTTTTTTGTAAGTGTTATTTCCATTGTGGAAACCATCCGTGCTCTGTTTTCTCCTTCTCTCGCTGGCATTTCCTCTGTTCCTATAGAGATTTTGCTTATCTTCAAGTCTTTGATGAAGCGGTGTCTTGTTATTTCGGCTGCGTCAACCGCTGTCGTGATCGCTCGTCCTCGGGCTTTCAAGGTTATTTCTTTAGCGTCAGGTGTCGATAGACTTGTGATGATCGCTAGAACATAGCTCATCGGTGGTTTGTTTCCAATGAAAACAATTCCTGATTTTTCCGCCATTTTCCATCACTCCTCTTATTTTTGACTGTAGCGTGCTACGTTGCCGTCTTCTTCTCGTCCTTAAACAACAGAACGCTACTGCCCCATAACACGCAAGCTTCCTTATAAATGCGATGAAACAGCATGAGCTTTTTGAGACCTAGAAAGTGTTAAACTGGCAGATTCCGCTTTCGTTGTCAATTCTTTTTAAGAGCTCGATGAGCTTTCTGCCCTTCTGTTTTAGTTCGCTGTTTGAAAACGTGTTTTTTTACGGGGCAAAGGTCGTCCACTATTACTCCTTCTTCCTCGCTGAAGGAGAATTTAGGCTATTCAAGCCTCTTTATTATGTGGTATCCAAACTTCGTTTTTACAATGGGCGAAATTTGTCCTTTCTGAAGGGCGAAAGCGGCTTTCTCGAATTCCTTCACCATCTTTCCTCTGTTGAAAGTTCCGAGGTCTCCGCCGCGTTTTCCCGAGGGACAGAGCGAAACTTCCTTAGCAATGTTTGCGAACTTTTCTCCTTTCTTCAACTGTTCCAGAATCACATTTGCCTCTTTCTCCGTCTTCACAAGGATATGGGCACAATGAACTTTGTTTGGCATAAGAAGTGGTTATGTCAATTCGTTTATAACAGTTATCTTATTTTCATGTAGCGCGCGCTAATAGTTTTCTTTAAAAGGGATTGTCAGGTGTGTTTATTTGCTGTGAGTTGATAGTGGATGCCTTACTATGTTTACATCCTTCTTTGTAAGGATGGTAGCTATTACACTGGATTCGCCAAGGACATAAAACGTCGGGTTGAACAGCATAAAAAGCGTCAAGGTGCCAGATATACGCGGATGCATGAACCTGAGAAGACAGTGTACGTGGAGAAGTTCGGCAGCCGTAGCGAGGCTATGAAGAGAGAACGAGAAATTAAATCGTTCAGCCACAGCAAGAAACAACGACTGTTAAACTTACACGATGAATCAACGCGCGCAAATAAATAGCTAACAACGAAACCACCAAATACATCCGTCACAAAAATTTTATTAATAAATATTTTAAAGTTAATAGAAACTTGTTGGTTCGGTTTTTGTTCAGTCCTCCAGTGTAGAGCGTGCTTTTTTATGATCCTACAAAGCACGGTTACCGAAGAAAGACCAAAAAAATAGAATGAAAAAGTGTACTTAGAAAAATAATTTGGATACGCTGAATAGTTTAGTTGTGGGGACTTAATATCAGTATCTTCTACGTGATGGGCCTCTTCTCTTCTCCCAGCATTCCCTGCAGTAGACTGGTCTGCTTGGATCAGGCTTGAATGGGACCTCACATTCCTTGCCGCAATCAGCGCAGACTGCCTTGTGCATCTCTCTGGGTTCTCTCCTGTATGACATGTAGACTACACCTCCTTTTCGTTAAGGCAGAACTAGTTTTCTTTCGGAAATCCAATTCTTGCATGTCTACTCAGTTGATGTGTTGCTTTATAAACTTATGCGCGAGAGTTTTCTCTTATAAATCACCTCATGTGAATCTCAGCAACATCCCCATCTTCAAGGACAAATGTGAAACCAACTTTTTGCGGACTGAAAACAAGGCGTTTAGACCAAACCTTTGCAAAGGAGAATTTTTCACTGAAATCGCTGTGGATGCTTCTAGCTAGGTCATAGACTGTTGCACCCTTTTTCAGGATGAATGGCCTTTCAGAAAACTCTCTCTCACATGGTTCCTTAGTGTAGACGCGTATCACATTTAATACCTTGAATAAGGCTTCGCCAAGTCTGTCTAGACCATGCCGCGTTTTACATGAAACCGTGATGATGGGTAATTGGCTGTTAACATGGGTCTGCAACAGTTTAAGGTTTGTTTCAGAACCTTCCAAATCCATCTTGTTTGCAACTATAACCGCTGGCTTATACACGGTGCTTTCAAAAATCGCGTCTTCAACCTCGTCAAGCGTGGCTTCTCCATAAATCTTAACAACGGCATCCATAATGCGGTAACTCTTTAGAAGCTCTTCAAGATCTCGAAAAGTGCAGTCAACAAGCCTTCCGATCAAGATTATTCTTAAGCCAGCCCCTACAAGCTTCCTCTCAACTTCAACACGCGCCTTGGGTTTACTGACAAGTATTCGGGCTTTTTCCATCTCATTCAAAATTAAGGACACTTGCCCAACAGAATCATGCGTTAAATCCACCATCAAGATTAAACAGTCAGCGTTCCGGGCTAAAGCCAGGGTCTGAGGTCCCCATGCTCTGCCATTGACCGAACCCTTCATTAACGCTGGGGCCTCCACAATCTGAAACTGAATATCCTCATAGGCAAGCATGCCTGGCACAGGCTCCTTTGTAGTGTAGGCGTTATGTGAAACCTTAACCTTTGCATTTGTGGTGGCTGCGAGTAAGCTGCTTTTTCCAGCATTCGTCAAGCCGATGAGCGCAACCTGGGCTGCTCCTTCCTTCTCTATGAAGAATTTTGGTCCACCCTTACCAGCTCTTCTACGCTTTTTTTCTTCGATTTCTCTCCGTAACGTGGCCATCTGCTTCTTAACTTGGACACAAAGCTTTGCTGTACCTTTATGCTTCGGGACAAGGCTCAAAAACTCTTGTAGGAGTTGAAGTTTTTGTCTTGGGTTTTTTGCTGCTGAAACCTCAGCCCACTTATGTTTTGCTTCAGCACGCAGGTTGGTTGGCATCGTCTGAACGCGTCCAACAATAATTCCGAAAATAAGCTTTAATATATTTCCGAAAGTTTGCGTTCAGTTCATCATAAACTTAAAATAACTGAATGAACAGTTGTGTAAACGAATTCATTAAAAGTAGAGGTAATTTGAAAACGGAATAAGGAGGAAAAATAATGAGCAAATCTGAAAGACCCCATCTAAACTTGGTAATCATGGGGCATGTAGACCATGGGAAATCAACAACAACAGGTCACATGCTATACTTAGCAGGAGCCATTGAGGACAGAACAATAAAGGCTTTCGAGGAAGAAGCGAGAAAGCTAGGCAAGGAAACCTTCAAGTTCGCATGGGTTCTCGACAACCTCAAGGAGGAGCGAGAAAGAGGCTTAACAATTGACCTCCGATTCCTGAAATTTGAAACGAAGAAATACTACTTCACAATTATAGACGCACCAGGACACAGAGACTTCGTTAAAAACATGATTACAGGAGCAAGCCAAGCAGACGGCGCCATACTTTTTGTTTCAGCCAAAAGAGGGGAATTCGAGGCGGGCATTGGTGCAGGCGGCCAGACAAGAGAGCACGCCTTCTTGGCTTTCACTCTAGGGGTTGGCCAGCTAGCTGTAGCCGTCAACAAAATGGATGATGCAACAGTTAACTGGAGCGAAGAAAGATATAACGAGGTCAAGAATGAAGTTGGAAGGATGCTTAAGATGGTGGGCTTCAAAGTTGAAAGAGTCCACTTCGTGCCCACCTCCGGATGGACAGGCGACAACTTGGTGAAGAAAAGCGAAAAAATGCCTTGGTATAAAGGCCCCACGTTAATTGATGCTTTAGACACGTTTGAAGTACCTCCTAAGCCTTTGGAGAAGCCCCTACGCATCCCAATTCAAGACGTTTACAGCATCACTGGTGTGGGCACGGTTCCAGTGGGCAGGGTTGAAACGGGAGTGCTTAAAGAAGGTGACGAAGTCATATTCATGCCAGCCAACAAGAAGTGCGAAGTGAAGTCTTTAGAGATGCACCACTCAAGAATCCCAAAGGCTGAACCAGGCGACAACATAGGATTCAACGTTAGGGGCATAGCAAGGGCGGATGTGCACCGCGGAGACGTCTGCGGACACGTTGCAAACCCACCAACAGTTGCCAAGGAGTTCATAGGACAAATAATCGTCATCTATCACCCAACAGCAATAGCAGCAGGATACACGCCGGTGCTTCACTGCCATACGGGACAAGTTGCATGCAGATTCACTGAACTTCTGAAGAAAATTGATCCACGTTCAGGACAAGTCGTAGAGGAGAAGCCAAGCTTCCTGAAAACCGGAGACAGCGCCATAGTGAGGATGGAACCTTTGCATCCAGTGGCTATTGAAGCCTACACGGAGTTTCCGGAGCTTGGAAGATTCGCAGTCAGAGACATGGGCACAACCGTAGCCGCCGGTGTCGTAAAGGAAATAACGAAAAAGGGACCATAGTTTCTCTCCACCTTTTTTGTGTTTATACTAACATTTCTTCAAAAACCCAGCGTATATCATGCTCAAGTTTTATCAACAAGAAGCAAATAGTTTTCATGGCTATAACTAAAGCAGTTAGAGAGTTGAGGATATGTCTGGGACTGAAACCTTAGTTCCATATTTGAAGGAAAAGAAAGGCAATGAGAAGGAACCAACAATTGTTGTTGACAGTCGTGAAGCAAACACAGCCGCAAAAATTGTTAAGGGACTGCGGGAATGCGGCGTCAACGTTAAAATTGAAGCTTTACAGAAGGGTGATTACGTATTGTCTGATGTGTGTGCTGTGGAGAGGAAAACTGTCCGGGACTTTGTTTACACACTTACGCATCGCCACCTCTTTGAACAGCTGTTTAGGCTGAAAGAGGCCTATCCCAAATCGTTGATTCTTTTAGAAGGCTATCTGCCAATAATCTACAAGTTCAGCAGAATTCAGCCAGCCTCCGTTTGGGGAGCGATGTTCAACTTGGCGAAAAACGGGATAGCTATGATAAACACAACATCGTACAAGGAAACCGTTGATTTTCTTTACGTAGCTGCACGTCAAGAGCAAATAGTGGAAAAAAGGGCTCCGATAATTCATCCAATTAAGAAAGTTGAAACCACATCAGACGCCCAAATATTCCTTGTAGCCAGCTTGCCCAACATTGGACGGGAAAAAGCCACGGCAATTCTCAAGTCCTATCAGACTCCGTTGAACGCCCTAGTAAACGTTGATAGCTGGCCTAAAGCTGTGCATGGGCTTGGCCCGAAGATAAGCCATAAGGTTAAAGAGGTGTTAACCACTCATTTCAAAGGGTGAAAAGGCTTGGACGTGGAAATCGTTCCAACTCGGAAAATTAGCGTCTTAGGCTTGGATAAACGGTCGGTTAAGGACATTGCGTGGTGTGCTGCAACCTATGGAGTGAACAGGCTTTACTGGCTGAACGGCTACCTGTTATGCTTGGAAGTTTATGATAAGTCCTTTGAACACGAAATCAAAAACAAGGAGTTTCCAATAAGTCATGTTTGCTATGCAGAGCTTCCGAAGTATGAAAGAATATTTGAGGTTGACAAGAGTCTTCAGATTCCGATAGTCAATGTTTCCGGGATGAAGCTATTCAGGAGCTTGCTGAAGGCAATTCTAGACAACGAAAAGAAAAATTCAACGGCTAAAAAGTCCCAAGTTTAGCGTTCCTTTGAACGTAATCGTAGCCAAGCTCAAACGCCTTCATGTTCATCTCCGTATACTTCGCTGGAACAAGCTCGCGTATAGCTTCTTTTAAGTTCTCAATTTGGACGGGCACTTTTCCAGTGGCTGCTAAACCACCTATCAAAACAATGTTCCTAGTTAGAATGCTTCCTACTTTCTCAGCTAATTTTGCTGCTTCCATGACGACAACGTTTTTTGTAAAAGCATGAATTTTTTCAGTTATTTCCTCCAAGCTTGGGTAGTTCATCATTTTGGTCGTCATTCCCGGTGGAGGAACAGCCTCATTATTCATCAAAACAAGAGTTTTTTCTGAAGCGAATTTCAGATTCCTTAAGGTTTCTAGTGGTTCAAATCCTAAGAGCACATCTGCTGTTCCTTCTAGAGTCGTTGGTGCCAAAACCTTTTCTCCGATTCTCACGTTGGAAGTTACGGCTCCACCTCGTTGAGCCATTCCATGGATTTCGCTCACTCGAACGTTTAATCCATCTTTGAGGGCGGCTGTTCCTAAAATCTCGGCTGACAAAAGTATGCCTTGTCCTCCGACGCCAGCCAGAACAATATTGAATTCTCCCATCTCACACCCTTCCTTAATCTTTTTCCCCACATTTTATAGCATCGTAAGGACAGACTGAAGCACATAGTCCGCATGCTACACAGAGAGCTTCGCTGATGCTAACATTTCCCTCTTCAACAATTAAAGCTGGACAACCCAACAACTTAATACAAGCCATGCAGTTGGTGCATTTATCAGTAATCTTACACGGAACAACCTTTATGCCTCTACGCCTTTTATCCCTAACTACCGTCAAAGCACATGGCGCTCTAAAAACTATCACTGAAGGCTCAGGGTGCTGTAAGGCTTCTTTCAGAATTGCTGTTGCTTCGTTGATATTGAAGGGATCAACAACTTTGACGTATTTCACTCCGCATCCTTTTGCAACCTTTTCAATGAGTATTCTCTCTGATAGACTCCGCATGCCAGTTACACCAGTTCCAGGGTGTGGCTGATGGCCGGTCATCGCTGTTGTAAGGTTGTCTAAAACAGCTAGAACCACTTTGTGGTTATTGTACACAGTGTTTATGAGGCCTGGAATTGCTGCGTGGAAAAATGTTGAGTCTCCAATTACTGCGATGGTGTCTTCTCCTGTTGCCTTGCTTATTCCTTGAGCAGTGCCTATACTCGCACCCATGCATATCATTATGTCGCCGATATTTAACGGCGGAGCAGCTCCTAAAGCATAACAACCTATATCTGTTGGGTAGATTGCTTTTTTCCC
>JAOUPS010000001.1 GCA_029879735.1 Candidatus Bathyarchaeota archaeon | reverse complement strand
TGAATTCACCACGGAAGGACCTGTCATAATGACTCGCGAGAAGCTCACGCATTACGAAGCCATAGGCTTGATCCTGTACGCTTCTGAAGGGAAGAAGAACACCGCGGCTCAGATAACGAAGCTTTTGGAATCCAGCGGGATAAAATCCATGGTTCCAGCCCGCCTGAACGAGATGACTAAGAGAGGGAGAGTTTTCAAGCCAGACCCGAACAGGCCGGAGTTCACGTTGACTGTACAGGGCGAAAGGTGGGTCGAAGAAGAGGTTTTAGCTAGGCTTCGAGGTAAAATGAGTTGACCGGTGGAGAGGACGAGATCACAGTTCAAATCAAGTACAAAGATTTTGAGGAAACCTTTTCTGGCTGCGTCAATGACGTTTGGATAAGCGTAAACAAGTTTTTCAGCGAATTCATTCCAGCCTTTGAGATTTCAAAGAAACTAGTCTTAACAGTGGATTTGCAAGAACTCATCAAAGAATGTGAAAACATCATTGCTTTTACAGAGGAAGGCCCCCACCTGCTTGTTTCAAGGGATAAGCTGACGGACAACGAGACTTTGGCTTTGCAGCTTTTAGCAGGTTACGTAGGCTATAAATTAGGCACAGTGGAGAGCGATGCTGTTTCAAGGGAAGAACTCCAAGCCAAACTTGGAAAAACTGCAAAAATCACGAGCACACGCCTAGGCGAACTCGCCAAAAGCGAATTGGTAACAAAAACCGCTGATGGAGAATATAGAATTACAACTTTTGGGGTCATTCAGATACAGAAGGATTTTCTTCCGAGGATTAAGTTAAAGATTGGCAGCTAGGCTGGTTTTCTTTTCAGAAGCGGTTCGTTTACCGCTCAAAAAGGTGTATGAAGTCGGATTTTCCGCGGGCGCTAATTGGAGGCTTTGACTAAACTTGCGCGTGAGGTTTTCTAGTTATTCCATTGGGCGCTTTACGTTTTCTCCGACGCTGTAGAGGAAGATGCGTGCTGAAGAAGGCCCTATTCGATTGAATTTTTTGCCGAGTTCCTTGATTACTAAAGCATAATTGTTAGATTTATCAAGGTTGTCTAGATAATACTGAAAAGATCCGTATTCTTTTCTGATCTCCTGAAATTGCTTTGCATTATTGATTGTTGCAATTATCTTTGCTCGATTCCTCACTATGCCCGCATCTCTAACAAGTCGCTCCAAGTCCTTCTCGTCGAACCTAGCAACATCAGGTATGGAAAAGTTCTTGAAAGCTTTCTTGAAGTTAGGCCACTTTTTCTCAATCAATTTCCAACTTAAACCTGCCAGAAAGACAACTCTAGTCATATTTGCAAAATAGTTGTCATCTTTCGGAGGTCGTCTGTCTCTAAAAATCCATTTGGGAGGACTCCAGCTTCCTTCACCCACGTTTCTTTAACTCCTAAAAGCTATTTTAATTCGAAGGTAGCACAAAATGTGTTTATAAAGTTTACACTTTTAGCGCGCGATTTATGCTACCATAATTAAGTAGTTCTTTAAATGGCGCAACGTTTTTTATTGCCTTTCATCTCTTAGCTTCCGGTCGCTAGTATGAAGGCTATTGCTATTCAGTCAAGTCCCAATTTAGATGGGTTGACTTCTAGTCTTGCTCAAGCTGTCCTTAAAGGTGTTGAGGCTGAAGGTGGGGAAACTGAGCTCGTTCACCTAAACAGGCTAGACATAAAGCCATGTATCGCTTGTGAAGACGGATGGGGAGAATGCAGGAAGAAAGGAGCATGCATCCTCGAAGACGATTTCCAGAATTTGACGAAAAAGATTGCCAAATCAGATGCTCTAATCTTCGCTACCCCGGTATACTGGCATGACCTCAGCGAGTCCGCTAAGGTCTTTCTAGACCGTCTCCGCCGATGTGAAACTGGTAGAGATTTTAAGACTTTTATGGGTAAGAAGGCCATCGGAATAGCCTCGGCTGGTGGAAGCGGCCGAGGTGTAGTCCGTGCCCTCTACAATCTCGAAGACTATCTCAGAAGGCTCGGATTCAACATCTTCGACCTGGTTCCAGTAACTCGATTCTCGAAAGACCATAAGCTTGAGATGTTGGAAAAGGCGGGCAGACGGTTAGTTAAGGGATAAAGTCGGCGCGCGCTAGAATTCTGAAAGTCTGAAGAAAAAACGTTAAAACTCAACGGGTTACGGCGGCCTTTTCTGGGCGTATTGATACCTTCTCGGTTTTCCTTCTCTTGTTAGTATTCCGTCTTTGACTAGGTCGATTAGTGCGTGGGCTACTGCTGTACGGTCGTAGTGAAAACCTCGCCTTGCCATTTCACTGTGTACTTCGCCTAGGTTTCTAGATGTTGCGAACCATCTCTCTTCCCAAAGTTTTTGGATTAAGCCTTTACATGTTTCTGCTCTTGGTGGTGGCGCGGCTCTTTCAGTTAAGAATGATGTCCCCTTCAGTCTTTCAGTTACTGTCGAGAGAATTTTGTCAACTGTTGCTTGGAGTTGTTCTTCTTGGCACTCTATTTCGAACTCTATTTCTCCTATCTTCATCTTCACGCGTATCGGTGGTTTTGCCTCTTTTTCTGTCAACTTTTCACCTATTGTTTATTGAATTGTACATCTTGTACATGCACAACATTTAAATATTTCCCACCCCAACAACTGGTTATTGGTGAATCATGTTGATTGAACAACTAACTATTACAACAACACCCAAATATAATTTTCCACAACCCACCATAGACGCATCATTACCCCAACGCTTAATAGAGCTAAGCATACACTCACTCAAGCACGTGCAAAACCAATCCTCTCAACTAAATCAACAAATTTTTCAACAAGACAATAACTTGGAAGAGCAAATACCAACCACGCGAATTGAACTGCAACCCATATCACTAAAGCCAAGACCAGAAGAAACAGTTGTTGCAGCTGTCGACACCTCCAGCATAAAAATCGGTGAAACAAGCAAAGGCATAGTAATAGCAGTTAGAGGAGCAAGCGTCTGGAAACAGAAAAGAAACTACAGATACCTAAGGCTTGGACCATTCATCTTCCACATAACAGAGGAAAACAAAAAAGAGGTATACAACGCATTGCAAAGGGCATACTTCAACTCTCCGCACGAGCACAACCGCCAGAGCTCACCCAGCCTTTTTCAGATGCCGATGCGGATAGCAAGCCTTCTCGAAAGGTGGCTGCAAGTAATGCTTTCAAGGACGGTAACTAATGGTCTAATTCTTTTTGACGGCTCCTTAACGTCTGGAATTGCTGGCACCCCAACACAACGCATGAAGGAAATCTTGGACAATGCGAGGAAAAAAGGCAACGTTGTTTTGGCTTTCTCAAAAATGACAAGTCTAAGGTTTAACGGGTATCTCGTGACGGATGTGCTGCTTGGATATAAGCCGCCTTATCTGTTTGAGATAGCTGGTTTGAAGCCTAAGCCTCCAATTGTATTGCTGGGTGATGTTTACGTAGCTAGACTGACCAAGGGAAACTATGCCTTTAGACTCGACATCGACAAGGAAGTCTCCCTCGATCGGAAAATAGAACCCGTTGAGAAGCTTTTAGGAAACGACCTATTTTCACAAAGCTACCCTGAAACTCTACGTTTAGCTCATATCTTCTGCACTTTCACAGCGAACGAGGTCATAGCCATTCAACACTTCATCGCACACAAGTACAATCTCAAAATCATCAATAGACCAGATATGCACAGGCTTTTGTTTGGACCCTTCGGTAAAGGTGAAAGCCGTTCATGAAGCTCTACAAGAAAGAGGGCAACATCATCCAGATTCTAAGTTTCCCAAATGAAACCGTAGAGAAAGGCGACTACCTACTCATTGAAGATGGCGACCCTGGAAAGGCATTAATCGTACAAGTAATTGACGTGCAATTCGCAAACATCCCAGGAATCTTGGAAGAATTACTCCGCAGCCTTCCAGACGGCGGAGAACTCATGCAGGGCGAAGACTTCGATCCCTTAGAAATTGCACCCCACATCACATATATTCAGGATGCAAGGCTCCTCACATGCAAGATCCGCGCAACAGCAGAAAACGAAAGCTTAAGCCCAACCAGTTCATGGCTTCCCTCCCGCTCCCAATCAACAATAAAGAAGTTACAAATCCCCACCCTGCTCAAACTCGCAAAAATTGATGGGAAACTTCCAATAGTTTTAGGCGGCACGAAGGATTCTATGCTTCTCACCATAGATGCTTCATCCTTGGATGGGAGACTAAACATAATAACTGGGAAGAAAGAAACCGGTAAATCTCATCTATCCAAACTTTTGATGCTCAACCTAGTACGGTATGGGGCTACCGTGGTTGTTTTCGATTTAAACGGGGAATACATAAGCCTAGGTATGACATCTGACGGAAAAAGAAACGCTTACTACAACAAGATTCATGTTCTGACTCCTTCTCAAAACTTCAAGGCTGCCCTAAAACAGCTTCACCTACGTGTTTTACTGAACATCCTCATCCACGCACTCCATCTGCCCGGAACATCCGCTCGCGAGTTTAGGCGTATATGGCGATCCTTAAAAGAAAGAGACAACCTTACCTTACATGAACTAGGCGAAGCCATACGCAACTGCCGTTGCAACCACCATGTCCGCGACGCCCTTTTCTCGCGCTATCATGCTTTAGTCAACTCCGGCTTTTTCACAGACAATGTTGCCGAAGCCATTCTTCTGGAAGAAGGCCTATTCAGGGCTAAAAACGAAGGCGGCGCCATCATAATAAACTTGCGAAACACTTCCTCTATCGACCGTCAGATAGTTGTTGAATACCTGCTTGGAAAACTTGTTGACCTGCTAACAAGCTGGAAACTTAAGGCTATCTTTCTCTTTGCCGAGGAAGCGCATCTTTACCTGCGTGAAACCTATTGGGATGACATTGTAACAAGAATGAGACATTTCGGAATATTCACAACGTTCATAACCAACCAGCCAGACACAATCCGCCAAAACATATACCGCCAAGCGGACAACATATTCCTCTTCAACTTCACAAACGAACAGGATTTAGAAGTTATTTCGCGGGCCTCTAGGGTAGACGCAGAGACAGTCAGATCTATTGCTAGAGATTTGCCACCACACTACTGTTTGGCGCTCGGAAAAATCGTGAAAGACTTTCCAATGGTTGCCAAAGTCAAAGCTTTAGACGTTAAAACCATGGGAGAAACAAGGTTATTCTTCAAGGACATGAGTTAAACCTTTCTAGTTCCTGCCTATTTCTCTGGAAGAACTCTCTAAAACTTTTTGTTAAATCGTAGTTTTCCACTTCGTCAAATGGAACCCATCTTAATTCTGCCGCGTCATCCGCGGCCCTAAGCGTCCCACCTTTAAGTTTCACAAAATAGTCAACTATCACAAAATGATACTTTATCTTGCCATTCTCATCCACAGTTTTGCTGTCGACAACATCAACGAGTTCGGGCTTTTCAACTCTAAGGTTGGTTTCTTCCCTAACTTCCCTTATCACCGTCTGCTCAGTATCCTCGCCTAATTCCACTAAGCCGCCAGGAATAGTCCATTTGCCTCTTCCGGGCTCACCCTTTCTTTTTTCAAGCAAAATTTTATCATTGCAGATTATGACCGCGCCTATTCCTACGAGTGGCCGTTCTGGATACAGTCGATTCAACAGCGTTGCACCTTTTGATATGATATGTACAGGTTTTGTTTAAATTTGTTCAGGCACATGCGAGGGAGCATTTTAGCGGATTTTGTTTTCAGAAGCTTTTTTATATCGCTTTTATAGTAAGCAAGAAGATTGGTTGAGAGATAATGAGCTTGATCGTTGCCGAGGACTTGGTGAAGAAATACGGTAGGGTGGTTGCGGTTGACGGTTTATACCTCAATGTCGAAGAGGGCGCCATCACTGGTTTAATTGGCCCCAACGGTGCAGGAAAAACAACCACCATTAAAATTGTTTTGGGTTTACTGAAACCTGACAGGGGTCACGTTGAGGTTTTCGGTCAAGAACCATGGGACAACCCTTATTTAAGAGAATTAGTAGGTGTCGTCCATGAAAAAGCTTATTTTCCATCTTATCAGAAGGTGCTGGATTATATTAGAAGAGTTTGCAGAATTTTCGGCATACCCGAAGCAAGAGCACATGAAGTTTTAGGTCTAGTCGGCTTAGAAGATGCTTATGATAGGCAGATCAAAGCCTTATCCGCTGGTATGCTTCAGAGATTTGCTATTGCTCACGCGATAATTCATGAGCCCAAGCTAATTGTGGCGGACGAAATGACTGCAAATCTTGACCCGGAAGGAAGAAGCTTGCTGCTGGACTTGGTGGTGAATATAAACAAAAAAGAGAAAACCACGTTTCTTCTTTCATCCCATATTCTTCCTGAACTAAGCAGAGTGTGCGATTCTGTTGCGATAATTAATCGGGGCAAGGTTTACGCTGCCGGAAAGCTTTCAGAACTCTATGAAAAATACGCTACGGAAATAATAAGAATCAATGTGGAAAAACCTGAAAAGTTGGCTGCTGAACTTGAAAAACTCTCTTACATTGAAAACATTAAAACTGATGCACGCGGAATCTCTGTTCGCACTGCGAAAGGTGAGGAAGAAAATCTCTATGAGGATGCTGCCAAACTTGCTAAAAAAGCTAAAACTAAGATTCTTGGAATAGAAACTGGAAGCGCATCACTAGAGGAACTGTACAGACTTGTTGTTACAAACGAAAACAAGAAGGTGTAAACCATGGAGAAAACTGAGCATAAGGGTAAACCATTCCTAGAAATTTTTGCTTCAACATTACAAGAAGATTACCGTTTTCCAATCCTCGAACTCTTCACATTTCTATACACGTTGGGAACATTCATATTCGTGAGTTTTCAGACGTATGGAGGTGTCACGAATGAGCAAGTAGCTTATACGATGGTAACGTCGTTAATGGGATTTCCGATATTTATCTTTATAATTTTGATTTTCAAAAATATAGCTTATGGACTTGGAAATGATCTGGAAAAAGGAACGATCCAAACATTCTTCTCTTATCCGCTTAAAAGGCGTTCTATACTTACAGCTAAGCTTCTTTCAGCAATAGTTGTAGCTCTCTTGATATTTCTTGGAATACAAATCTCAGCACTCTACCTACTTGCACCAGACATAATCTCCAATTACATTGGCACAGTGCTTCTAACTTATTCGGCAAACATCGGTTATTCACTCTTCTTAGCAGCAGTCTTACTACTGATGACTCTGAAAGTTAAAAGAGGCGGTTTAGCATTAGTTTTCGGAATAATCCTATACTTCGCTATAGGAGTTGTCAACGGAATACTAACCGTAATCGCATTTGTCACTGGTTCAGCTTGGCCTATTCAAATAATCGCTGTAATTAATCCAGCTCTCGCGCTTCAGCAAC
Source organism: Candidatus Bathyarchaeota archaeon (assembly GCA_029879735.1). GTDB lineage: Archaea > Thermoproteota > Bathyarchaeia > Bathyarchaeales > Bathycorpusculaceae > JAOUPS01. The sequence goes on along the minus strand of JAOUPS010000001.1, from coordinate 75,791 downwards.
ATTATTTTTCAACTGGTTTAGCTGGTTCTTGGACTCCGAGCTTCAATGAAGTGTTATGGTATGTGGGAGGTGCGTTTGCACTGGTGGCAGTCATGTTCTCGATTAGTTATGTATACTTCTGCAGGAGGCTTAGCCTATGAGCCGATGGACCGTGCTGGTTGGAAGAATTGGAACAGTTTTAATGTCTGTGGGCTTAGCCCTACTGCTCATCTCACTTATACCCGCACGAGAACAAACTTATTCCGCATACGGTTCAACGCTTCAGCCTTCACGTTTTTTCTTTTCTGGGCCTTCATTTATGCTTAATCCACAACGAGGCATACGTGTGGCAGTGAATTCCAGCGACGAGTTAACGATTTACTTGGTACAATCAAATTATAGCTATATATCAAACTGGCTTTACAACAACACTCCAGCAGGAGACTATTCTCGAATGTGGAAAACAAGTATGCTGGAAGCTTTCTTCGGAAACCACTCTGACATAATCTCTTACCTCAGAAACATTACAGGAGAAGTTGAATTTGAATACATACCAACAATGGTTGAACAAGCAGTACTAGTCTTCGCTAATTATGGCAACGCGACGGTTACGTACAGAAGCCAGATATCAATGATCAACCTAGTTGCGCCAAGCAGGAAAATGCTCATGACAGCAGAAATCGTAATTCCAATAGGCTTAGTTCTAAGCGCACCATGGTTCATCTCCTTTTGGAAAGAAAAACAGGAAAAACGGTAGTTTTCACTCGTATCTTAAAGCTTCTACTGGTTTGAGTTTTGAAGCTCGCCAAGCTGGATAAAGTGCAAAGATTACGCTGACTATTAAGCCGAAAGCTAGGGCACCTAGGAACACCGTTGGAGTTAAGACAGGAGTTATGGTCATTCTACCTGCGGCTGCCGCGTGATTTCCTGCTCCCATAAACCCTCCGCCTCCACTAAAGACTCTTGCAACTACGTTTGCTAAACCCCAACCTGAAGCTATGCCAAATGCTGCACCCATCAAACCAACTATCACCGCTTCGCTTAGGAAAATCAAAAGCACCGTTCGACTTTTCATGCCCAAAGCTTTCAGTATACCTATCTCTCTCGTACGCTCCATCAAAGAAACAATCATAATGTTCATTATGCCTATGCCAGCCACCAAAAGTGAGATTGCGGCAATCCCAGCTAAGAAAATTTCTACGGTCGAGAAAACGCTTGAAATGATGTCAAGCACAGCAGTTGAAGAAGTCACTGAAACTTGGCCGCTAAAAGCCTCGTCTATGGCTTCAGAAACACTCTCAATCGTTGCCTCATCATCATTTTCTAACTGCACAATTATCATATCACATTCATCAGTTCCAAAGAAACTTTGAGCTTGCGAAATTGGAATGTAAACACTAAAGTCCGAAGGTCCGGTGAGGCTGAAGCCTCCAATCTCCTTAAGAACAGCCGCAACATGGCCAACATAAGTTTCATTTTTCGGCGGGAGTCTGCTTGCGTTAGTCCAAATGATCTCAACGGTGTCGTCTACGTCACAGAATGATGTTCCATTCTTCCAAGGGTCACTAACCCTTTTTCCAACTACAACCGTCTCGTTTTCCGGATCTAGGGGTATTTCTCCAGTTTCAGCTACAAAGGTGCTGCTGTAAATGTTTGTATATTTGGTGAAATTCACACCTACTATGGTGAGTATAAATTCTCTTTCACCGAATTTAACATAGCTTGCCTTTTGAATTATCGCCACTGCCACTCTAACATTTTCTAGTTCATTGATTATTTGTGTATAATTAATTAACAGTTTGAAATCAGATTCAGTTGCGGTCATTGCGCCAGGACCCATACCGAAGCCTCCCCCAGCAGAAACAATTAACGTGTCAGTTGCGAATCCTGTTTGAAGCTGCTCAGTTATAGTATCTTGGAGGCCTTGGCTAATTGAAAGCAAGGCAACGATAGCTGCAATTCCAATAACTACGCCTAAAGTTGTTAAGCCTGCACGAAGTTTCCTCAGTCGTATTGCGCCGAAGGCATAGGATAAAACGTCGCTTACTTTCATATCAGTTCACCTTTTCCTAGACTATCAAGCCGTCAAGCATCTGCACCGTTCTCTTCGCTTGTGATGCTATTTGCTGGTCGTGTGTAACAATTATTATGGTTGCGCCTTTCTCCTCATTTAACCGCATGACCAGCTCTATTATTTCTTTTGCAGTTTTTGAGTCTATGTTTCCTGTGGGTTCATCCATTAGGAGAAATTTTGGATTGTTTGCTAAGGCTCTGGCAATTGCCACACGTTGACGTTCACCGCCGCTGAGTTCAGCTGGCTTATGATTCACTCTTTCCTTCAAGCCTACTGTTTCCAGAAGCCCTTCAGCGCGTTTTCTTCTTTCATCTCTGCCTAAACCGGTTATAGACATTGTTAATTCAACATTTCCTCTCGCAGTGAGCCGTGGAATAAGGTTGAAGAATTGAAATACAAATCCTATCCTCCGCCTTAAATCCGCCAGTCCATTGTCATTTAACGTGGAAACGTTAACACCTTCTATGAAGACTTTTCCTTCTGTCGGCTTGTCTAATGCGCCAATCATGTTTAGAAGCGTGGACTTACCGCTGCCAGATGGACCAGAGATCGCAACGAAATCGCCCTTTTCAACTTTCAAATTTACGCCTTGTAAAGCGTTTACTGGAACCTTTCCAAGCATGTAAGTTTTCTTAACGTTCGTTCTTTCAACAACAGGTGTCGTCACACTTATCATCCTCTTTTAATTCTTTTACTTATTTCCTCAATTTTTTCAGTGGTGCTGTTCAACAATTCCTTAACCTCTTTTAAGGCTTGCTCTGTAAAATTCTCCTGAAAAGCTGTTCTAAGACTGAAAATTGCTCTAGCAAATCGTCTAACAGGTTCTCGAAGTTCACGCAGTCTCTCAGGATGAGCGCTAAGCCAGAATCCGCCGAAGAATGGAGGTGCTAAGAACTCTAACTTTTTCTGCAGTTTTTCTTTGAGTTTCACCTGTTCTTCAAAGAATTTTTTACCTTGCTCCGTAAGCATGTAACGTTTTATCCCGCCCTCCTCCTTCGGTAGCTCTTTTATGTAGTCCTTGTCGTGAAGCCATGCCAGAAGGGGATAGATTGAGCCTGGACTTGGTTTCCATCGTCCATCCGTTTCCCTTTCAATTTCAACGATGATCTCAGATCCAGACATGGGCTTCTCTTTCAAGAGTTTAAGCACATAGTATCTTAGAAATCCCTTTGGAACACTTGCAGTATGTCTCATCCAATGCCGGAATGGGGGTGGTGGCGGAAGAGCAAACATGTTATCACCAGTGATATCGCATTTGATATCAACTATGATATATAAACGTTGCCTCGAAAGTGTTGAACGAGAACACATTACATGATTAACGTCTATGCCTACGTGACATTAATCACCTATAGCCCATACGTGGTTCGCTTTTAAACTTCCATGAACCCCATAGAAAGAATCCAGATGTCTTCGGCTCCTTTGTGTGCGTGCGCGACAGTCCGGTAATACGTTACAATATCATAAATCACCAGATTTAACCATAAAATATGGATTTCTATTATAGAAGATAGTTCTATGTGGCTTGATATTACAAGAAAACAGAAAAAAGAAGGGGAATTGTAAGATTAGATGACGCCATCGATAGAGCGCGCGCGGAAGGCCCTCAAAGAACAATTTAGCGGTGGTGGTCGGTACTTACCACACGCCATATTAAAATATAAGCAATCGAAAGAGTATATATAAATGAAGAGGGGGAAAAATGAGATATAAACCTCTGTCAGTCACTTATGGCATAGGCTTCAATACGATTCTGTATCCGCTGACTTTTGAAGAAATAGTTGAGAGTTTAGAAAAAAAAGGTTACGAAATCAGCCCTGCGCTTCCATTTCCACGCCCCCCGGGAAGGATGACGGGTACAGGCGAAATAGCTCGCAAAGGAAAAACCGTCATACAGGTTGATACGAGCGCACAGTTTTTGACAATCGTAGATATTTCTATCAAATCTGCCCTAACCTGTTTCGATGAAATTGCTAATATCTTAAAAGAAGATCATGATGTTGATGTTAATGACATTGCACGATTTTATAGTTTTGTTGCGACATATGAATTTCCAACAAAAAAGCAAGCTTACAAAACGATTGCAAAAGCCCTTAGATTTTCAATCTTCGATGACCTTGAAAAGATAATGGACGAGAAAATTTGGCCTTTTGGACTTAGATTTGGCGGCGCTGATTTAAGAGTAAATTCAGAAAATTGGTTTGATATAACGGTCAGACCGAACTTTGAGAGGAATGATTCGTATGTTATAAGTGTTGTTTTCAGAAACAGCGATAGAGTTAAAACAAGGAAATTTGTAGAATCTTTCGAGGAAAGGATGGCAAAGGTTATTGGTCTTATTGATAGGTGAACCTTGTGGCACTTACAGTTATTCCCGAAGTATCTGAAAGTTATCAACAAACGATATTCAAAGAGGAAGAAGAAACTATATCTTACCCCTCTTCAACTCCTGGATCACAATCTGGAACGATACCTAAACCAAAATTTGACCTTAGTAAAGAGGACATTTCAAAAACTGAACCCACTAGGGAAGACATTCCATTTTCATTTGAACAAAGAATACGTCTTGGTTTCAATAGGCCACCTAAACCATGGTTACCACCAAGATTGCTTCAGAAACTTGCTAGTATGAGGAGAACGCAACTGAAAAGAGAAGAGATGGTTGAACTGATCGAACAGATAGCAAAGATATCTATTGATTTTTATCAGGTAAAGCCAAGGGCATTCATTGCTATGAAGTTTGATGGGCGTATTGTTGACTCTGCGGATACCGAAATTGATCTGTTGCTAAGAATCCAAGGAAAAAGATTTGATATGCCTGTTATTGTTTGGGAAGCTGGTTCAGAATCTTTTTCAGGTTGGAGAACTTGACAGAAAGAACAATTACGATAAATAAAAGGTACAAGAATAAATCAGCAAATGTAAGAATAGTAGGTGCTATTCAAAACCCACAAAATATGCGCCGAACTCCTTTGGACTTTGAATGTAGGATTGACACCGGCTTTGATGGCGGGATTTTGGTTCCGCATTGGTACAGATCAGATGCACAAACCATAGGCGTTGAACCCAGTATTACAAACATAACTCTGGCTGATGGCAGCAAAATCCCTGCTTATGTCTGTGCCGCATACATACATAAGATTGATACATATACCTTTCCACCTCCAGGGAAAACTGCAATATTGGTTATGTGCGGGAACAGGAAAAGGGAACTCTTAGGAATGGACGCTCTAAAACATTGTTCTGTGTTATTTGATGGACCAAAACAAACTTTCACAATAAGTTTTGGGTAAATATGGATACATAAAAAAAGGAATTATTTCATACCTATGTGCCCGCGCTACATGGTAGAAAAACCACGTTGTTTAAACACGTTTAAACTTACTCGGCCACGCGCGCGCGGTTCCTTCTTCCAGGCGTTTCTCGTGTTTGCGTAGAAAATCCATGACGAGCTTAGGAATTTTAAGTGTAACTTCTTCAAACTCGATCTTCTCTTTCTTGCTCAATTTTTTCTCTCCTTAACCTTCCCAACTGCTGGCTCGATTTTTGGTTCCAGCCTTCTAACGATAGCTTCAAGATCTGCCTTCTCCTCCGGCTTCAATGCAAAAGTTAGCGCGCGCACAGCACACGCTACATGATTAACGTCCCAACTTTTTCTCCCTTAGCAACAGCCAAAACATTCTCAGGCTTAAACCCGTTAACAACGATGATTCTAACCCGTTCTTCTTTAAGAATCTTAACTGCTTCCGGATCAAGGATCTGATGTATTCCAGCCTTGTGCTTGTCTTCAGCGAACACACGGGATAGATCGTCAAAACTTAGATGTTCAAGTTTAACGGCGTCAACGTGTTTTCTAGGGTCTTTGTCGTAGATGCCTTCTTGATCTGTGGCTTTTATGAGCAATTCAGCATTTACTTGTTCAACAATCAACGCCGCGACCGTGTCTGTGGTCATGCCGGGTTTTAAGCCGCCCATAACTGTGATTTTTCCTTCACGTAGACATTTTACAGCATCCTCAATCCTTAATGGAACAGCCCTGCAGCCTAGCTCTCCGAGTTTCTGGAGAAAAAGCTGAGCGAAAATCCTTGAAACAGAAATTGCAACTTCATCCTGAGCTCTTTCGTCAAGTCCTAAATCCTTTGAAACACTGATGAACTCTCTTGCTAGGGCGCCACCTCCGACAACAACAGCCACTTCGTGTCCCTGCTCCTTCAAATCCTTCAATAAGTCTGCGTACCTATTGATTAAGGCTGGATTAACCGGTGAAGCTATAACAGAGCCGCCTATTCGCAACACAAGCCGCATGCCATTACATCCCTTTCATGCATATTATACAACTTACAAGTTAAAATTCTTTAGAAGAATCTGTTCAAGCCTTGCTGGGCTTTCCTGCTGGTTTGCACGCTTATCGTTTCTCCGAATTTTATTCGTATTCCATCCCTAGCGGCAATTGTTGGAACACCTGTTTCTTCTTCAATCAGTCCTGCCTCTTTTGCTGGTCCTTTAAATATCATTTGCATTCCAAAATGTGTCAAAACGGCTTGTTCTGGGTGTGCTCGCTCGATGATTTTTATCGCGTCGTTTGTTGTCATGTGTCCTTTCCATGGTTTTCCAGATGGCCTCATCACGCATAATATGAGAAGCCTTACGCCTCCATAGTATTTGCTTACACCTTCAAAATATTCTGTATCGCTTGTATAGGCAAAACTTCCAAATTCTGAGGTTTCAAATCTGAAGCCCACAGTGTCAGGGTCCGTGTGTCTTGCTTCAGTCACCAAAACGTTGATGTTGCCAACTTGAAAATTCGTGTCTGGTAAAGCCTCAATTACGCGTTCGGGCATTTGCTGATGATACTTAGAAACCGCAGCGCCAAATCTCATCTCATTACCATGCAAGACGCTCCTCGAAGCGACTAAAACTCCGCGTTTCTTGGTTGTGCCTTTAGTCATGGCTTCTATTAGAACTTCAGCGTCTGTGTAATGGTCCGGGTGACAGTGGGAAACGAAAACAGCGTCAAGCTTCTGAGGGTTTAAGCCTTCACTAATCAAGTAAACCAGTGCCCCAGGGCCAGGGTCTAAATGAAAGTTTAAATCTTCGCTGATTATGTGGATTCCAGCAGTACGCCTCTTCTGAGTGATTGTTGCAAATCTCCCACCGCCCGTTCCAAGCAATGTTATCTCAATTTGAGGGGTCATAGGCAGTTTTATAGTAACCATATGATTTTTGTTTTGTGCTTGTTTTTCACGAGCAAACACTTTTAGTATAATCTTAATAGTTTATTGGGCCTTTTATGAGATCTGTTGTAGGTTGGTCAAATCAAGTGAGATATGATTCAGTTATCGTTCGCTTTGGCGGAGAGATGGGCATTAAGGGTGAATGGACAAGACGGGCTTACGAGAAACTATTGTTGAAGAATATCAAGAAAGCTTTAAAACATCACGGCATCCCTTACGAGAAATTCATACACAAACGTGGCAGAATCTACATAAAAACAAAAAATGCTCAAGAAATCGCTTCAAAGCTAACGCGAGTTTTCGGTGTTTCTTCGGCTTCTCCAGCCATAGAAACCACTTCGGACATGAATGAAATCGTGCAGAGAGCTATTGAATTAGCAGACACCATATTGAAAGATGGAAGCAGTTTTGCGATTCGCTGTCACAGAGTTGGAAAACATCAATATTCAAGCATGGATGTTTGCAAAGAGGTTGGAAAACAGATTTTGGAACAGCTCAAGAACCGAAATTTGCAGGTACATCTGAAAAATCCACAGTTCACTGTAAATGTTGAGGTTAGAGACAAGTATGCTTATATCTTCGCTGAAACTCTGCATGGTGTGGATGGTTTTCCACTTGGTTCCCAACCCAAAGTTATCTGCTTGTTGAGTGGAGGGATAGACTCGGCGGTGGCTTGCTGGCTTGCAATGAAGCGCGGATGCCCCATCATTCCAATGTACTTTGATATTGCACCCTTCACGGATGAATCGGCAACAGCCAAAGCCTTGGATGTCGCCAGAAAACTCTTCGAATGGTCCATTGGCTTTTCAAGAAAAGTGTACATTGTGCCGCATTGTAGAAACCTTGAAACCTTTGTTACGGAAAGCCCGAGAAAGCTAACGTGTATCTTATGTAAACGCATGATGTATCGTGTTGCTGAACGAATCGCAGAAACGGAGAGGGCTGAAGGCATAATAACCGGCGAAGCCATCGGAGAACAAGCAAGCCAAACACTGCACAACCTGAGAGTTCTAAACGAAATTGCCACTAAATATCCGGTGCACCGTCCACTTTTAGGCTTCAACAAACTGGAAACGGAAGAATTAGCAAAGAAAATCAGTACTTTTAAAATTTCAACCAGAAAAACTGAAGGATGTAGTGCAGCTCCTATAAAACCTGCAACTAAAGCAAGATTGGAAATTGTGAAAAGGGCTGAGCAACAGCTTGACATAGAAGAAATGGTTGAGGAATCGGTTAGAGAAGCTAAAACCGTAACAATTTAGGCTTAATGAAACTTCTTATTAGCAAAATAAGCTATTTTATGTATGTTATGTCATCGGCTGAAGTTGCGGTCCAAGTGTTTCGTAAACTGGAAAGCGAAGACCTTAGAGTATTGCAGGTGATAGAGACTCTCATGAGCAAACATGAATTCGTTCCAAAAGAATTGATTGTAAGATTCACCAAATTCAGCTCTGAAGAAGCAACATTTAGGCTCAGTCGCCTCAACAAGTTCCACCTCATCCGCCAAACGCGAGGCCCCTACGTAGGATACACACTAAACTATGCGGGATACGACTGCCTAGCAATAAACGCACTCGTTAAGGCAGGAATACTCGAGGCTTTTGGAAAATCCCTAGGAGTGGGTAAGGAAGCAGACGTTTATGACGCATTAAACCCAAAAGAGGAAAGAATAGCCGTAAAATTTCACAGACTAGGCAGAATCAGTTTTCGCCAAACCACACGGAAAAGAGGCTACACAACTGAGCATACTAGCTGGCTTTTCCAGTCCAGACTTGCAGCAGAAAAAGAATTTCAAGCCTTAAAACTTGTCTTTCCACATAGCGTAGCCGTTCCAAAACCAATAAGCCAGAACCGCCACGTCATAGTGATGGGAATGATTGAAGGAGCAGATCTTGCAGAATACAAGGAAATCTCCGAGCCGAAAAAAGTTCTAAAAGAAATATTACGAAACATCCGAAAGACGTATCTGAAAGCAGGTGTTATTCACGCGGATTTAAGCGAATACAACGTCATCTTGAAGCCTGATAGGCACATCCTGATAATTGATTGGCCACAATACGTAACGAAGAAACATCCCAACGCCCAACAGCTTTTGACACGAGATGTAAAAAACATTCTGCTGTTCTTTAAGCGTAAGAATATGCTAAAGGCTGAACTCAAGGAAGCCTTAGCGTACGTCACAGGAAAGGGCAGAATAGCTATCTAGGCACATTCAACATTATGCAGAGTATGTTGTTTCCACGCAACAAGACGTTTCCATAATTGGTGATCAGCTGGCCGTTTCTGCATTCGGTTGCTCCTTCTAAGAGTATGTTCATGTGCCCGTCACATTTGACCATTTTTCCCTTGTATTCGCAGCCATTCTTCAGCAGGACTGCAATATGGGCGTTTAATTGTTTAACCAGCACGTTTAATGGTTTTTTGCTAGGTTCCATCCAAGCACCTTTAGTTCCTCTTCATTTATCCATATCCACACTATCATTGCATATAAAAGTTTTATTCTTCTTCACTTCACTTCTCCTAGGGACACCTACGGCTTCCCCAAACCCCTTCCCTTCGCAAGACTTAATTCACTCACTCTAGAAGTCTCAATTGAAAACTCGATGAACAAGGTCTCATTTACGCTTGCCTGAACTCTCCCAAGAACAAATCAGAATTTTTATCAAGTCCATAAGCTTCTTTCAATTAACCCACCAAAACAATTTGCTAATTAGGTTTCTATGATTTGTTGAAGAATCTTCTATTGATTTTGCGTACCTAGAAATGACGCGCAAGCTATTTCATTTGTTTTTTCCGTAGAGGCCCATATCTTTTGATGGTTTCCATGATTTGATCGCACGCGCAAAGGTATGGTGTACTGGAGTTCTTCTAAGTTACTTACAACTGACTATTTACTGAATGCTTCTTCAAAGAATCTATGTATATGTTTGGAAGCCAGATCAATTATGGTTGGATAGTTTTCCATGTAGAAATGGTCTGTGTCTAGAACGACCTTCTCTTTTCTTCCTCTTGCTTGTAGGTAAAGATTTTCGAACTCTGAGTATGGGGCTACATTGTCACGTTTCCCATGAACGAAGAGTTTTGGGCAGTCAAAATTCAAGTCCGTCTCTATTCCATTCACTTTCCGGAGAATTGACATGGCAACAAAACCATCTATCTCGGCTTGAACAGCTGCATTGGAGGCAACCACTGCACCAACAGAGTATCCTAACAAGCCCGAGGAACTGACTCTTCTCCGCATGAACATAATTGCATCCAAAACATTCTGAACCTCTTTGACACCTTCACCATAGCTTCCATAGTCTATGCATAAAGCGGAGATGTCATTCGAAGCTAGTTCTTTGGCAACTCTAACAATTCTCGTGTCATTTCTGCTGCCACCATACAAAGGGTGTGGTGGACAAAGAACAACGCCAACAGATGATGTGCCATAAAGGGTCGCAACCAACGTCTCACCCCTGCTCTTAAAACTTATTTGCATATGCACACTCTGCCCTCTTTTTGACCCACTTACAAATCACGTTCTCGCGCGCGTCTATATAAGATATAGCTGTCCTACCCTAAGACAAGAATAAAACACAGAATATCCCTGAACTTTTTAAAACTATTGTATCCAGCGTTCGCTAATACAATGAAACACAAAGTGCGCGCTAGGCTGTTTAGAAATTAATTTGTTGGTTTAGCCATTTATTGTTAGGAAGAAGCTTGGAGTATTAAACAGGTGCTTGGTTCACTGGATTTGGGTTCTATTCGCGGTTTCTTGATGTCTCTTTATCATAAGGTTGGGCGCGGACGTAAGCCTTATCCTCCTGTTTGCATGTTGAGGGCTCAATTGTTGAAGCATCTGCTGCGGGTTCCAAGTGATCGACGGCTTGCGTTGTTGTTGGAGAGGAATAAGCGGATGGCTAGGGCATGTGGGTTTAAAAGGAAGACACCTAGTCATGGTTTGTTCACTCAGTTCAGACATCGATTAGGAAAGGAAGGGTATCAGAGAGTCTTCAATGTTTTGTTGAAGCAGCTTGTGAACAGTAATGTAGTTAAAGGTGAGGTGGTGGTGGACAGTACAGCCATCAAAGCTTATAGTCAGAGAAGCCTTGACAACAAATCTGGGATAAGTGACTGTGAAGCCAGAGTTGGACGAGGTGGGAGAGGTTTCATGCTTGGCTATAAAGTGCATACAGCATGTTGCACAAGCTGTGAACTGCCAATGACATTCATGGTTGAGCCGTGCAACCGGAACGATAAATGTTTCATTAAACCGTTGTTGGAGAAGCTAAAGGCTCAAGGCGTAAGCTTCAAGACTGTTTTGGCTGACGCTCAATACAACTCGGCAAATGTTAGGAAGACCGTGAGAGAGTGTGGTGCTGAAGCGGTGATACATTACAGGAAGAGTTCAAGGATTAAGAACGCCCTGAAGGTTGGACGTGATTTCATTGTCCACGGAGTCAAGCGTTTGGTGAGGCTCTTCAGAAAACGAGTATGCATAGAAAGAGTGTTCAGTAGAGCCAAAGAATGGCTACTCCTAAACCACTTGAGAGTCAGAGGACTGGAACAAGCTTTCATACACGCTTGCTTAAGCTTCTCAGCCATGCTAATCGTGGCTTTAACAGCTGTTAGACAACGTCAACCCAGCCTCATCCGAAGCATAAAACACTACACAACCCAATGAGGCGAAAGAAGAGACGTCAAACAAGCATAAGACAGGGTTAATCATCAACGAGAAACCGGGAAAAAGGCAATAGATGGTTCAGAACTCTAGTTTTCAGATAGAAATATCTCTTCAACCAAGAAAAACGAGCAGAGAAAACAAAAAGACACCAACCACAAGACCCAGAAACTAATTTCTAAACAGGCTAGCGCGCTTTCTAGAAAATAAAGCAATTTCAAGGCCTTATAGAAAGATGGAAGCTCATAATTTAGAAAACGAGGATGGATTTGGATCGGACATATTTGACCACCTAACGCGCACGTTCAAGACAAGGTTTTTTTAGCGCGTTTAAACCTTTCAGAACCCAGAGACTCAGAAACAGAGTAAGGGTTATTAAACTTCTGTTATATGTAATTGAAACTAACAGCTAAGAATGATTGAGGTTTAACTTTGAAGTTTTCTTTCATCAATGCGGGGCCCTATGAAGGCTTGGACGAGCGTGAAGCAAGAAGATCTATTGCTTCATTTCCACCCTTGGGCATTTTATATTTGGCTTCTGTGCTCGAGGAAAGAGGTGTGGAAGTTTCTGTTCTAGACCAGCCGGCAAGAGGATTCACAGTAGACGATACGGTTGATTGGATAGAGAAAGAAAACCCCGACATTCTTGGGTTCTCAACATTTTCAACCTCAGGTTGCACAGCCGCATTGATTAGTAGTAATGTAAAGGAGAGGAACCCAAACATCGTCATCGTTTTAGGCAACCATTACGCAACATTCAATTCTGAACGAATTCTCAGAAAATACTTTTCCGTTGACATCACAGTTCGAGGGGAAGGAGAAGGCACAGTGATCGACCTTGTCGGTTGCCTGCGGAACAAAGGCAAGCTGAAAAAAGTTCAAGGAATCACTTTCAGAAACAAAAAAAGCATTATTTCAACTCCCGCTCGCCCCTTGATAAAGGATCTGGATTGCCTCCCCTTCCCAGATCGCAAGTTGATTGACGTAGATTATCATTCTGTGATTGCTGGAGCAAATGTCGCTCCAAAGAAGTTCACCAGCATTGTCTCTTCACGTGGATGCGTTTACAGATGTCGCTTTTGCAGTTGCACTCAGTTTGCTCGTAGCAGATGGAGGCCAAGATCCGTCGAAAACACTCTGGAAGAACTGCATTTTCTCGCTAGTGAAGGATATAAACAGTTTATCTTTGTTGACGACAGTTTTACGCTGAACAAGAAGAGAGTGATCAAGCTTTGCAGAAGTATGAGAAAGGAAAAAATAAGTATGGAATGGATTTGCGAAGGGAGAGTTGACAACTGTTCCTATGAAATGCTGCGGGAAATTGCAAAGGCAGGCTGCAAGGTCCTTTACTTCGGCATCGAAAGCGCCAATCAAAGGATTCTGAACTACTACAACAAACAAACCACACCAAAGCAGTCTGAAAATGCTGTAAGAACGGCCAGAAAAGCTGGAATAGACGTGATAGTTGGATCTTTTATTGTAGGGGCACCAGATGAAACGAAAGAAGAAATTCAGAACACAATCGAATTTGCAAAAAAAATTCCGATAGATTTTCCACAGTTTAACGTATTGGGTATTTACCCTGGAACGGACATATGGAATGAATTTAAGATGAAGGAGCTTCTAAACACAGAAGAACATTGGGAGACAGGCATCACAGTCTCTGAGATATGTCCCACCGCAGTACCACTCAACGAAATCAAAAGAATGATTCACCAAGCCTTTTATGATTTTGTCCGTCGACCAAGCTTTATACTAAAACAACTAGCCAGGACATTAAAAAGTACGTACCGAACGCAACTTTTAGCCAACAACTTGACCCGAATAGGAGAAATCAGAGAAAGCATCCGCAGCATTACCTAGTCTTAAAATGAAGATCAAGACGGATTAATCTAATAAAGAATACAAGAGATAAAAAGACAGGGTTTTGTCGGTCAGTTTTGTTTGCTTCTATCTTGCCCTTGATCTTACCTTTGGTCCTAGCAGGGTCCAGAGCCATTCTACGAATTCTCTCAAGTTCTTGGTTTGTATATACACGTCACCGGGACCTCTGATCTCTGTAACTAGGCCTTCCCCGCCCAGCAGTGTTGATTTTAGTCCTCCAAATTTTTTCACTTTGTAGTCACAAGTATCGCTGAAGGCTACTAGGTGGAAGTTGTCAACTATAAGCGTTTGACCTGGTTTCAGTGTGTGTTTGTCTATGGCTCCGAAAGTGTTTATAAACAATGTTCCGTCGCCAAAGACTTTTATCATGAAGAGTCCCTGTCCGAAGAGTCCTTTTGTGAAGCCTTGCCATTTAATGTCTAGTTCCACGTCCTGCGTCGAAGCGATGTACGATGAACTCTGTATTATGTAGCCTTGACTCGGTTTAACTGCTAGAGTTTCGATGTCTCCGACTGGGGCTGAGACGAACGCAACTTCGCTTGGGTCTTGTTGAGCTGTGTAATCGTTCACGAAGAAGGATTGGCCGCCCATCAGTTTCAAGCCGATGGTTCCGAGAATGCTCTTCTCACGCATTCTTGTTTTAACGTCAATGTTTGGGTCCATGTAAGTCATGGCGCCAGCTTCCGCAGTTACTTTCTCATTAGCCTCTAGCTTGACAACCAACATCGAATACGAGGGTTTGTACTTGATTTCATACTCCAAAGTTTATTCCCAACTCTATTAGCGCGCGCGCTATATAAGGGTATATAGAACAAAGCACCGGCTTTAGTTTACGCTATATGTGGCATATTCTCTCGCCTGTCCGTGCTTCAGCCTCAACCTCAAAAGACTCGTGCGAGAACATTGTTACATATAGAAGTTTTATGGTCATGTTAAGGTATAACAACAGTTTGGGTACTTCGATGCTTCCTCTTCTTACGTGCAGATAATAGAAAACAAGCAAGCGTTCCACTAATTATTTAGTGATTAGTCTTGTTTGCAGATGATTCACACTTTGGACACGTTATATTAATCATTTATGTTTTTGGGTTTCAAATGAGAATAAACGTTAAATAGACTTGTTCCTTGACATGACAAGTATAGGATATAGATGGATACTTATGTAAATAGAACGTCACATATCTATATAAATGGAACGTCGCATCTCCATTGATCTGCAAAAAAATGAATACGGCGAACTAAACATGATTCGAAAAGACGCAATCTCAGAATTGAAGGCTTCCAGCAAGCGTGTTGGAAGACTCTACCCGATACTTCTGGACAAACATGGAAATGTAATAGATGGGCTTCACCGTTTTGAAGCAGACGAGAACTGGCCTAAGATAGTGCTTGAAAACATAGAAACTGTGAAAGAAAAGCTTATAGCCAGACTGATAAGCAACGTGTGCAGACGGCATGTATCAGCCGAAGAAAAAAGTGAGATATTAGGAAGACTCGGAGAGGTATACTTCAACGAAGGAGTGGAACCTGGAAAGATAGCTTACGAAGTAGCTGAGGAGACAGGGATGAGCTACAGGTGGGTCATGAAGTATCTGCCTGACAAACTTAAAGCAAGGCCTGGTCTTGGAGGCCCTTCCAAAGCACTAAAGTTTGACAAACGTAAAGAACAAACACACAAAAGTAAAGTTGCACGTTATGCAGCTTTCGAGGACGAGCTTTCATTGTCAAATCCTCAGCAGAAAATCTTAACCGTAAAGATTTATGCGAACACAAAGTTTGTCAACATTGTTCTGGAAAAGCGGTTCTACACAAAGGTTGAGAAGATAGCTGAAAAGCTGGGTACAAAACCTGACATAATCATCAATAACACGTTGCTGCTAACATTGAAAAAGTTGGAAGCTATGGCAAAACATGCGCGCTAGCACTTTTTTTTGCAGAGAAGAAAAATTCGTAGGGAGAAATGCGTTGACAGTCTTTTTCAGTTTTTAGAGGGTCTTTCCCGGAAATCTTTTGGCTTACTTTATAGAGTAGGGGTTTAATCTTTTTAGGCCTATGACAGAGTCGTATGTGTTGTCTGTGGATATGATTTTTGAGTCGTACAGCATTGCTGATGCTGCGTGGTGAGAATCGTAGAAGGTCAGGTTGTGCTTTTTCCTTAGGTTGGCGGCTTTGGCTATTTGTTGACACGTTAGTGGATAGACGCTTAGTTTGTATAGAGATAGCAGCTGGCTTAAATCGGTGAAGAATTTGGCTATGTCTTCTAGGGTGGCCTTTCTTTTCTCAATAAGGATGTTACCGGTCTTCAAGTTTAGCTCTAGCTCATGCAATGCAAGGGAGTCAATCTTGACGTCTGCTAACCGTTTTCGCTTTGCTAGACTTAGGAGTTTCCTTGCGACTTGATGATGATCATCTTTTGGATCTAGAGAAGCGTAGAGAAGGTCAGCCTCCAGAATTGGCGTGTTTCTTTTCCTCCCTTACTGTGCGTTCAGCCTCTTCCTCAGCGGCTTCATCAAGATCCCTGAAAGGTTTCACTCTCGATACCCTTCCAATCAAGGTTTTTAACGGGTCTGGAACAGGAGTTAACACCAGCCGCCCATTCTCCTCGTGTAGCTCAAAGTAGTCGGTTTCCACTTTGTTTCTGAATTCGGATGGAACGACTAGTCTTCCTCGTTCATCAATCTTCACGATAGCTCCCATTACAACCACTATAGGATAAAAACTAAAATGGGATAATTAAATCTTTCCCACAAATGCGAACTACCCCTGTTGAAAACGGACAAGAAGCATGCTTTTCAAACTATCTGTTATTTCACACGCGATAGGTAGTTTAATTGTAATTAAAACAGTTTTTTGTTTCAATAGTAGTTCAGCTTTTTTAGCTAGTTTTAGGTGGGAGCCTTCAGGTGGGAGCTCGAAATTTTCTGCTGAAATCGAGTTTTTCGAAAGTGATTTAAGGTTTGTTGTGTATGTTATGTTTGAGCTTGGTGGTTCAAAAAATGGAGTCTGTTGTTGCTGTGCTTTCTAGGTATGAAGGTAACGTGCGGTGGATTAGCAAGCATTATGGTGAGTTGAAGAATAGGTTCAAGGATGAGTGGGTTGCCGTTTTAAGCAAAGCTGTGATCGATCATGACCGTGAATTGGTTAGGCTTGTTGAAAGACTGAGACGAAAGTATTCTGAAGTCTACAACGAGATCGCTGTAGATTATGTCACAGTTAAGGAGATAGAGCTAATTCTTTAGATAAGAGGGGAAGTTTTTGAGGATTCCATGCTTCTTTAAGCCTGGTCCCCTTGAGGCAGCCTATGTAGTTGCTGTTTTAGGTTCTAAGCCGTTAGGTATACATGAAACAGTTGAGTTTTTGGTTGATACTGGGGCTTCGAGAACAACTATTTGTGATAAAGATGCTGTTAGATTGGGAATAGATTTTACCAAACTGGAAAAGCTTAGTGAAGGTATGCTTGGAATAGGCGGAGCGGTTAATGCGTATGTTTTGAATGATATTGAACTTGCTTTTCGCAGGGAAGACGAAAAAGACCATGTTGAGAATCTTGAAAAAAAATTCTTTGACAAAAATTTTAAGTAAACGCCTATATTCTCAAGAATGATGAAAAATGAAGATAGTAGTCGTCGATCACGTCTATCTGGAAAAAGAGCACGTTAAGAGGTTAAGATCGATCGGTGATCTAGAAGTCTTTAATGATCCGCCTAAGACGCCTGATGAATTGAAAGAAAGGATAAAGGCAGCTGACATCGTAATAGTTGGTTGGAGTGATTTGACTAAGGACGTGATTGATTCCGTCAAGAAACTCAAAATGATTTCAATATGGGCTACCACTTGTCACTACGCGGATCTCAGTGCGGCAAAGGAAAAAGGAATCGTGGTTACACATGTTCCGGGCTACGCTACGGAAGCCGTTGCCGAGCACACTTTCGCCTTGTTGTTGGCGGGTATTAGGAAATTGCCATTAGCTGACAAGCGTGTTAGAAAAGGCGATTTTGATTGGAGACCATTTGGAGGAGTCGAATTGCACGGAAAAACTCTTGGCATAATTGGCACAGGATCGATTGGCTGCAGAGTCGCTGAGATAGCCAAAGTTTTTAAGATGCAAATCTTAGCTTACGACAAATATCCGAATGTGAAGAAGGCTGAAGAGATCGGGATGAGGTACGTCGACCTTTATACACTGTTGAAAGAAAGCGACTTCATAACTCTGCATGTGGCTTTAACATCCGAAACGGAGAGACTGATAGGGAAGAAAGAAATAAAAGCTATGAAAAAAGGTGCTGTTGTAATCAACACATCCCAAGGCAGAGTAATCAACGAGAAGGCTTTAATCGACGCATTGAAATCAGGCAAGATATCTTTTGCGGGCTTAGATGTTTTCGAAGAAGAACCTCCGTCCAAAGATAACCCCTTGTTCAAACTTGAGAATACGATACTTTCTCCTCACGTTGGGTTCCATACCGTCGAGGCGGCAAAGAGGTGCACTGATATCTGCATCGATAATGTTGTGAAGTTCTTGGAGGGACGCCCGCAAAACGTTTGTTAGCATTGCTTTGGGCTGATGTTTCATAATGTTGGTGATTTGAGATGTATTTAACCACAAAGGAAGAACGAATACTTAATGGCGAATTTGGAGAGGGAACACGAAAGGCGATTGAGTTGCTTGTGGCAATTGGAGATGCATATGACGCTGAAAAAATGATCCCCATAGGCCGTGCGCATGCGGCTTCAAGTGGCCAGGAAGGAGACTTGTACTTTGTGGAGCTTTTGGCTAATGGGGGCGCCCGTTGTAAGGTGCCCACGAGCACGAACCCAGTGTATGATATTGAGTATTTCGATAGACTGTTTGAGGTTCCGAAGGATGAGGGGGAAGTGGCTCGGAGAGTTATGGAAGCCTACAAGCGAGTAGGCGCTATACTCAGCTGGAGTTGCACACCATACATGGCAGAGAATATTCCATTGTACGGTGAAACTGTAGCCTTCTCTGAATCAAGCGCTACACCTTATGTGAATTCTGTTATTGGTGCCAGAACCAATCGTGAAGCGGCTCAGAGTGCACTAGCTGCAGGAGTGAATGGCAAGACCCCTGAATATGGACTGCACATTAAAGATAATCGGAAGGGCACGGTTCTAGTCAAAGCGGAAGCAGCCCTAAAGGATGAATTTGATTATACGCTTCTAGGGTACTACGTTGGCAAGCGGATAGACTATGGAATCCCTGTGTTTACTGGTATATCAAGACGCCCGAATACGGAGGAACTGATAAACTTCTGCGCGATGTCAAATACTTCTGGCGCCGTATCCATGTTCTACATGCCTGGATTCACCGTTGAGGCCTCAACTGTTGAAGAAGCCTTTCAGGGCGACACTCCAGGGGACAAGATTACTGTGACAGATCAAGAGCTTAAACAGACTTACAAAGAGCTTCAGACCACAAGTGGAAAAATAGACTTCGTCATGCTTGGATGCCCGCATTACACGCTGAAGCAGATTGGAGAAGTTGCGAGACTCTTGAGTGGAAAAAAGATACATGATGATGTGTCGTTTTGGGTTTGTACATCCGCTACAACTAGGATTTTGGCCGAGAGAACCGGCATCGTCGATGTCATAGACAGGGCTGGTGGACACGTCGTGGTGGACACGTGCATAGATGAGCCATGCTGGATTGCGTACAGGGACAAAGTGGGTATGACAGACTCGCCTAAATGCGCTTATTATCGGAGATTCAAAGAAGCTATAGTGGCGAGACTGAAGGACTGCGTTGAAGCAGCAATCGAAGGGAGATGGGGATGAAAAGTTTGGAGATCGCGTTGAAATGTCACCGGATTATAGGCGGCTACGGGGAAGGTGAGGCTCTGGTTTCTCATGAGCCCATCTGCTTCTACCTAACAGATCCCAAGACGGGCATGGTTAGAGAGAGAACCCATGAATTGGCTGGAAAGAACCTCGCAGATAAGGTGCTTGTGTTTCCGTCGGGAAAGGCCAGTTCGGTGGTTCAGATTGACGGCCTTTATAAGCTAGCCTCAAATAATGTTGCTCCCAGAGCAATGATTGTTAAGGATGTGGAGACAGTGCTCGTCGTCAGTGCGTTCATAGCGAAGGTTCCTCTGGTAGACAAATTGGAAAAGGACCCGTTTGAGGTCATTCGCACCGGCGACTTCATTAAGGTAGATGCTGAAAAGGGTGTAGTCACAATAACAAGGCAGGAAGTCTGGCACAATCGCGACGTAACTTCTTGAATCGAGCGCGCTGGCTTGTCCCGAAATTATGTGTTGAAGTATGTTGTGAGGCTGCTTTGTCTGGTCTTCCGATGTTTATTGCTGCTTCTCTTGTTAGGACTATGCTGAGTGTGCTGTAGAGGGCGTAGACGGTGACTTTTTTAGTCCTCTAACCTTGTTTGTTGTTAGGCTGTACTGGGTTTTCAGGAAGCCTTCACAGAAGGATTTAAATATGTAGACATCATCTTATATTGTATACAAGTGGTCAAATTGAAGAAACCGTCACAAGTCATATCAGCAAGACTGCCAAAAGACCGCGTTAAACTAATTGAAGAAATCGCTCATGAAGAGAAAGTAGACAAATCAACCATTCTAGATAGAGCGCTAGAGCAGTACACAAGAGAATGGGCCCTCAAAAAAGCCCTCGAACTCTACCGAAATGGAACAATCACCTTATCCAGAGCCGCAGAAACAGCCGGACTCTCAATCTGGGAGATAATCGACGCACTAGAAAAAAGAAAGATCGTCCTTCAGTACGATGCTGAAGACTTTGAAGAAGACATGAAGACGCTTGGACGTGGATAGAATCCAGCCAAAAGTCGTTTCCAACTCAAGTCCTCTAATCTACTTAGCCAAAATCAGCAGGTTAAACTTGGTCAAGAATGTTTACGGAAAAGTCTGGATACCCGAAGCAGTATTCAACGAAGCCGTCACACAAGGAAAAATCCTCAAAATCACCGACGCATCAATCATAGAAGAAGCAGTTGGCAGATGGATTCTTAAAGAAAGAATAAAGGCTGAAACCGATCTAAAATACGCGTTCTTGGATGAGAACGACAAAATCGGTCTAGGAGAGAAACAAGCATTGAAACTCTGCAAACAATTAAACGCCGACATCTTCATTGTAGACGACAAGGAAGCCAGAAGAGTTTCGAGGATACTAAAAATCAAACCAATCGGAACCTGCGGCATCCTAGTCCAAGCTCACAGAAAGGGTTTAATCTCAATTAATGAAGCACAAGAAATACTTGACAACCTAATTAAAGTCAAGTTCAGAATAGACTCAATTGTATACCGTGCAATAATTAAGGAACTAAGAAAAACAAAATCACCCAAAAACATTCCAAAATAAAACTTCCATTTATACTTACACTTTCCAACAAGCCACTCACAAAGCACCCGTGCTCACAGTTAATCTTTCAAAAAATAGTAGCGTAGGCACCAATCCTAAACGGCTCCAAAACAGGTTTTATTCTGATGGTTCAGTTGCACATCTTGCAACTGGATACGACGAGCTTTTGTTTTCAGATCCGCAAGAAAAAATCTTGACAATAAGGAATTACGCCAACACGGGGTTTGTTAATATTGTCTTGGAGAAGCGGTTCTACATGAGGGTTGAGAAGATAGCTGAGAAGCTGGGTACAAAACCAGACATGATCATCAACAAGATGTTGCTTCTAACAATGAAAAAGCTGGAAGACATGGCAAAACAGAACCAGACACTGAGTACGAGCATGACTACAAGAAGCTGACACGTTATGAAATGCACGCGCTAAGGTCTATGCTTTGTGTTCCAGGCACCTTCTGATCCGCTCCATTCCTTCATTAACTTGTTCATAGGAGACGGAGTAGGATATTCTCAGGTGCCCTTCGCCGGCTCTTCCAAAGCCTGATCCAGGTGCAGTGACTACTCCGGCTTCTTTCAATAAGTACGTCGCGAGTGATTCATCCGATTTTTCGTAGGTTGAAAAGTTTGGAAAAACGTAGAATGTTCCTTTCGGTTTTGTATAGGGCAAAGACTCGATCTTGTCAAGTTTGTCAAGCACCAGTTCTCTTCTTCGGTTGTACTCTGTTACCATTTCTTTGACGCAGTCTTGCGGTCCGGTTAACGCGGCGAGAGCTGCCTTCTGCGAGATCGCGTTTGGACATAGGACTGCGTAGTAGTGTAGTTTGCGCAAGATGGCGGAGAGCTTCTTTTCAGCAACTGTGTATCCGATCCTCCAGCCGGTCATTGCGTATGCTTTTGAGAAACCGATTACTGTGATTGTTCGCTTTTTCATGCCAGGTAAAGAACCTATACTGATGTGCCTTGCACCGTCGTAGACGATTTTCTCATATATTTCGTCACTGAAGACTACCAGGTTGTTTTTCTGCGCTACCTCAGCTATGATTTCTAGGTCTTGTTTTGAGAATACATGTCCTGTTGGATTGGATGGATTACACAGCCAGATCATTTTGGTTCTTTTCGTTATTTTGTTCTCCAGGACTTCCATCTCTATTTCGTAGTTCTTTCCTTCGTCGAGTGGAACTGGGATAGGCACAGCTTCTGCCAACAGTGTGTCTTCAAAACACGCGGGATAGTATGGATCAAGAATTAGGGCTTCGTCTCCAGAATCTAGAAATCCCAGCGCGGCAATCAACATGGCTTCTTGCGAACCAGAGGTTACTGTGACCTCGGTTTTTGGGTCAGCATCAATATCATTCTCCCTTTCAAGCTTTTCAGCTATAGCCTGGCGCAGTTCCAGCGTCCCATCAATTTCCGTGTAGTGCGTAAAACCTTTCTCAGTGGCCTCTACAGCTGCCTTCAAGATGTGCCTTGGCGTTGTAAAGTCTGGCTCACCCTGCTCCAAGTGAACAACATTCTTCATCCCACTTGAAAGCTCAAGCATCCTCCGAATCGCCGAAGGCTTTACCAAGCCGACTCTGTTAGAACCTTCAAACAATATTCCCACCACTATTCTGCGAAGTTTACCTTCGCAAGCATAATCACACGCAAAGTCATATAAGATTTAACACATGCACTAATCTTGTGCCAACGGACTTTCGAGCGTTTTTGAAGAAAGATAAGTGGCTTAATAGACAGTTGAGAGACTTCAAAAGACATTCAACTCTTAAAGGAAAACCAAGTAATCTACGGCGTGAACACTGGTTTTGGAGCCTTAAGTACAGAAATCGTTCGCGCTTTAATGCTTTTGCGCATAAATACATTAGCTAAGGGCTATTGTGGCATACGATTAGAAACTCTTGTAGAAATGCTGAATAAAAGAGTGCACCCTATAATTCCCGCTAAAGGTTCCGTTGGCGCAAGCGGAGACCTGGCTCCTCTATCTCATATGATTCTGGTGCTTATGGGCGAAGGAAAAGCTGAATATCAAGGCAGAGTGATGACGGGAAAAGAGGCTATGGAAAAAGCTGGAATAAGACCGGTTCAGCTGGAGTTTAAGGAGGGAATAGCGCTAAACAATGGCACACAATTGATGACAGCAATTGCAGCTTTAACGATCCACGACGCTGAAAAATTGATTAAGACGTGGGAAGTTGCAACTGCTTTGACCCTTGAAGCCTTGCTGGGAGTTTCTGATGCCTTCGACGAGAGAATCCACATGGTCAGACCGCATGAAGGTCAAGCCATAACTGCTAAGAACATTAGGGAACTGATTGCTGGAAGCAGGCTTGTTCAAACGGGAAAGGAAGCTATGGAGAAGCTGCATCGTCCCCATGACCCTTATAGCTTGAGATGTGTACCCCAAGTTTTGGGTGCCGCAAGAGACGCAATCGCATACGCAAGAAGCGCAGTGGAAGTTGAGATTAACTCGGCCACTGATAATCCTCTGGTTTTTCCAGAGGATGAGATCTGTCTTTCGGGAGGCAACTTTCACGGTCAGCCAATATCTCTTGCGATGGACCTGCTTGGCTTAGCCCTAACAATTGTTGGTAACATTTCGGAGAGGAGAACAGCAAGACTTCTCGACGAGAAACTAAACAATGGATTGCCAGCATTCTTGATTCCGCCAGAAGCGAAAAAGGGATTAAACAGTGGTTTGATGACTGTGCAGTATACAGCTGCTGCACTGGCATCAGAAAACAAGGTTCTGGCGCATCCAGCATGTGTAGATTCGATTCCGACTTCAGCGAACTTTGAAGACTTTGTGAGCATGGGGGTTAGTGCAGCTCAAAAAGCCACGCAAATACTGAAGAGTGTGGAGTACATAGTGGCTATAGAACTGCTTTGTGCAGTTCAAGCAGTAGAGTTTCATGGTTCAGAAAAGCTTGGAAAAGGAACAAAGATGGCCTACTTAACTGTAAGAAAGACCGTGCCAGTGCTCAGCGAAGACAGAGTGTTAAGCGAAGACATAGAAAAAATCAGGCAAATAGTTAAAAAATCAATCCTTAGTGAAAGCGCGCGCGTTTTAGGGTCGTATTGAGACATAACGAAGATTTATGCGCTCATTCAGTTATCCATGAACTAAAATCCTGCTCTAATTAATTAAGGGTTAAATTCAGTATTTAATAGTTCTTACAACGGGGGACGCAGGATAACTAGCAGCAACGCACGCTATCCCAAGCTTAGACAACCATTTATTTATATTTACATTATTCCAGCATTACTATACTAAAGGTGAATTCTGGCGATTTTTGCTATTTCCGACGGCTTGTTTGCAATTTCAACTCCCGCCTTTATGAGAACATCCATCTTGCTTTTAGCTGTGCCTTTTTCTCCTAGTATTATTGCACCTGCATGGCCCATTTTTTTCTCTCGAGGTGCTACCTTGCCAGCCACGTATGCAATAACCGGCTTGCTCATTTCATGCTTAATAAATTTGGCGGCCTCTTCTTCTTGAACCCCACCTATTTCACCAACTATTACTACAAGTTTCGTTTGTTCATCCTTTTCGAAAAGTTCCAATATCTCCTTCATGTCTGTACCAATCACCGGATCTGCGCCGATTCCCAAACAAGAACTTTGTCCAATTTCAGCTAAGGACAGATTGCCAGCAATCTCATACAGCAAGGTCCCACTTCTAGAGATTATCCCCACATTACCTTCCAAAAAAACATTTGCAGGCGTTATTCCAATTTTTGTTTTTCCAGGGCATATAATCCCCGGGGTTGTCGGACCGATCATTCTCGCTCCTGCACATCTACTATACTCCCTCATATACATTGTATCATGTATTGGAATGTGTTCAGTTATTACTACTAACAGTTTAATATCGGAGTCTATAGCTTCGATAACCGCATCTTTTGCAAATAAGGGAGGAACAAATAAAATTGAAGCGTCTGCAGCATGTTCTGCAACCGCCTCTTTGACATTATCGTATACTGGCACACTGTGGACGGCCATACCACCCTTCCCAGGAGTAACCCCTGCAACTATCTTAGATCCATACTCCAGCATGAGTTTTGTTTGGACTTCTCCCACATTGCCGGTTATGCCTTGAACAACGGTTCGGGTATTCTCATCTACAAAAATGCACATTTACATCAGCCACCTAACAAGTTCATCAACTTCTCAACAGCCTTCTCAGTTTGAATCTTTTTTGCGATAGGGATGGCATAATTTCCAAGTATGTTCCATGCCTCCTCTTGCTGGTTGCCAACAAGTTTAACCAACACAGGTATCTTCGGTTTTAACTTTTCATAAGCCTTAACTATGCCTTTTGCGGCTGAAGGCATGGGGTTTATGCCGCCATAGAGATTAATTAAAAGTCCCTTGAGTCGCCTATCCTTAAGCACAAGTTCAACAGCTTTAGTCATGAGTTCTTCTGTTATTCCACCTCCAGTTTCAAGGAAGTTTGCTGGTTTCCCTCCAAAGTCCGTAATGAGGTCGATAGTGGCCATAGTTAATCCGGCTCCGGATCCTATAACTCCTATGTCTCCGTCAAGCCTTACATATGAAAGCCCATGTTTAATGGCTTCAATCTTTATCTTGTCCTCATATCTTGTGCTTAAATTCAGTTCAAGGTTTGGTTGTCGAAACAAGGCGTTATCATCAACCTCTAGTTTTGCGTCAACAGCATACGGTTCACCATTACTCGTTATGATGAGAGGGTTTATCTCAGCTATCATTGCGTCATAACCAATAAAAACTTCATACAGCTTGTGAAGAATACTGCCTACCTTTAGAAGGGTTGAACCTTTTAATCCTAGCTGCATGCACATGTCCCGAGCTTCGAACTGGAAAAAACCGCGGGAAACACTTATTTTTTTGGAGATAAGCATTTCAGGTTTCTTCTTGGCTATGGTCTCAACATCAACTCCACCTTCAGTTGAAAACATTAAAATAGGCTTCCCAGAAAGTTGATCGATGGTCACTCCCATATAGTACTCATTTTGGATGTCCAGTTTTTCTTCAATTAGAACCATTTTCACCTTACGACCCTTAATCCTTCTGTTTATCAACTTTTTTGTTTCCGCTATAACTTCGTCTAAGTCGCTTGTAAATTTGATTCCACCAGCATTTCCTCTACCTCCAACAAGTATTTGCGCCTTAACCGCGACTGGCAAGCGTATCTGTTTTGCAGCTGAAGCAGCTTCCTTTGCCGATCTAACAACTAAGCCTTTAGGTACGGGAATGCCAAACTTTTTGAAAATTTCTTTTGCCTCGTACTCAAAGAGTCTCATGATTTCATCTCCTGTTTAGAGATAAAAATCTACACGAGTTCGTGAAAAGGTGAAATTAGTACAACGTACAAATATAACGTTCCTGCTCACCTTTTGGACTGATCCAAAACAGTGGTTATCCACTATCTCTATTAAAATTATTATGCTTGGAAGGAAGTTCATTTTTAAAGAAACACTCTCCTAGATACCTAACCTGTTAATACTTTTTTAATCCTTGCAAGCGCTTCTCTGATTTTCTCCAAAGATGTAGCATATGAGAGCCTTAAATATCCTTCCCCATTCTTTCCGAACGCTGAGCCAGGCACAGTTACAACTCTCGCTTTCTTAATAAGGAGTTTGGCTAATTCCATTGAAGACATCTTAAATTGTTTAACGTTGGGGAAGACATAAAAGGCACCTTTCGGAATCTTACATTCAAAACCAGGTGTTTTATTCAACAAGTTCGTTATCTCGCGTCTTCTCTTATCATATTCTTTAACCATTTTAGTCACACAATCTTGTGGACCAGTTAACGCAACGAGAGCAGCTCTCTGAGATATAGAGCAAGCACAAACGTTCATGGAATGATGAACTTTACTTATATTCCCCATTAGCTTTTCACAAGCTGTTACGAATCCAATTCGCCACCCCGTCATGGCATAAGTCTTAGAGAAACCGTTTATAGTTATAGTTCTATCTTCCATGCCCGGAATGGAACCTATACTGTAGTTTACTACATCATCGTATGTTATTTTTTCGTATATTTCATCTGAAACAACCAATAAGTCATGATCATTAGCTATATCTGAAATCTCATTGAGCGTATGTTTGTTTAACACATTCCCTGTGGGATTGTTTGGGGAAATCAAAACCACCATCTTTGTTTTATCCGTAACCTTTTCTTTAATTTCGTTTGGATTTATGGCGAAATATTTTTGCTCCCTTACGGATACAGGAACAATTTTAGCCCCTGCTATTCGAAGGGCAACTTCATATCCTGAATAAAATGGGTCTTGCACGATCACCTCATCGCCTGGATCAAGTAACGCTTGGCAAACTGCAGAGAAGGCTGCCTGTGTGCCAGCTGTTACTAGTATTTCATTTTCAGGATCCACATCCATCTTGTTTTCATTCATTAATTTCTCGGCAATAGCTCTACGTATTTCCGGGATACCTTTTATTGTAGTATAGTGAGTGAACCCTTCATCTATTGATTTCTTTGCAGCCTCTCGTATATGTTTAGGAGTTACGAAATCCGGCTCACCTATATTAAGAGGTATTATGTCCTGTAATCCCTTGGCATATTCCATTATCTTTCTGACGCCTGATAAAGGAACAGACGAAACTCTTTTTGACATTCTATCACCCAACTATTAATAAGATGAGAATAGCCTTAACTCTTATTAAACATCTCACTGCGATAAGTAACAAATAGCCATGGCTTCTTACAAGATACACCAACTGCTTATACTTTGATAATACAGGTAATTCAAAACCATAATAACCAACTCAACTTTTCAGATTTGTGATCTCGTAGAATAAATATCAAAAGCGCTCATTTTGAAACATAAACGCTATTCTGAGTTGGTGCTCTGAATTCTTCTAAACCATAATAAATTAACATTATTCACGCACGTAATGTTTATATAAACCAAGGAGATAGCAAACTATTCTTGAACATTCGCCGTCAGGGCAAAATGCAAGTAAGCCTCAAAGTCGAAATCCGATAACATATAACACAAAAGTGGTTCTGCCTATTGCATTAACAACGAAAATATCGTATAAAAGTCCAACCTGAGTATGTGTTGAGTTTAAAGTAAATTCGTATGGTTAAAGGTGTAATGGAGCTTGGTGAGGCGTATACAGCGATGAAGATTGGCGGTAACAGAATGCTAGAATACAAAACTAAAAATATCATGCAGGGGTGAAAAATCGTTGAAAGCTCAGGCAAAGAAATCAATAAAAATACTGGTAAATGAAGAATTATGTAAAGGGTGTGACATATGTATATCCGTATGCCCCCTAAAAGTTTTCAGCAAGAGTGATGAATTGTCTTCCCAAGGTATTTATCTGCCTATCCCCATCGGAATTAATAAATGTACGGGCTGCCGTATTTGCGAATATTATTGTCCTGACTTGGCAATTCATGTAGTTAAGGAGGCAGAGGATTGAAAACTTTATTATCTGAAAAAATTATCGAGTCTGGAACTAATTTTATGATGGGAAACGAGGCTTGCGCGTTAGGGGCAATAGTTGCTGGATGCAGATTTTTTGCTTTTTACCCAATAACCCCAGCTAATGAGATAGCTTTGCACATGTCCACCCTTCTTCCAAAGGTAGGAGGCATTTATATTCAAATGGAAGACGAAATAAGCTCTATTGCTTCAGTTGTAGGGTCTTCGTGGGCTGGAAGTAAAGCTATGACGGCAACATCTGGTCCTGGATTTAGTTTGATGCAAGAAACCATAGGATACGCTGTAATGACTGAGACTCCATGTGTAATAGTTGACGTTCAAAGGTGCGGACCAAGCACCGGTACGCCACCACTGCCAATGCAAGGCGACGTTTATCAAGCCAGGCATGGAAGCCACGGAGAATATCCAATTATCGCTTTGGCTCCTTCTTCCGTTGGAGATATGTTTCTATTAACAATTGAAGCTTTTAATTTGGCAGAGAAGTATCGAACACCAGTTATTTTATTGTCCGACGCTCTCGTTGGACATATGGTTGAGAGTGTGGAAATTCCTGATCTGTCTAGTATAAAGATCTTTGAGAGAAAAACACCTGAAAAACATGTGGAGGATGAATTTAGCTTTTTCCTCAATGAGAATGTCGCACCTATGCCAAAATTCGGATCTAACTACAAAGCTCATGTGACAGCTTCAACTCACGATGAAAGGGGATTCAGAAACGTTGAGAACCCAAATTTTGTTGACAATTTGGTGCGTAAGCTTTACTTAAAGATCCAGAGACATAACAAAGACATAGTGAAAGTTGAAACAAAAAACTTGGACGAGGCAGAAGTGGTTCTCCTCTCGTATGGCAGTGTAGCTAGGTCTGCAAAACACGTAATAAATCAGGCTAGACAAGAGGGGTTAAATATTGGATATGTTAGATTGGTGACGTTATGGCCTTTTCCTGACGACGAAATACTTAACTTAGCAAGAAAAGTAGATAAGATAATGGTTTTAGAGAATAACATGGGACAAGTTGTTAATGAGGTTAAGAGAGTCGTAGGTTGTGAGGCTGAGGTTAAGTTCCTACCTCCAAGGCTTTTGGGTACTATTCATGAACCTGCGTATATTATGGAAAATTTAAGGAGATTTGTAAATGAGTGAGACACAGCTTCATCCATTAATAGCAAAGTATGCTAGGAAAGGTGCACAGCGCCAACCTCACTGTGCGGGATGTGGAAACGGCATAATAGCTCAGTGTATGTTAAGGGCTATCGAGGAGTTAGATCTAGACTTTGGAAAAATGGTGTTTGTGTCTGGTATCGGTTGTAGCAGTTGGATTCCAAGCCCATTCTTTAACACGGATGTCCTTCATACAATACACGGAAGACCCTTAGCTTTCGCAACGGGCGTTAAACTAAGCAATCCTGATTTGCGTGTCGTGGTGTTTACCGGAGATGGAGATGGTGCTGCAATAGGTGGCAATCATCTAATACATGCTGCTAGGAAAAACATCGAAATTTTGGCAATTCTAATCAACAACCGTATTTACGGAATGACCGGGGGACAAGTTGCACCCACAACTCCTCATGGTATGAAGACGAGAACCACCCCTTATGGAAATCTAGAGTATCCCTTCGATCTTTGCAAACTTGTTGAAGCTGCTGGCGCCTCCTATGTAGTCCGATGGACAACTTTTCACGTGAAACAGTTAGTTTCATCTATGAAGAGGGGACTTTTGAAGGAAGGTTTCTCATTCATAGAAGTTATGTCTCAATGTCCTGTCCAATACGGAAGATTCATAGGCATTAGAGACCCTGCTAAAATGTTATTGATGTTAAGGGATTCTTCACTTCCGATAAGTAAAGCGAAGTCTATGAGTGAAGAGGAACTTGAAGGGCGTATAGTAGTTGGAGAGTTTGTTGATAGAGAAAGAGTTGGACTCACTAAGGCTTACAAAAAATTACTAAATGAGGTGCAAGCTTGACAAGGGTAGAGATGATCATTGGAGGATTTGGCGGGCAAGGCACGTTACTGGCTGGAGCCGTACTTGGTAAAGCCGCAGTTTATGATGGCAAAAAAGCGGTTCAAACTAGGTCTTATGGAGCTGAAGCAAGGGGTGGAGCGGCTAGATCTGAGATTATAGTGGCTGATGAAGAAATAGATTATCAGATGGTGATTGAAGCTGACGTGTTAATCGCAATGTCGCAACTGGCATTCGACCGATACATCAGCAAGGTAAAGTCAAATGGCATAGTAATAGTCGATGAGGATATAGTCAAACCCAAACATACTCTAAGTAAAGAATTTGAAATATTAAAGATCCCTGCTACAAGAATAGCTTCAAAAGAACTGAAGCAACCTATAGTAGCCAACATGATAATGGTGGGTGTGTTGATAGCCCTTACAAAAATCGTCACGAATAAATCCCTCATAAAGTCTATTGAAGATAGTGTTCCTAAAGAAACCAAGAAAATAAACATAGAAGCCTTAAAGAAGGGTCTTGAGCTAGCTGAATAAGCATGTTAGACGATTAAATGTGAAACGCGCGTTAGTGATTGGCAAAGTCATTATCGAGAAGAAAAATTAGCGTTTGGCCATATTCTATAATCCAAGAAGAAGAATGATTCTATCAGATTGTTCTGTTAAATCGTTCTTCAGCGGTTTTAGATCACGCATTAATTGAGGCTTCAGAACATCATCCGGCACAAATAGGAGAAAAAGTTCTAGTTAGTCATGGTGCAATTCTTCTAAATAATCGAATCTTGTATATCAAAAAGTTTTAAAGTCAAAACAAGATTTATGTGATAGTTGCGTGCATGCTGGGTGAATTTTATGGGAAAGAAGTTTAAAGTATTGATTCCGGAACCAGAATGGGAGGAATCACACAGTATACTTGAGGAAATAGCGGAAGTGAAGGTTGGTGAGGTCGATAAAGTTTATGATGAAAATCTTTTGATTGATGAAATAAGGGACGTTGACGCCATAATTATCACATCCCAACATCACATCACAAGGAAAGTAATAGAAAAAGGCGAAAAACTGAAGGTAGTCGTCAAGTATGGGTCAAAACCCGGGACAGATAACGTCGATTACGAGGCAGCAAGTGAAAAAGGAATATTAATTTGTTACACTCCG
This sequence comes from Candidatus Bathyarchaeota archaeon, assembly GCA_029879735.1. Lineage (GTDB taxonomy): Archaea > Thermoproteota > Bathyarchaeia > Bathyarchaeales > Bathycorpusculaceae > JAOUPS01. The sequence goes on along the minus strand of JAOUPS010000001.1, from coordinate 44,037 downwards.
GGCGCTAACTCTGATAGTGTAGCGGAACACACGATAGGTCTTATTCTTGCCTTGTTGAAAAATCTTTGTACAAATCACTTTCGGTTAAGGAGAGCAGAATGGAGAGACACGAATTTGTTAGGATACGAACTCTTAGGGAAGACTGTAGGGATTGTTGGACTCGGAAGTGTCGGTTGTAAAGTTGCCGAAAAACTCAGAGGATTCGGAGTAGAATTGTTAGCCTATACAAAAGCGCAAGAAAATGCAAAACGAGTCGGTGCAACACTGGTGGATCTTAACACTCTATTAACAAAATCAGATATTGTAACTGTCCATACAGGCTTAAGAGATGATACCTATCATCTGATTGGAGAGGAGGAACTTAAGCTTATGAAAAAAAGCGCCATCATTATCAACACTGCTAGAGGAGCGATAATAAACGAAAAAGCTCTAATTAAAGCGCTGAAAAAAGGATGGATAACAGGAGCGGGATTAGATGTGTTTAAAGAGGAGCCTATAAGACCTGATAGTCCATTACTATGGTTGGATAATGTTATACTTTCACCTCATTCGGCTTCCTTTACGTATGAAGCATTCAGAAGAGAAGCATTCACTGCAGCTGAAGAAGTCTTAAGAGTTTTTCAGGGAAAGAAACCATTGTTTATAGCTAATCCGAAGGTTATACCAAAGTCATAGCGGGCACCAGATGTCCTGAAATTTAGCTTCTTTTTCGCCTGCCTTTAATCAACACACTATCGTCTAATTTTAGGTTTAGTTTAACACCAGTAGCTCTTTTCTTAACCTTTATTACAATGTTCATATGGTTGGGCATGTGAGCGTTATTGAAACCTAAGATTTCACCTACAGTCCTCTCCTTTATTAAAATAGTGTCTCCAACTTCTAAGACACCACCCCTCATAACTTCAAAGAACCCTATATACCCCACTTTGTTGCATACTTTGGTGCTTTGCTCTTCCGTCGTAACTATCTCATGTATCTCACCCACTTTTATGACTCTTGAAATAGGACTTATTAATTCTAGTTCCCTGTTATCTAATTTCAAGTCCATTATGGCTACGAGCCTTCCTGCAACGTTACCTCTTCGTACAAATGGAGTCTTCTTGATCATTCCTTTTTTATATGGCTCAACTTTATGTATTTTAAGTCCCAACCTATACTGTATTTAATTATTTTAGGACGCATATAATAGGTTAGCGCTAACACATTATAGAAAAGAGAAAGGATTAAAAAACCTTGGATTTCACAAGATTCATTTGATTATTCCTGCCCACTTAGAAACTATTTCTAAAGATTTAACTAAGCCTCTTACCGCCATTCTCATTCTTTTTTCGATTAGTTGGCCTTCGTCATCTGTAGTTCCTTGACCTGGGTCTATCCAAAGATTACCATCGTAAGTAATTGATGGCAGAATTCCCATTCTTTTCAAGGCTAGCACTATTAAATTGGTTCCAAAAACGCTGTCCTCAGCAGAGAATATTGGAATTCCAAATTCTCCATCTTTCCATGTTCCTTCGTAATCAATTTCAACGCCTCTCGTGTTAATTGATTTTGAAATTATTATACCTTCTTTAAGATGAGGCTCAATTCCATCAAATTCGTCAATAACAATTTTGTATAACTCATCTATAGGTTTCAGTATCTCTTTTGGTTTGTCTCTGAGCATTTTTAGCATAGCAATTTGTCCAGCAATGGCATCCTTTCCGGCATCGGCGAATGTATAGGCAGCTTTTCCGGGTGATGTCATTCCTAACGCTCTTCGAATTTGAACCATTAAATCTTCCTTGCCGATAATGAGCCCACTAGTCGGCGCAAGCGACTTATCCATGCTATACAGTATCAAATCTGCTCCAGTCTTGCGTAGGTCGGTTCCAAAAACTGGTACACCCATCGCGTTATCAGTAATGTATGGTACATCAAATTCATCAGCTAATTTTCCAATCAGTTTTTGTAGTAGGGGGGTTCCTCTTTCATCCTTGATACCATAACCATATCCTGGAGTATCATAGCCTAAAGAGCAGAAAGCTGTAAGAAAAGGCGCATGTCTTCTTGCCACTTCTTCCATTTCTTTCGCTGACGCCTTGGGGTCTACTTTGCTTAATAGGGTAGCTGTGTAATATTTTATTCCATGAGGTTCGTATTTTGCTCCAATTAGAGGAACTATAATTGTGTCCAGGTCACATAATATCTTGCCAGAAAACCCAAATTGCCCGCTCTCAACGCCTCTATCTGTATATAAATCTTTATATTTCGGTGGAAAAGGCCTGCCAAAAGCCCCATGATACCGCAATACTCTTTCGTAGGGTACAATATATCTTCCTCTATAGCTCTGACCTCTTCCCTGGAAAGGGGGAGAGACTAGAACATCAAATGCTATCCATAAACCTGCTTCACAGGTACTCACCGGAACCGCGTCATACATATCACCATAGAAGTCTTTCACTATCTCTCTTAACTGGTCTAACAAGATCTTGTTTTTTATGGTTTTCTTTTGTACTTCTGCAACGCTTCTTCTAATCTCTTTCACTAAAGGTTTTGGAACACTTGAATCTCCTCCGTATAACCCAATTTGACCTTTAAGTTCTTTGGGAATACCGATAGCTTTAGCGGCTTCGTTTGCCTCTTCCAAAATTTGAGATTTCTTTTTAAAGAGCCTTGCATACATTTTAAATTTGTGTTTCTGCATTTTCAAAGGCATACCTCCAGTTTTCTTTCTTACGTCAGCGTGCATTTACATAAAAACTTTTGCTTTAAGGGATACTGTTAAGTCTGATGTGATGAAGAAATCAAATTTCTTTCAGAAGTTGTTCTACCGTTTTTAGCTGTATTTCAAGACCTTCCTCTTGTTTTGCTCTTGCAACCTCTTCGTATGCACCTTTCCCAAAACTGAAAGCGATAATCATACCTTTTGTTCTTCCTTGTCTTCTCATAGCGGTTTCAAAATTGTCGATAACGTTTCTTCCAATATTTTCTGATTGTTTGATCTGTAATGGTCTCCCATCCAGTAACCAACCATTTATACCCATATCACCACCCTTCCTTCTTGTTGACCTCGCGGAGAGTTTTTGTACAACCCAATTTTGAAACTCGAAAGGTTGCATGACCTTCAGTTCTTCCACTGTTTTAGGAAGACCGATAATGTCGTTTTCCGTAATCTGCACATTCAATTTTCGCATTCTCTTTACCATTAGTTTGCATGCAGTTGGAGATACATCTATTCCAGCGCGCGCGCCTTGTCACCTGACTGCCGAATGCCAGAAGCCAAACCAGCCCATGAAACCAGTCGTTTGTCAAGCGGTTCTACGTGAAGGTTGAGAAAATAGCTGAAAAGCTGAATACAAGACCAGATATAATCATCAGCAACATGTTACTCCTAGCAATGAAAAAACTGGAAAGCATAACAAGGAGCGTGCGCTAGCTGAGCTGAAGAGCATGCTTCGAAGGAGAGAAATGTCCCAGACCAAGAGAAGAGAATGAGACTGGCATTCCCTTTGAAAGCTTACTCATCATAACCCCAGAGAAAACAGACAAGAAGTTTTAAATCTTCTAGTTATATCGTCAATTTGTGGTTAAGTATGATATCGACTAGCAATGTTATAGCAGATAGGGTTAAAATGTTGAATCCTTCAGAGACAGTCGCGTTACCTGACAAGGCTAGGGCTTTAAGGCAGGCAGGTGTAGATGTTATTGACCTCTCAGAGGGAGAGCCTTACTTTGACACTCCGGAGAAAATTAAGTTAGCAGCAAAGGAAGCTCTAGATGAAGGTTTTGTTCATTATGTTTCAAGTGCAGGCCTAAAGGAACTACGACAGGCTGTTGCTGAAAAATTGAGAACTGAAAACAAAATCGATGTGCAAGAATCTGAAGTAATTGTAACTGTGGGGGCAAAACAAGCTTTATTTACAGCTTTTTTGACAGTTCTAAATCCGGGTGACGAAGTACTTATTCCAGAGCCTGGCTATGTTAGCTATCAAGCGATGGTTATTGTGGCTGGGGGAAAACAGGTATCGGTAAACCTACTTGAAACTAGGGATTTTAGATTAGATGAAGAGGAAATAAAGGAGAAAATCACAGAGAAAACAAAAGCGGTAATACTAAACTCACCAAATAACCCGGTAGGCGCAGTGTTTCCAAAGGAAGATCTAAAGATGATCGCCGACATAGCTAAGGACTGTAATTTGCTTGTAATAACAGATGAAATATATGAGAAAATAGTTTATGATGGGGTTCAACACTACAGCATCGCCTCTTTTCCAGAAATGAAAGACAGAACAATTACCGTTAACGGGTTTTCAAAGGCATATTCAATGACGGGTTGGAGACTTGGGTATGCTGCTGCAAAGAAAGAGATAATTGATAATATGTTGAAGGTTCAGCAACATTCAGTAACTCATCCTACCTCTTTTGTTGAGAAGGCAGGTATTGTAGCCCTTAAGGAATGTGAAGAAGAGGTCAAGTGGATGGTTAAGGCATACAAAGAATGTAGGGATTATTTCGTAAACGAGCTGAACAAAACAGATAAACTTTCCTGTTGGATGCCTAAAGGAGCCTTTTACGCGTTTCCAAAAATAGTTGAGACAAAGTTCTCTTCAGAGGAATTTGCAGAATACCTGCTAAAGGAGGCTCACGTGCTTGCGGTTCCCGGAACAGCTTTCGGCGACTTGGGCAGAGGATATGCGAGAATGGTTTATTCGAGACCGATGGATGAGCTCGAAGAAGCTATTCCAAGAATTCGTAGTGTTCTAGAAAAGCTTTAAGATTTATTCTGTTGAATAGAACACGAAGGGGTAAGTATGAATAAATCTGGGGAGATTTCTGGTACACACTTTATGCTGGGCAATCATGCCATTGTGGAGGGGGCTATAGCTGCTGGATGCCGATATTTTGCTGGATACCCTATTACGCCAGCAAGTGAAATTGTGGAGAGAATGTCCAGAAGGATGCCTGAGGTTGGAGGGAGGTTCATTCAGATGGAGGACGAGATGGGAGCGATCTTTTCGGTGATAGGCGCCTCACTTGCTGGGGCTAAGGCGATGACTGCAACGGCGAGCGCCGGATTCAACTATATGCAGGAGGGCATAGGACTTGCCGCGACAATCGAGGTCCCATGTGTGATAGTCGATGTGCCTAGAACAAGGCAGGACATACAACCTACAGAGTCCGACATAATGCAGGTGAAGTGGGGAGCCAGCGGAGACTACGAGACAATATGTCTTGTTGCTTCCTCCATTCAGGAGGCGTTCGACCTAACGGTTGAGGCCTTCAACTTCGCCGAAAAGTATAGGAACCCGGTTGTTCTGATCTCTGAAGCCAACATAAGCCATATGAGAGGAAGGTTGGAAATCCCTGAGCGAAATAGGATAAAAGTGGTGAATAGAAAGCCAGCCACTGGGCCTCCAGAAGACTACTTGCCTTTCAGAGCTGGAGAAAATGGGGTTCCTGCAATGTCAAGTTTCGGTGAAGGATACAGAGTTCTCTACACACACAACCCCCACGATGAGAGGGGACGCATACTGAATGTAGAGGCCGACCCAGATGGGTACGAGAAACTTTATGATAAGATATGTGGCAAGATCACACGTGACACCGATGAGATCGCCAGATTTGAGACACGTTTTCTGGATGATGCTGATCTGGCGGTCGTCTCGTATGGAACGGAATCGAGTTCTGCACTTGAGGCGGTGATTAGGGCTAGAAGTGAAAGCATCAAGGCTGGATACGTTAAGTTGACAACCGTGTGGCCCGTGCCTGAAAGGCTACTGAGAGATGTTGCGGAAAAGGTGGAGAAAATAATCGTCCCAGAAATGAACATGGGGAAATACGTCAATGAGGTTAAAAGGGTGTCCTGTGGAGAGGCTGATGTGATTCCGCTTTCAAAGAATAATGGGGAAATACATTCTCCAGAGGAGATACTTAAGAGGATGAGGGGTGAATCAGGATGAAACCACATCCAAATGTAAAGTTCCTACGCAAAGGCGTTCTACCTCATCAGTTCTGCCCAGGTTGTGGTTGTGGTCAGGTCCTTAACTATCTCATCTATGCGATGCAGGAACTGAACTTGGATATGGATAAGGTGGTTTTACTAGGTGGAGTTGGTTGTAACTCGCGGATTCCCGTTTATATGAATACAGAGGTGGTTCATGGCACACACGGCAGAACTTTAGCGTGGGCTACTGGAATCAGGCTAGCCAATCCCGAATTGAAGGTCATTGTAGTAACAGGCGATGGGGATTGCGTCTCAATAGGGACAAACCATTTCGTTCAAGCTGCAAGGCGGAATCTCGACGTTACGGTTATTCTAGTCAACAATGGAATCTTCGGGATGACCGGTGGACAGGCCGCCCCCACAACTCCGCTTGGTTCTCGAACCTCCACATCACCTATGGGAAGCATGGAGAACGCGTTTGACCTGTGCAAACTTGCAGAGACTGCTGGAGCTACCTATGTAAGTAGGTGGACTACTGCACATCCTAGATCCGCTATACGCTCCATAAAGAAAGGGATAGAACACAAGGGCTTCTCGTTCATCGAAATGGTGTCTCAATGCCCAACTTATTTCGGCAGATACGTTTTGAAGATACCAATCGAGAAACCGCTTGAGTACCTGCTGTGGCTTCGAAACAACTCGATCACCAAGGAAAAAACTAGTCAACTCAGCGATGAAGAGCTAAAAGAAAAAATCGTTGTTGGAGATTTCTTTGAAAAACGTGCTCAAACCCTGATAGAGAGGTATCAGAAGATGGAGAAAGAGGTAAGGGTTTAGGATAGGGACTGCTTGGTGATAAATATGTCAAGAAAAACTTGTATTAGGTTTGGCGGGTTTGGAGGGCAGGGAATAATTACAGCGTCAATAGTATTGGGGCACGCAGCTGTGGTATGCGAGGGAAAAGATGCTGTCCAAACCCAGTCTTTCGGTCAACAGGCGAGAGGCGGGGAGTGCAAATCTGAGATCATCATTTCGGACACAATGATAAACTATTACACGATGGAGAAAGCGGATGTACAGGTTATTATGTCTAAACCAGCCCTTGAAAGATACCTTGACGGCTTAAGACTGGGCGGTTGCCTGATAATTGATTCGGATATTGTTGTAAGTAAACCAAAGCGTAAGGATATTCAGGTAGTGGAAATTCCGGCCACGAGTATGGCTGCGAGAATGGGGAAAAAGCTGGTCGCAAATATGGTTATGCTGGGAGCCTTAATAGAGAAAACAGAAGTAGTCGCTGAGGAAAGTCTTCAAAAAGCTATAAGAGACCTCTTCCCTTCTGTTGCGGAGATTAATATTAAAGCAGCGGAGGAGGGTAGGAAACTAATGAAGCTTCGAAGTGGTGGAAAGAATGCAAATTTACATAAATGAAGAGTTTTGTAAGGGGTGTGGATTCTGCGTCCACTTCTGTCCCACAAAGGTTCTTGTTATGTCGAATAAACTTTGCCCAAAAGGTAACTTCGTTGCCGTGGTTAAAGATCCTGACAAATGCACTGCATGCAGACTGTGTGAACTGGTCTGTCCAGACTTTGCCATCTCGATAGAAGCAGATGAAAAGCCTACTGGAATTCTTCGCGAAGAGAAACAAGGTGAAAACCTTCAAAACTCGTTTTGAAGAATAGTTATTTAAAAGTTGAATCTCTCATTACCCTGACGCTTTTTGGGTTGCCACTTTTTCCGCGTCCGTAGCGAACCCTCAAATCTATAATAGGACAATCGCTGTTAGGGCATTCATAAATAATCCCTACTCGAAAACCTTTTCCAGCTCTACTTCTTTTAACCATAACAGCTCCACAGTTCGGGCACGTAACAATTTTCGGCTTAGTCATGACTTCAACTCTATGGTCGTTCACTTAACAGTTTCGATAGGGAACTTCATGTTGTGAAGACTTTGAGGGCGCGAAAAATCTGAAGTAGTCAACCATAACTTTGTTTGGGTTCTCTGTGAGAACAGAGTTACCAAAGCGCGCTTTAAGTGAAAGAAAATATATGTAATCTATTATTTTAAGTAAAGTGGAAGTGATATATTTGGAAGAGAGAGTTATCGGGATACTTGGAGGAATGGGGCCCGAAGCTACCGCAGATTTGTTCAAAAGAATCGTTAGAGCAACCCCAGCTGAGAAGGATCAAGATCACATAAGGGTGATTATAGATAGTAACCCGAAAATACCTGACAGGACAGCGGCGATAATAGGTGGAGGACCTAGCCCCCTCCCCGAGATGACGAAGACAGCAAAGAATTTAGAAAAGGCTGGAGTAGATTTAATTATTATTCCTTGCAACACTGCCCATTATTACTATGAGAAACTGAAGAGAAGCGTGGGGATTCCCATCCTGAATATGGTGGAGTTAACCACACAAACAATAAAGGGGAGATTTCCCCACGTGAAGAAGGTTGGCCTTATCGGCACAACCGGAACCGTTAGGGCTGGAATATACAACCGAGCACTGGAGAAGAGCGGTGTTGAGTTGATTTACCCACCGGAGAAGCTTAAAGATAACGTCATGGAAGCTATATACGGCAACGTAAAAGCTGGGCGAATTCTCGAAGGCAAGGAGATCATAGCCAAGGTAGCTACCCACCTTATTGAGGAAGGGGCGGAGATAATTATTTGCGGATGCACAGAAGTATCCCTAGTACTCAAAAGCGAGGACATACCCGTACCTGTAGTTGATCCTTTACAAATCTTAGCCGAAACAGCCGTGGCAGTATCCTCTTCTAAACGACCGAACTTATCAGTTGAGGTATCTCCTTAGGTGACTTTGCGATTAACGCTCCAGCGTCTTTCAGAGCCTTTATCTTGTCAGCGGCGGTGCCTTTACCGCGTTTTATGATTGCCCCTGCATGCCCCATTCTCTTTCCCTCTGGTGCCGATCGACCGACGATTAAAGCAACTACGGGCTTCGTCATTTTCTTTCCTATGTACTCAGCAGCGGTTTCCTCCATCGTCCCACCGATTTCACCCAGAAGAACCACAGCAGCGGTTTCTTCATCCTTTTCAAACATCTCCAAGATATCGGTCTGTGTGAGACCCCAAATTGGTCCTCCTCCAATGCCTACAACCGTAGACTGACCTATACCGTGTTCCGTAAGCACCTTACACGTCTCATAGGCGAGTGCTCCACTCTTGGAAAGTACACCAATGTTCCCCTCGGTGAACATCCTGTTCGGATGTACACCAACTTTCGATTTTCCAGGCGAGATGGCCCCAGGAGTATCCGGACCAAGGACTAGAACTCTCTGTTCATCTGCAACCCTAATTACCTTCATAAAGTCTATGTTCGGTATTTCCGCAGCCAGTATGACTACTAGATCTACGTGCGCCTCGACAGCCTCAAAGGCTGCATCCGCAGCGTAACGGCCTGGAACGAAACTGAGGGCAACGTCGACATCGTGTTCATCAACTGCTTCTTCGATAAGATCGTAAACGGGAATCTCATGCACGTATAGCCCTCCTTTGCCTGGGGTGACGCCTGCCACTATCTTTGTTCCATAATTCAGCATTATCTTCGTCTGGAAGGATCCTACCTGACCCGTAATCCCTTGAACAAGGACTCTTGTATCTTTGTCGACCAGAATTGCCAACTCAGTTTTCCCCTGCCAATTTCACAGCCTTTCCAATCGAATCGTACATATCGTCAAAAGAATTGATTCCAGTATTCTTAAGTATTCGTCTTCCTTCTTCCTCTGATGTGCCTGTCAGCCTCACTACAATTGGAATCGTAGTCTTCTTTTCTTCTATAAACTTGGCTATTCCCTCGGCCATTTCATCCATTCTCGTAAGTCCTCCGATTAGAGTTATCAGTATTACTTTGACATTTGGATTTGATGATACAATGTTAAGTGCACTCCTCATCATGTCAGCGTCCATAAATCCTCCAAGCTCGCAAAAATCTGCTGGTCTTCCACCATACTGCTCAACCAAGTCTAGGGCAAGCATCCCAGTGCCAGCACCATCAGATATGATTCCAATGTTGCCATCGAGCTCAACATAAGATGAAATGTCAGCCTCTTTTGCAAGATATTCACGGAAATTAGGGCCCTCTGTAGGCTTGATGGACTCTTCTCCCAGACAGCATATGAGGTCTTTATGCCTAAACGCAGCTCTATCATCCAAGTTTAACTTTGCGTCGACCGCAACGAACTTATCGTTCACGGTCAGTGCAAGGGGGTTGATCTCGACAAGCTCTGCATCATACTTTTCAAATATGCCATATAGATTCCTAAGAACTGACGAAAAAGAGAGCGCTTTTCTATGATCAAGCCCGATATTTTTCGCTATACTCCTCGCTTCATGCTCCGACAGACCCTTAAAAACGTCTATTTTCCTCTTGACTATCTTCTCAGGGGACTTCTCAGAAACCAGCTCAATTTCTACACCTCCCTCAGAGGTTGCTACGACAATTGGAGCCCTCGCCTCCTGATCAATCGTTACTCCCACATACAGTTCATTCTTTATCTCCATCTTTTCCTCAACCAGCACTCTTCGAACATTCTCACCCTTCATCTTGGAGCTGAGGATTCTCTCAGCTGCCATCCTCGCTTCCTCGACATTATCTGCAAATTTTACTCCTCCGGTTAAACCTCTTCCACCCACAAGCACCTGCGCTTTTAACGCAACAGGTCCTCCCAACTCCCTTGCTATTTGCTCAACTTCTACCGCGTTAGTTGCAAGTTCACCTTTGGGTACTGGAATTCCTTCCTCCCTGAAAACTCTTTTAGCTTGAAACTCAAACATTCTCATTTATTCAACCTCTAAAGATTGAATCAGCCGAAAAGATAAAAATTTCGCCGATTATTAGCGTTTTTATCCTTCGAGTTGTGGAGCATGTTTTGGTGAGACATATCCAACCATAACGATTTCTCCTGGGTTCACCACGTGGCGAGTATACATTTTCCGTATCACGCCGTCCTGTGTTGCTAGCAACTTCTCAACGGTTTCACCTTGCAGGTTTCCAACTTCACCGACAACTTGTCCTTTTCTTACATTTTCTCCAAGATCAACTCTTGGATAGAATATACCAGTGTTGGCGACTTTGACGTAGAACTCCCTTGTAACGATTTTTTGCTCAACTTGCATGCTTGGTTCACCATCTATCATATGTAGAAACTTCATGACATTTGTTATCCCCTTAACGTAATTAGCGATATCACTTTCCTTGAGTATTCCAAGACCTCCGCACTCAGACTGAATCATCGGAATTCCTTTTCGGCAAACTTCTTTAAAATGTGGATATGCTGGTACATCATTCACCAAGACAATGTGCTTGAAGCCGAAAGCTCTGCATAGAGCGTATGAAGCATTGTCCACTTTTTCATTACCACACCTGTAATAGTATGTGTTCTCGATCAATCTTTCATCTACATCACCGCTGTGGCAGTCTATGTAGTAGTCTGCTTTCGTTATTACCTCTTCAAGTATGGTGTGAGCAATTATTTGACTCAGGGAACCCTCTGGTTTCCCGGGGTACACCTCAGCTATGTTTAGTTTGTCCACCGGGTTAACGTAGGAGGTCCTCTGTCGAAAGCCAGGTGTATTTACTACTGGAACGGCGATTATTTTACCACTAAGTTCCGTTGGGCTAATGTTACTACAAACTCTTACTACAGCTGCGATTCCGGCATATTCACATCCGTGTGTTCCAGCCGTCAAACACAGCGTTGGGCCTTCTTTGCAGCCATTGATTATTGCGAGGGGGACTTCAACGATGTTTATGTCTTCACCCATTTTGAAGAATCCGAATTTTCTTTCACAACTGTTAGCCACAATATCTCCAACTTTTATTGCTTTAGGCATATGTGTTCGCCTGCTACTTCAAAGATAGAAAATAATATAAATTTTATCAGAATCTGATCTCTAGTTAAGATGTGTCTGATATGGCTGGTTGGAGAGCGAGGTTGGGGATAATGGTTCCTTCAGTAAATAAGACAATGGAACCTGAGCTCTACAGGTTGGCTCCTGAAGGAGTATCTCTGCACTTCTCTAGGATTAGGCAGGTAGAAGATACTCTAGAGCAATTGACAAGGATGATTGAAGATGTTCCCAAGGTAGCCATCGAACTGGCGGACGCTGAAGTCGATGTGATAGCCTTCGGATGTACAACGGGAAGCCTAGTGAAGGGTCCCGGCTACGATAAAGAGATCATAGGAAAAATCGAGGACTCCGCCCACATTAAGGCCACTACAACATCGACAGCCGTCTTAGAAGCACTAAAAGAACTTGGAATTGTCAGGTTGTCTGTGGCGACTCCATATAAAGAGTGGCTAAATGAGAAGGAGAAGGAGTTCCTAGAAGCCCACGGATTCGAGGTGTTATCAATAAAGGGGCTTAGTTGCCTCGGGCCGGAAACAGCTGATGTACCATCAGAGCGCGTGTACAGACTTGCGAAAGACGTGTATAGACCAAAGGCTGACGGTATCTTCATAAGTTGCACTGATCTCCGATCAATTGAAATACTTCAGTTTCTAGAGCGTGATATTAATAAGCCAGTGATTTCAAGCAATCAAGCTACGATCTGGATGATGCTCAGAATCGCTGAGGTAAAAGAGAAGATCATGGGGTATGGACGGCTACTCACTCAGCTATAGACATTTTATTTGATAAATAGTCGCATAACTAGTTTCAACCTATCATTTAATGTTTACTTGTTAGAAGTAAATCTAACTTAGCAAAGGTTAGGGTTTTTTTGTCTTGAGTACGTCGTTCGCTTTGCAATCTCTCATGTCGTTTTGACGACTAGCTTAACAAAAACGGATCCGGGACATCAACACCAAGACCAAGTTCTTTCGCTCTGATGTAGACCCTATACGCTGCTGCGGCGTCTTGCAGGGTCAACCCGGGAGAATGAAAGACCGTAATCTCATTCTTCCTTTCTCTTCCTGCCTTGATTCCTGCGACGATCTCTCCAATAGTCCCATAGATGTCATTCTCGCCAATGAGGCCTTCCTCTATTGGTATTCGCATTTGCCCTGCCGTGAAACAATCTTCTGCAGCGATCACCAGTTTGTCCGCTCTCTTTAGGGCAGCTCCCTCAAGTTCAATTTTAGGAGGGGCATCTGCACCGATAATGTTGACATGCACGCCTGGCAGGAGCCATTCCGCCTTGACGATGGGACTTATTGCAGGAGTTGCAGTAACCAAGATGTCAGCGTTTCTGACAACGTGTTCAATTTTCTCTGATGATAGCACATCAATTCCGAGTTCTGTGCTCATTTCTTCGCAGAATTTATCTCGCGCGTATGCACGTACGTCGTAAGCATAGGCTTTCTCGATAGGCCTAACCTGCAATAGGAACCTGAGTTGAATCCTACCTTGGCGCCCCGTTCCGATTATACTCGCAACTTTACTATCTTTTTTTGAAAGAAATTTTGCGCCGACGGCGCTGGCTGCTGCTGTACGTATTCCCAGAAGATTTAATGAGTCAATAACGGCAATGACACCCCCCTCATCTGCGTCGATGAGATGCTTTACAACCCTCATTGGCGGAGTTCCGCGGTCCGGAAAACTAAAGATGTGGTCAATCACTACAACCCCTGACTCTTCTAAAAAAGCCAAACCCTGCGCAACCCTAACTATCCGAGGATCAGCATGTCGTAGCTCTTTCCCTCGTATACGAACCTCGCGTCGAGGTCGAGTCTGAGCCAGACCAAGTCCATGTTGCCGAAAGCCGTCTTCCACAGCCTCGATCATATCCTTAGGCGAAAAAACTCTCATCACATCCTTTTCTCTTATGAGAAGCGTCATTTTGAAAACCCTTCTGTTATATAACAGATCTTTTTCATATAAGTGTTTTCTAACCGATATTTGAAGAATTTCTATGAGCGATTAATGGACTAAATTGGATGAATTCATAAACCTCATCAACCATTCAGTTCTTTTCCAACACGTATCTCACAAATTTAGCTTTAACGTGATAGCAGTCTAGTGAGCATTCTTTCGAGAACGATTAGATCGTAAATTGTCTCTGTTTGTCTAATCATGTCCACATTATTTCCGCATACCAATAGCGATGCTGGACTTGGAGTCCAACAATAGTTGGCGTTGTTAGTTTCGGCATAGACTTCCACTTCCACATCTAGAACATCGATGATGTCTCCACGTTGTGCCTTCGGGAGTTTTCCTATCGTATCCAAGAACATCCTCATGAACCATGAGAGATCTTACTACATCGATACTTATTTCTTCAGGCTTCATATTGACTTTTGTTAGCCACAATTATGGGATAGTACGACTTGCTCTGCCATACCCTCAATACTTGATTCACTGTGGCATCTACACAACCCCACTTCTTAAATCCCGGTCACCACTTCACACTGCCTACTTTACATAGTAAAACCTAGTGCTTGTAGTGTGCACAATAGAAAGATTTAAATAATTAACGTCGAGAAAACACTCGCTTATGCTATGAAGGTGATGATGGTTGGTTTATAAGGTAGGTTTGTTATGTCCATACCGTAATACTGTGGTTGAACGAGAAATAATTAGAATTCTACCATTTGATGACTTTGCTATCCATACAACTAGGATGGAATCCAAAAAGAGAGAAGACGAAGAAGCAAGAGACTTTAACGCTGTGCTTAAGGGGGCAGAGTTGATGGAGAGATCAGCGGTTTACGAAGCAAAACTACTTGCAGCTTCTAAAGTGGACATCATAGTTTTTGCCGATACAACAGTGAGTTTTTACAAGGGTGTCGGCCACGACAAGGTCATAGCACAGAATATAGAGAAAGAGGCGGGCATTCCAGCCATAACCTCAGCCACTGCTGTCGTCGAAGCCCTGAGAGAACTAGGCGTAACTAAGGTATCTACTGCTACTCCCTATGTAGACGGAATAGATGAGAGACTCAAAACATTTCTTGAGGGATATGGATTTTCAGTATGTAAAAATTTGAATTCGAACATGTGGGACGCCTACGAAGAGGGTGTGCTGCCTCCAAAAGTCGCTTATGATCTTGCTAAAAAGGCGAATACGCCTGAAGCAGAAGGTATACTGATTTCTTGCACCAACTTTCGTACGATGGAAATATTGCAGTCTCTAGAGGACGAGCTTGGCAAACCAGTTATATCATCCAACACAGCTACTTTTTGGAGCATACTAAGAAGTGCCAAGTATAGAAAGCCAATAAGTGGATACGGAAAGCTTCTTGAAAGGGGTGTATAAAATATCCAAAGTATTGTATTCTGGTATATCTTTATCTTTCTTTTCCAAACGCAAAAAAGGAATATTACGATGAAGAAAAAAACTTGCTAATTAAATCATAGTGTTGGGATTGACTGCATTGCGCGCTAGGCTGTTTAGAAATTAATTTGTTGTTTAGGTAAGCTTATGTTAGGAAGAAGCTTTGAACATTAAGCAAGTGCTTGGTTCACTGAATTTAGGTTCTATTCGCAGGTTTTTGATGTCTCTTTATCATGGAGACGGGCCTGGCAGGAAGCCTTATCCTCCTGTTTCTATGTTGAAGGCTCAGTTGCTGAAACAGCTGTGGCGTGTTCCAAGCGATCGGCGGCTTGCGTTGCTGCTGAAGAGGAACAGGCGGATTGCTAGAGCATGTGGATTCAGACGGGAGACGCCTAGTCACGGCTTGTTCACCCAGTTTAGGCATAGGCTTGGCAGGGATGGGTACGAGAAGGTGTTCTCTATACTATTGAAACAGCTGTTGAAGGACGGAGCGGTAAAAAGTGAAGTGGTTGCTTTGGATAGCACAGCCATCAAAGCTTACAGCCAGAGAAGCCTAGACAACAGATCAGGGAAAAGCGACCACGACGCTCGCGTTGGAAGGGGAAGAAGAGGATTCATACTCGGCTATAAGGTGCACACGGCATGCTGCACAAGCTCTGAACTGCCACTAGCATTCACTGTTGAGCCCTGTAACGTGAACGAGAAGCTGTGCTTTAAGCCGTTGCTGCAGAAGCTGAAGTGTCGAGGCATAAGCTTCAAAACTGTTCTGGCTGACGCTCAATACGACTCGGCAAAGGTTAGGGAAACGGTTAAGCAGTATTGTGCTGAAGCGGTAATACCTTACAGGAAAAGTTCAAGGATCAAGAACGCCCTGAAAGTTGGACGTGACTTCGTGGTTCACGGAGTTAAGCGTCTGGCCAACCTCTTCCGGAAGCGAGTATGCATAGAAAGGGTGTTCAGCAGAGCCAAAGAATGGCTTCTCCTAGACCACTTGAGAGTTAGAGGCTTAAAACAGGCTTTTATCCATGCTTGTCTGAGCTTCTCAGCCATGCTGGTCGTGGCTTTAACAGCTGTCCGACAGCATAAGCCAAGCCTCATCCGCAGCATCAAACACTACACCACCCAATGAGGCAAAACAAGACCCATCAAAGACGGGTTAATACAGGGTTAGCCATCAAAGAAACGCCTAGGAAAAGGTAGAAGCCAGCTCGGAACAATGTATTCCAGATAGAAACAGCAATCAAACACAGAAAAAACAAGCAGAGAAACCCAAGAAAAGACAGCAACCACAAAATCAACAACAATTTCTAAACAGGCTAGCGCGCGAAGATCATTCGAAATATAACACGATTTTTTCCAAATATCTGTTAATATAAATCAACGCTCCCGCAATTCCTTTTTTGTAGGACGTGATTGATTAAACCCAAAGATATTTAAGAAGGGCACTGTGCTATTCGCCATTGAGGTATGTTTGATATGAATAAAGAATATATAGATATACCTGCTGGGCGTGCGGTGAAGGTGGGGCAATTCATATTTACTTTTGGAAGAGAGGGTAGGATTCCGAAAACAGGAAAGCTCGTATCTGAGAACGCAAAGACTCAAATCGAACAAGCTTTAAAAAATCTAAAAGAAGTCTTGGAAGAGGCTGGATCGTCCATGGATAATGTGATTAAAGCCACTGTTTACTTGACAGACATAAATGATAGAGAAAGAGCACTAAATGAAGTTTGGGCAAGGTTTTTTCCGAAAAATCACCCAGCTCGCACATGCGTCCAGGTTGGATTGGGTCTAGGGTCAAAAGTTGAAATAGAACTTATTGCTTTGGCCTCCCGTTAAAGATTCTTTCTTTGTATTCTCTCCCACTTTTGCGATAGCGTCTGATATTTCTCCATGATCAGTGGTAGTTTTATTGGATCTCATCGTAAGATACCTCGATGTCAAAAGTCCTTCCTTTTCCACGTTCCACTTAGCTCTGTTCCTCTTTTCTCAGTACGGACTCGATTTTTCCAATGGACCTGTCGTTAAGTTAACTTTGAACCTTCTGAGCATTAAATCCGCTAAATTCTTTCTTAGGATAGCTATATTTTCCATAGTCATATCTTCTTGTAATGACTTCTTAATGTTTTTCTATCTACTAGATTTACAATTTCGCTATGATTAAGTTCCCTAATTTATAAGCTCTCTTAAGTTGCCAATTCTAACCTTAACAAATCAACACATGTTCTCAATGCCTGAAGTTGGTGATTATAGACGTTCGAAAACCTTATATCTGAAGTGTTATGATGGTAACTAATGTGATTGAGATGGAATGGTTGGATGAACTTAAGAAAAAAGCGTTAGACATTAAGAGACCTCCGAAAGAACTGATCGAAGAAATTAAAAAGCTTGATGCTTCTTTGATGTACGATGGACTGCGATACCAATTTGGAATACATACTTTTCTGCGAGGCATAAAACCGATGTTTAATTTCATGCGAGGAAATGTATACGTTGGTCCCGCGATAACAGTGCATATGAGGCTTACAAATGATGAACCTCCGGGGAAGTTAATAGAAGAAGTTCAAAGAACTGGAAGATCTAGGGAAGATGCTAGGTTAACTGCTATTGACTATGCTAAACCTGGAGACATTCTAGTCATGGGGGCACCCGCTTTGCCAGAGGGTCTTTGTCCTTGGGGGGAATGTTTCAGTACTTTTGCTAAGAGAAATGAAATTCAAACAGTAGTTATCAATGGTGGCGTCAGAGATACTTACGGCATTGAGAAGATGAAACTGCCAGTTTTCGCGAAATGGTCGTCTCCAGCAGGTGCATATGAATTTGTAGAAGATGTGGACTTAAATGTCCCAATTCAATGTGGCGGTGTTCAGGTTAAACCAGGTGACCTAATAATGGGAGATGGTGATGGGGTAATTGTGATACCTGCCGATTACGCAAAGGAAACGTTAGAATATGCAAAAAAGAAAGCGGAAAAGGAAAAATACGCTATGGAAGTTTTAGCTCCTTCCGGCAAACCTGCCTTGGAATCTTTGCCTCCGGGTAGGCCGAGAAAGCCTTAGGTTGGTCCTGAAGTGTACGGTTGGAGGGCAAGAATAGGATTAATTATTCCAGATGGCGACTCTACGTTAGAACCTGAGCTCTGGAGAATGGCTCCAGAGGGTGTGGCAATATTTTCGGCGCGCTTCCATACCTTGCCTGGAAACACATCTCAAACTGATAAACACTTATGGGCAATGGCTGACAAAGTCGAAGAAGCGACAAAACTTCTGCTTCCCCTTAAACCTACGAGTATAACGTTTGGGTGCACGAGTGGTAGCTTCATAGGCGGAACGGAATGGACTGAGGGATTAATAAAGAAGATAAACAACGCTGCACCAGATATCCCCGCTTCAACAATAATTACAGCGGCTGTAGCAGCTCTCAAAGAATTGGAAATAAAGAAAGTTGCCGTTATTACACCTTACATTAAGAAAATAAATGACGTGCTGAAGGATTATCTAGAAAAAATCGGCTTTGAAGTAGTGAACATGCAACGGCGTAAAGGAGAATACAAAGATGTTTACGAATTTCAAGACAACAACCCGCATGAGAATTACAAACTTATTCGGAGTGTTGATGTACCCGGAGCTGAAGGCATTTTCCAAAGTTGCACAGGCCTCCATGCGGCACCCATTATTGAAAAATTGGAACGAGACTTGGGAAAACCTGTGATTACTAGCAACATAGCAACGCTATGGGATGCATTAAGGAAGGCGAAAGTTTCAGAACCCACAAAAGGCTATGGTAGCCTCCTCAGAATGTTATGAAGACTGTCCCAGAACCTCCACTTACAACTCCCTTATTCTTTTTCTGCTCATAAATTTGCCGCTAACTTACATGTCGCTTCATGAAGGATTCCAGTTTGTCATAGGCTTCTCGCATAGTGTTGATCGGAAAGAGAAAGCTTACTCGAAAATGCTCAACACCGTACTTTTCACCAAACATCGACCCGAGACGTAGGACAATTCCTTCTTCCTCAAGCAGAGATAGCAGAAAATCCTTATCACTTTTCCAGATTCTGCCTATTCCATCTACCTTAGGAAAGGCGAAATAGGAACCTTTAGGTTTGACACAAGTGAGGCCATCTATTTCGTTCAAACGCTTCCAAGCATAGTCCCTGCGCTTTTCTAGCTTCTTTAATAGATCTTTTCTAAATTCGGTGGGCCCTTTCAAGACGTCAATGGAAGCCTTCTGGATAAGCGCTGACATCGGCAACATTTTACTTGCAAAGGTATTAGTTTTCTCTACTAATTCATTTATTTTTTCTTCAGGGTCGTGAAAACAAATAAAACCTTGCCGAAACGCTGGAACCAAGTAGCTTTTTGTTAGCGCATTTAAAATGATGCAAGGGACATCCTTAGCTACTGAAGCTATAGATATAGCCTTAACTCCATCAAATGTAGTCATATCGTATATTTCATCCGAAATAATAACTAAATCATGCTCTCCAGCAATGTTAACGAATTCCCTCAGAATTTTTTCGTTGTAGACTGCGCCAGTTGGGTTATTAGGATTCACTAAGATAATGCATTTAGTCTTTTCACTTATTTTTGTTCGCAGATCGTCTATGTCTGGAAGCCAATCATTTGTTTCATCACTCCTACAAGTCACGAATTTTGTACGATAACATTGGGTCAGGAAAACAAATAAATGATACGTTGGTTCAGGAACTAACAATTCATCTTTTGGGTCAAATAAGGAAAAATATAAAAGATCAATAGCATTGGTACCTCCATAAGTCAAGACGATGCGATCTGGAGGATAGAAGATTCCATGATCCTTCTTTTGTCTATCTGCTATCGCCCGCTTAAGCTCAAGCCCCCAAGGAAGATATCCAGAGTACCCATAATTTTTTTTGTCTTGCGCAGCCATAACGAGTGATCTAACTACATGTTCTGGTGGAGTAAACCCTCCAGCGTTTATTGGATCGCCACTCACTAGAGAGATGATTCTTTTACCCTCGTTCTGAAGCTTCTTAACTCGTGTTTCGATAGGTTTCATAGGATCTTCGAGCAATCTGATTCTATTCGAAGCACGCTGTTTAACCACCAACTCAACACCTTTTGAAAGTATGTTTGGTGGTTTCCTTAAAAAAGTATCGGATAAAAAACCGTTAAATAACAGTTTGTGGACTTCTTATGCTAAGGTGGACGAATTTGAAAAAGGTATACTTACCTGACATGAGATGGCCTGAAGCAGAGAAGGCGTTTGAGGAAACAGACATTGCCATATTAGCGGTTGGTGCTATCGAGCAACACGGGCCTCACCTTCCATTGGCAGTTGATCATATACATGCGTCTGGGATCGCAAGGAGAGTTGCAGAAAAGGCTGGAGTAATCCTTGCACCTTACATCCAATTTGGATATTGTCCGTGGAATAGTGATTTTCCAGGAAACATTTCAATACGATACAATGTATTGGCTAATCTAGTTAAAGATGTGTGTCACAGCTTGATTCGTCACGGTACCCAGAAGATACTTATAATCAATGGGCATGGTGGAAATACGGGTCCGTTGTCGCTTGCTGCACGGCAACTCAAGGAGGAAACGGGTGCATTTTTTGTAATCTCCGACTGGTGGACGGTAATGACAGAGTTTGCAAGGAAAGAACACAAAGGACACGGTGGTAGTCACGGGGTTTCTTTGTTATTAGCTCTTACACCTGATCGATCTGATTTAGTAGATCTCAATGAAGCAAAGAAACTACAGCCTATAAAGCCTTTGTCAAACAATATAATCCCAAAAAACGAGTCCAAGTCGATATTTAAGTCCTGCACTGTTGAAATCCCTATAAATACGCGTGAAATCAGTGAAAACGGTTCTCTAGCTACTGAGCCTCCCATTTATGCAACCCGTCAAGAAGGAGAAAAAATCCTCGAAATTGTCGTAAACTATTTTGTGGATCTCATAAATGAAATGCGCACTTTATGAGTAGGGCCTTTGGTTAAACCTGTTCTATCTGTTCTATCCACTATGATGTGTCCCTTTCTTTAGGTCTCTAAAGTATACATCCGCCGGGTATAGATAACTTATTCCTTGATGTGGCCTTTCATAGTTCCAATAGTTCACGAATTGTGGATGGCTTGGGAACATCCAAGCCTCGTATTTGTAGGCTTTGTGGAACGCTTCTATCATGCAATGTGACAGGCTACAGAGTGGCCTCTTCTAACTTCGTTGAGATTCGGTTCTACAGAACAGCATTCGCTTCTACTATATGGACACCTGGTGTGGAATCGACAGCCTGACGGAAGATTGAGGTGAGACGGAACATCGCCCTTTAGGGCGATTCTTTTCCGGAGGCGTGTTCTTTTGGGATCTGGAATAGGAATTGCTGAGAGCAAGGCCTGAGTGTATGGGTGTAGAGGAGTCTGAAAAAGTTCTTCTCCGTCAGCTAATTCTACGAACTTACCTAGGTACATTACTGCAACCCTATCTGATATTGATCTAACTACAGCCAGATTATGTGTAATGAATAGTAAACTAACTTTAGTTTTCTCCCTCAATTCGGCTATTAGATTAAGTATTTGGGCTTGAATTGAAAGGTCTAACGACGATACAGGTTCGTCGCAAACGACAAATTTAGGGTTAAGGGCTAGGGCTCTGGCAATAGCGACTCTTTGTTTTTGTCCTCCGCTAAGCTCGTGGGGATACCTCCCGATGAAAGTTTCCGCCGGTTTGAGGTTGACTTGTTCCAATAGCTCTAACACTTTATATGTAATCTCATTTTTCATAATCACCTTGTGAACCTTGTACGGCTTAGCTAGAATTTGCTTTATGGTTTTCCGGGGATTAAGCGATTGGAAGGGATTTTGAAATATCACCTGCATTTGACGTCGAATTTCACGTCGTTTATTCTTTTCGTGCAACTTGTAGATATCTTGATCCATGAACTTCACTGTTCCAGCAGTCGGTTTTAATATCCCTAAAATTAATCTTCCAAGGGTCGTTTTCCCACATCCGCTCTCACCTACTGAGCTTAATATCTCGCCTTTTTCGATTGTGAGATCAACTCCATCAACTGCATGTACGAATAACTTTTTTCTGAATGGCATTTGTCTCAACGGAAAATATTTCTTCAAGCCTTCAGCTTTAACAAGTATTGATATTGATATACACCCCTAGTAATGGAGCCAACACGATGCCCAATGATTTTTTCCAACCTTGACTGTTGGCGGTTCTTGTTTACTGCAAATTGGTCTAACGTGTTCACATCTAGTGTGAAACCTACAACCCGGGGGTGGGTTAATTAAACTGGGTACATCGCCTTTGACAACCATAATTTTCTTCTTCAATTCATCAATACTGAGAGCCGACTTCAATAGCCCTGATGTATATGGGTGCATCGGATTTTCAAAGATTTTAAAAATGTCACCATATTCCACGATTTTTCCAGCATACATGCAGTAAATCTTCTCGCATAGTTCAGCCACGACGCCTAGATTATGAGTAACCAATAATAGTGAGAGGTTCTCTTTTAGCTCATTCAATAAGTTTAAGATCTGTCTCTCTATGGTGGCATCCACAGATGTTGTTGGTTCGTCTGCTATGAGTAGTACAGGATTACGTATGAGTGCTATTGCAATCACAACACGTTGTTGCATTCCCCCACTAAGCTCAAATGGATAGCACCGCATGACCTGTTTTGCCTCAGGAATGCGAAGTTTCGTTAACATTTCAAGCGCTTTTTCCTCCGCTTCTGATTTCTTCATAGCATGATGGTTGGTAATGCATTCGATAATTTGCTCACTAATCTTCATGACCGGGTTCAAATAACTTGAAGGATTCTGAAAGATCATCGATATTTCTCTTCCCCTCACGCGGTTAATCTCTTTTTCTGTAAGTTCCAACAAGTTCCTTCCCTTAAATAGAATGCTTCCTTCTAAAATCTTGCATTGAGGCGGGAGCAATCTTATTATTGATAAGGCCAAGGTGGTTTTCCCACATCCAGACTCACCTATCAGCCCGACTGCCTCTTTTTCACCTAATTCCATGCTCAGACCATCTACCGCTCTTACGGTGCCGAATCTCGTGAAATAATATGTCTTTGTTTTGTTAATAAGCAACGTTTTTACGCTCATGCTCAATGGTCAGATCACCTACTAGCGCGCGCGCTTTCGAACTATCGGATAATCCGATTTAACGCATCTCCGATTAGGTTTATTCCAATCGTGGTAATACATAACATTAATGCAGGTGGTAACAACACCCACCACACGTCACGGAAAAGGAAGAGACGAGCATCGCCTATCATTCTTCCCCAGCTGGGAATAGAGGGGTCACTAATCCCCAGAAAGCTTAGAGCTGCTTCAGTCAGCATAGCCGAAGACATCACAAAGCACGTGCTGATGATGATCGGAGGTAGAACATTAAGGAAGATTTCAAAGAGTGCAATGTCTAAATTGCTCGCTCCTAATGCAAAGGCCGCCTGTACGTACTCCTTCTCCCTTTCTCGTATAAATTCTCCCCTCGTCACTCTAGCTATAGAGGGCCAACCTAGTACACCAATCGTGGAAATTACAATCCATTGGGAACCGCCAAAAATCGTTAGAAGCAATAGCGCCAAGAAGAACATGGGTATCACTTGGAATATCTCTGTCACTTTAGACAACAGATGATCCACAATTCCCCCAAAATATCCCCCAATTGCGCCGACTACCGATCCAATAACCGCTGATATTCCAGCTGCAAGGAAACTTACAAGTAAAGCAACCCGTGCACCTACCAGAAGCCTGCTATATATATCCCTCCCTAGGTGATCCGTCCCTAGAAGATGCGTCGAGGATGGCTCTGCAAAGATCCCTCCAACTCCCGTCTTCGTAGGATCATACGTTGAAATTGCCGGCGCGGCGATCGCGAGTATAACTACAAAAGCCAAAAATAATAAACCGACAACCCCTCCTCTGTTTTTCTTGTATCTTCGCCAAAACCTTGACATGTCACCTACGAAACTGATAATCAGGTTCTTTGATAGCATCTGCATACACCTCTTTGAGTATACCTCATTTAAGTCGTACTCGTGGATCAAGTATCCCGTATATAATATCTACAAGCAAATTGGAAATAATTACTGTCATGCAAATTACGACAAATGTCCCCATGAGTAAAGGGTAGTCCCCCAGCAATGTAGCCTCATATATAAGTCTACCCATGCCTGGCCAGTTGAATACAGTTTCAGTAGTAACAGCCCCCGCGAGAAGTAAACCAAACCTCACCCCTGACGTAGTAACTACTGGTGCTATCGCATTCCTAAGGGCGTGCTTGAAAAGAACGGTCTTTTCACTTAATCCCTTAGACCTTGCCGTGATAATGTAATCCTTCGCCAGGGTATCTAACATGCTGGTTCTCGTCAATCGATATACTAACGCTAGATCATACGTTGCCAGTGTCAATGCGGGAAGGCATAGGTGAGTCAACACGTCAACTACATCACTTCCTGAATAGCCACCTACTGTTCGAACCCCTCCACTTGGAAACCATCCTAAATTGAGCGAAAACATCCACAAAACAAGCGTTGCCAGTAAGAACCGAGGCATGGAGTAACCAGCCGTAGATAAGATGCCGAATAAAATATCCGTCATGGAATTTGGTTTTCTGGCTGAAAATATTCCGAAAACAATACCGATCAATATTGCTATCGTGAAAGCAGTAGCCATCAGTAGCAGCGTGGCCGGGATTGCTTGGGCGATTATTCTCAAAACAGGCTCTCCATGAAAGTATGAATAGCCAAAATCGGCATTGACTACCTTTAGAATATACACGAGCAATTGTTCGGGTAGTGACTTGTCAAGGCCATATTCTGCTCTTATCCTTGCTACATACTCCTTTGAGACGTACCCGGCCTCCCCGACCAGCATTAAAGCTGGATCGTAAGGTGCAGCATGAATCAAGGCAAAATTTATAACGATTACCACCAAAATCGTCGGTAAGGCAGACAAAAGCCTCTTAATGATATATGTTTTTAAGCCAGGGGCGTACATACATTTTAATCGGTTTACATTCATAAAAATTTTTCGCTTTTGGATAACTTCAAAAACTGTTTCCCGTTACTCTCACTTAACCGCAGAATTTGCACCCACGCGCGCGCTATCAAGACATCAGTAAATCTCATCGCGCACAAATACTCATTAGAGGACAATGCGAAATGGGCTTTACTTATGTTAAGGTAGCTGTTATTAACCCGGTTAGTGCGTTGGAAAGCGATGTTAAACTCTCGTTGATACGGGCGCGGTGCTCACAGCTGCGCCGAAAGAAATCCTCTGGTCTCTGGAGATTAAGCCCATAGGTAGGACATCTGGATCCGCAGCAGTTGCAGGTAAGTTACTCAACCTAAATGATTTTTCATTATCTTTCAGCTGCATTAGGTATCTCCCGCTTTATCGCTCCTGTTAGTTCTTGAGAAGTTATACAGTCGAGAAGAATCAAAAATATTTTACACGGTGGCTGGCCATCCTACGTTGGGGTAATCGCAACCATACTAGCCCGGAAAGGGATAGCATCCCAGAGACGGCAATTGAAGGGGAAAGAGGTTTTTATCAGCAATTAATAAGGGACCAAATTTCTGAGCGCGCGCGCGAGCAGGAGAAGAGCACATGACTACAGATTAGAGTTCCTCTTGCGATCGTGAGTTTCCTCAATGCCTTGGAATCTGTAGATCCCCCCAAAAAAGATCACTAAGATAGCCAAGGATAACTTAGTTCAAAATTCGCAGCGCGCGCGAATCTTCTAAACCTCTTAAAGAAAAAGGGAGGGTTAGGAGCCTAAGTTGGTCTCCTTCTTAACAATACTGCTGCGACAAGCACCAGCGTGATCAATTGGACCGCTATAACGCCGTAAATCAGCGTCTCATTCCTCGTGACCTTCTCTGTAGTCAGCTTGATCATATCCTCTACCTCCTCAAGAATGGACGGCGCGCCAGCCTTTATCCAAACGTTCTCCAGCGTTTCTCTCCAACTAATTGAATGAGGAACGTTCATCACGTCGGATTGTGCGATTGAAACGAGGGTCCACCACCCTACAATTGGGATAGCGGGCATGTCATTGTATAGTATCTCTTGCATCTCAAATAGAATCTCCTGAAGTTTTTCCATATCCATTTCAATTGGGGCAATGTCGAATAACTCGTTAAGCCTGGTATTATTGTATCCTGCGCAGTTTGTAATCGGACCCGTTCCTATCGTTTTCGTAGAAAAGGGAATAAAGAGCGTATCTTGGGGGGTCGATCCAACGGTTTCTGACTGCTCAACCGCCATATCGAAATCAAAGTCCGTCATATATATATGCTTTTCAAATGCTGGCTCCAATAGTGGCTTAACTGTAACCTCTATACCAACTTCGCTCAGATGGGTTCTTAACAGTTCAGCCATATCCAACTGTGGGCGCTCCGAATATATATAAAGGTCAGCACTGAACCTCACTCCATTCGTACCTCTCGGATATCCAGCTTCATCAAGGAGTTCATTCGCTCTCTCTACATCGCGATGCCATTCAGGCACTTTCGGATTATATTGTAGGAAGGGAGATTTCCAGCCTTGCGGGATCCAACCATTAACGGGTTTCATAAGTCCGTAGTACACTTTTTCGGAAATATCGTCCTTATCCATAGCCAAGTTTATTGCATGCCTAACCTTAGCGTTGCTAAACGGTTCCCTTCTATGATTTAACCAAAGGGTCGGCGCAGAAACAGATATGTAGGAAACAGGTTCAACCTTAAATTGGGGGTCTAAGGAATATTGCTTCCAATAAGCAAATGGGAACTCCCGGGGCATGTAATCGATTTCACCCTTTTCGACTCCTAGAATTACCGACATTTCGTCATAGACGAATTTGCAGAGAAATCCATCCAAGTATGGTAAACCTTTTTTGAAGTAGTTTTCGTTCTTTACCGCTTCTATGTGACTACCTCTCACCCACTCTTTAAATTTGAAGGGGCCTGTTCCGATAGGATTGTTATTGTATGGGTTCTTCAGTATATCTGTACCTTCGTAAAGGTGTTTAGGGTAAAAAAGGATATACCGGCCACGTAACTTATCCATAAGGGCATTCCTTGGCTCTTTTAATTTAAGTATTAACGTCAAGTCATCCGGTGTCTCAACAGCAACATCTTTGAAAATCGTATCAAAGCCTGGGCTATATGGAAAATAAATATTCTCAATACTGAACTTCACATCCTCTGAAGTGAACGGTTCGCCGTCATGGAATTTTACATCTTTGGGGAAGTGGAAAGTATATGTTAGTCCATCTTTCGAGATTTCGTATGACTCCAACAGGTCTGGAACGTAGTTACCTTCCGCGGTGTAAGTAAAGAAAGAGTTAAAAAAGTTGCAGACAAGTAGATTTTGAGTTGCCTCTAGGGTACGAAACATAGCCAGATCATCAGGCTCCGACGTTATCACCCATGTTAAAGTTCCTCCGTAGGTAGGTTCCTCTTGTGCCGTTACTCCAACAATAGGCATAAGGAGAAGCACTAAAGCGAGTATTGCAACAATCCAGCATTTCATCCGATTTTTCTCCTCTTTTTCACACAATAGTCGGAATTACTAGTATAAAAGATTTCTCATAAGCCCACAGCGCGCTACACGCGCGCTAGCGTATGTTCCCCTATAAAAGAGGAAGGTCAACCCTTAATTTTTGGCACAACTTTTTTCCCCCTTTTTAGTTAGTGCCAAGCATAGGAACCCGCCCACCCCAAGGAACAACATAGGGGCTGGTGTTAGAGGTAATAACGCCGATCATATCGTTTTGGAGACAGATCATGGCACAGTATGCAGCCATGCCAAAGTGATTGGTATCGAAGACACTCACGGCCCCGATGCCTGTTTCACGAGATTTCTTCACTGCAAGTTCCATTGCCTTAACGCCTACCACTTCTCCAAATCCGGATCCTCCGTTTACTAAAGCGGTGGATGGAGTCTGACGAACTATCGTGAAATGTGCTCCAGGAATGATTGTCTTGTGTTCAACTCTATCAATGTAAGCGGTTAATCGGAAAACACTATGAGAGTCAATTCCTCGAAGATTAGCCTTAACAAGGCTATCTGCAATAATTTCCGCTTCATCCTCTGGAGTTCCAACCGCCACCAAAACAGTGATACAAATTCTTTTAAGCTCATTTGCACTCAAGACTGGCATGTTAAGCCTTCAATGCGCCTCATATTTTTACCATTGCACGTAATATGCTTTTGGGTGTACCACGTGCGCGTCCATGACATAAATGTACTACGAATAATGCCCCAAAATATTCCAAGCGCGATATTACATCGTCAGTAAAAAAGTTGTGTGCCAGCTAGAACATGTCTTTCAGGAGGCAACTTCCACGGTCAGCCAGTATCCCTTGCAATAGACCTTTTTTATGAGGAAATAAACAATAGCTTGCCAGCCCTTCCTAATCCTACCAGAAAAAATTCCTCGCTTGTTCGAGAAAAAGAATTATAAAGCTGTAATCAAGAATTATACCAGGTTTAAAAAATTGAAATCCGAATATCTTCGTCCTTTTCCTCCTATGCCAGCGATAAGAGAGGCTATGATGAAGGCCGTGCAATTGAGGGAAAAAGGCGTGCATGTATTTGATTTCAGTAGCGGTAGCGTCGGAAACTTACTTTTTGAACTATCGATATTCAAGAATATAAGAATAGAGGTGAACGATGAATTGCCGGTTCCATTAAAAATCGTTGCCGATGGAATAAAGAGCGGAATCTTGAATTCATGCTATCCATTACTACGCGCTGTCGGTTATTCCCCCACTACTGGTACCCCTGAACAAAAGAGATGGGTCATCAAATACATGAGGGACGTACACGGTGTACCTCTCACAGATGAAGATACTGATAGGGTGGCTTGCACAGCAGGTGGGCAACAAGCTATGGCCGCCAGTCTTAGGGCAATTAGATCAGGTACCGATGTTTTCATGTTACAATGGGATTACTCACCAATTCCCGGCATCGTTAGAGGTAATGGGTGTAAGCTTAGACGCGTTAAGATGCATGATGACTTGTCGTTGGATGTGGATGATCTCAAAAAGAAAATAATAGACAAATCAGTATTTTACGTGAGTATGCCGAACAACCCTACCGGATACACTTCGGTGGAGGATTTAAGAGCCATTGTCGAAGTAATGAGAACAAAAGGGGGCGGCGTCATATGGGATGCCCCGTATTTATTCACAATATTCGAGCTCACCCCTAAAACAAATCCCACCAAAGCGAGATTTAACAAAGAGGCTGTAGAAAACCTGAGGAAAAAATTCAAAGAAGTTGTGGAGAAAGATTATGACGATATATGCATTTTGTCGAGCCTCTCCAAGACCTGTCTTATTGCTGGATTGAGATTTGGTTTTACAACTGCAAACAAGCAGTGGATAGCGAACATGGAGGCGATCATCGGAAGGGAAAACCTAAGTGCTCCAACATTATCCTTTATTACGGGAGCACATATATTGCGGATGTTCCTTGAAAACCCGGTTACTCATGAATGGATGTGTGAGATCCTAGCAAATAGAATAACCGTGCTCTTGGAAGAGAGAATACCTTTACTCCTGCCGAAGAATGGTTTGTATGGAGCGTTGTATGCATTGGTTAAAACACCTATCGAGGGGACAAAAATTGCAGACGATCTGCTTAACAAGGGCATGGTCACAGTGTCCGGCGCCTCCTTCTATGGCGAGCCGGTAAATGCCGTTAGATTATCGTTAGTTGCTGTTCCTTGGGTGGAGGGGGATGAAAAATGGATAGACTCTGTAAGAGCCTTAAAAAAAGCTTTAGGCTAAAAAGATAGCTCTGATGGAAATTGTGGCGATCGAATGACGCTATAATAAAAAAAGCGGACTTCCTTTCCCTAGCGAATCCTTTTTTAATAACGCGTGCACGGTTTACCTAGCTTAGACTTCAATGCTAATCCTAATTCCATAATGTTCTATGCTTTGTTGTAGTTAGCGTTTAGTTCCGCTCCGCCTTGCCTTTTTTCAGTATTAGGATCAACGCGTTATAGATGATTATGTGTGGTGCTGTACTCAGCTCCTCAGCTGTTTTCTTAAGTTTCATGTAGATCCGCTTTTCTAAGAGGATGTTTACGAATTTTGTGTTCGTGTAGTTCTTTACGGTTAAGATTTTTCTTGTAGATGAAGACACTTGTGCAGCTTTTCCCGTTATTCCGCCTGAAAGCGCGGACTTCCTAGAGCTCGAACCAAACAAGGATTATCCGAAAGTAACCTTAATAACAGCTTCTGGAATTATTAAGACTCCAGTTAGGATTTTAAATAAAATAGAAGTTGCCAATGTCAAAGTTGAAAACTTGCCAGTTGCCATACACAAAATTCCAGACCCAGCACCAGTGAAAATACTTCTCGTAATGAAACTCATAAACAAAGTTAAACTGATAGTTAATGGAAAAGATGGAACATTTAATCTGGAAGATCCTTGATTTTAAATTATTTCATCAAAATGGGCTGATTTGGTTTTGGTCGGGCGGGCAGGATTTGAACCTGCGACGTATTTACAAACCTTAGCAAGGGATACAGTTCAAGATTTTATAAAGGAAGATTAGCACTTCATAATCAGTAAGAGAGATACAACTAATTGCCAAGACTTCCGCGAGATGCTGTAAAATATATAAAATATGCTCAGGCAAGCTACTCGGAAATAATCCAGCAAGTACGAAAGCAATGGAATCGAAACATTTCAAAAGGTCTTGTGAGCTATTACCGAGGCAGCAGAACAGGACGAACTAAACCGCTTCACAAAGAGAATATTGACCAGAGTGAGTGGGATTGGATTGTGGGATTATACTATACAGATGGATGCAAATTCATAGATAGATATCACCACATCGTAGTTTTCACTCTTTCTTCATGTGACACAGAAATACGAAATAAACTGGTTTCAATTCTAGAAGAGATGGGATTAAAAGTTAGGATATATCAAAAAAGAAACGAAAAAGCTATCGATGTTAAAATTTGTAGCAAGCATCTATACCTAGCATTACCTAACAAAGAAGATGATTATGTTCCGAATTTTCCTCTAGCATACCTTTACTGGATTATCCGATGGTGACGGGCACATAAAGAAACATGCAAGCGGCGAAAAATGGATTTTTGCTCAAGCTAAATACCCTAATTTGGTACAACAAGTGATTGCCATCGCGCAACAATACGGTAAAGTAACTACCCGCCTGATACACCACCAAGACAGCACAGATAAACCCACCTGCAAAGTTTCAATCCTGAAAGAAGCGAGAAAAGCACTTTCGAACAATCAATTTGCAAAACATTCGGTTCGTTGCAAGTTGATGGTCGGGCGAGCAGGACTTTCATGAAGTGAAACCTTCATTTTGAAATCGCCGAGCTGAGATAAGCCCTGCAGCTCTCCTGCGACACTCCGGTCTCTGCATGTACGCGTGGCAGGCTGGGTGACACCTACCGCGGGTGGATGTCTACAGCGTCTCCGCCAGCTAGCCCTGCTAGCAGGCTCGGAAGCTCTACCAAGCTGAGTTTGTAAGAAACTCTTTTTTCTGAGAAAATGTTAACAAATTTTTGTGGTCGCATATCTGGTTATGGTTGACATGTTTTCTGTCGAATTAAAAAATAACAGCTTGTTGTTTCCAGTTGCAGAGTGTTCAACTTTACTTACTTGCTTTTTTTTATTTCCATTTAGCTAATTCTGGCAGCCTCTAGAAGCTCTAAGACAAGGTTTTTTGTTACATTCATCGCTTATACCTTAAACTAGCCGAATTAGTTTGCTTTGTCTTCGCCTGATTACTTATTTCTTAGGCTCTTCCTCGGAGATGTGTTCTTGATTTCTGGCGTGCTCAGCTAGGACCCATTTGCAGTATTCGTCGAGTTTCATTTGTTTGGTTTCTGCCAGCCGTTTTAGTTTTTCGTAGAGTTCGACGTCTGTCGGGTATGCCCTGTCGAAGGTTGCTCTTAGAATCAAGTATTTTCCTTTTGGCGCTCCTTTTTTCAGTTTTTTCATGGCGAGTCTTTCTAACTCTTTTCTGTAGGCCTCGATTCCTTCCTTTTCCAATATTTCAGCCAGTTCGTCCTGTTTCATCTGTCCGATCTTCATCTTTGCGAGCTTCAGCGCATCCGTGTAACAGAGTAGGCCTCTGGCCACTGCTTCTTGCATTTTCGGGCTTAACTCTAAAATTTTAAGCCACTCGCTCAACGTTGACGCTGGAATGCCTAATCTTCTTGCTGTTGCCCTCAACCCTGCAGGCGAGAAAGAAACTATCTCGTTCAGCCGCGTAGCCCTTGTGATAGCATCCATCTCCTTTCTTAAAATGCTCAGATTCTCAATCAGAGAGGCCTCTCTCGCCTCTTCATCACTCATCTCCTCGATCAAGCAGTCAGAACCCACAACAAAAAACCTTGCACTAGCCTCCTTCTTCGCCAAGAAACGTCTCCTCCCTACAACTACTCCATAACCATCCCCCTCCGGTCTCGACTTGAAAGGCCCTATGATCTTGCCCCGCCTTAACTGGTCGATCAAAGCCCTGTCCTCCTCGCTCTCCCCAAAAGGCCGCCCAGCCCGCACGTTCAACTCACTCACATGAAACTTATCAACAGACAACAGTTCCCCCAACTTAGGCAATTCTCCCTTAGCCATAGTTGACAATTCTACCTTAGTCATTTTCATTCCACGCAAAGTATTCGCCATAAGAGCATTTAAAGTTTGCCATTGTTCGGCTACCGAACATTATTAAACAGACCACTCACAAACGATTATCACGTAAAATCTCGTAGCAAATGCCTCGACACAGAAAACTTTCTCCACGACGACCCTTCAAAGAATTCTCTGGTTAGTTTTTGGGTGCAATCAGAAATTGTTAATGCACACCAACTTCCAGTTAGGTTTCACGTCGCGCATGCTCGTGCTGTCCTTCTCGACGGTTTCGTCTTCACGAATCTTAAGTTTTCTGCCTCACGGGCTTGGTTGCAAGGACACCGAATGTTTTCCGGAGCGTTATTTCTCGTAAATACGAGGTCTGAAGAAGTGCGAAACCGAAATCTGCAAGATGATTTAACTGGATTCTAGCCAAGGAAATTGAGGTGTTGGCGGCGGTGAAAGTCTGACGCTTGATTTACTCCTTAGTTATTCACGGAGTTCATAACTAGACCTGAATCATCAATGAAAGAGAATATCCAAAGATCTTGAGCACTCGAATTAAAACCTTTTATGACAACCATCGAAACACTTTAATATACTATTGAAAGGTAAAGATAGTCTATGCGGAGGAATATTGTATGAACAAAACAGTTTTGTATGTAGCCGTTGCTGTCATCATTACCGCGCTAATATGTTCTGCAACCGTTTGGTACGTCATGAGGCCCGCACCCGCAGATGTGCTTGAAATCTACCATTGGT
This sequence comes from Candidatus Bathyarchaeota archaeon, assembly GCA_029879735.1. GTDB lineage: Archaea > Thermoproteota > Bathyarchaeia > Bathyarchaeales > Bathycorpusculaceae > JAOUPS01. The sequence continues at coordinate 10,483 of JAOUPS010000001.1, read as the reverse complement.
GGACATCGGGCGGAGAAAAAGACGCGATAGACGCCCTCGTCGATGTTTTCGCAGATGACTACCCCGACACAGGGGTGATACAGAGTCCAGTGGCCGGCGGAGCAGGATACGTGATGAAGGCAGTTATGAAGTCCCTAGTGCTCGCCGGAGAGGCCCCGGATGCTTTCCAGATGCACGCCGGATACGAGGGCCAACCCTATTTTGAAGGAAAGTACCTGGAACCGATAAGCGACCTCTGGCAGGAGGAGGGATGGAAACCAGTCATCCCAGACGTAGTCGAGGACATGGTGAAGTTCGACGGAGAATACTACGCCGTTCCGGTGAACATCCACAGGGTCAACGTGGTGTGGTACAACAAACACGTTCTGGATGACAACGGCGTAGATCCAGCTACCTTGACCACCTGGGACGCTTTCTTTGACGCATGCGATACGCTGGTGACCGCAGGAATAGCTCATCCAATAGCTCTAGGAGATATAGGCAAGTGGACGGACACACACGTTCTCGAGCAGATCATAGCGGGAGAAGGAATCGACTTCTACGAGGATTGGGTAAATGGACAAGTCACATCTGCAACAGACCCGAAGCTCGTGAGCGCATTGAATACGTTTGCAACATACCTAGGGTACGTCAACGTGGATCACGTCACCCTGACTTGGGATGAGGCGATAGCAAGGGTAATCACGGGAGACGCCGCGTTCAGCGTCATGGGAGACTGGGCCAACGGAGAGTTCTATAAAGCAGGAAAGGTATACGACACGGATTACGGAACGATCCCAACCCCGGGAACCGGAGTCATGTACGGCCTTTGCATAGATTGCTTCCAGCATCCAAAAGGCGTAAAACATCCCGAGAACTCCTTGAGGTGGTTAAAGGTTGTTGGTTCCAAAGAGGGACAAGACGCATTCAACCCGATAAAGGGCTCCATATCAGCGCGCACTGACTCAGATACAACTAAATACGGCCCATACCAAGCGGCGGCCATAGCGGACTTTACAGCAGCAACATACATGTACCCAAGCGTGGCTCACGGAAGCGGTGCGCCTGAGGCGTTCACCGCAGAGCTCGACGACATAATGTCCGCCTTCGTGACAGACAAGGACGTAAGCGCAGCAGCAAGTGCTCTGACTGCCGCAACAAATGCCGCAAGTGATGACTACATCAAAGTGTGGGACCTAGATTAAACGCAAAAACGCTAGTCAAGTGAAACGGGCAAAAAGAGAAGAATCCGCTCTCTTCCCTTTTTATCTTTATAGAACCAAGAAGAAAAGGGAATCGATCTCCACAAACAAGAAGCGCCTTGAACATCGTCTTACAGCCATGTCAAGATGCTCCAACGAAAGCGTTTTAACTCCTCGGGCTCTTTTATCTTGAATGGGGTCGTAGCTCGGTAGCAAGTGAAATGTTGAGGGGAATGTACTCTCCGACAGCCAGACACTAAAAATAATCTTAGGATGGTTGGAAAATGAGGTTTCCCTCTCGAAAAGTGTTCATGAAGGACTGGATGGTTACCTCACTCTTTCTATTGCTATCCCTGGTGCTTGTGGGCTACTTTGTCTATGTCTGCATCGGATGGAATGTGATTGTATCCCTTTCTGACTGGAAAGGCCTCACTCCAAGTTACAATATTGCGGGGTTCGACCAATACTTGAGTTTATTTCACGACCAGGTATTCTTAACCTCCCTAAAAAATAATCTGATCTTAATACTACTTTTTGTGCCCGGGAGCCTTTTTTTGGGTCTTTTTTTGGCCATACTGCTGGACTTGAAGGTGAGAGGTGAGGGAGCATTTAGGAGCATCTACCTACTGCCATTTGCTCTCTCGTTTGTGATCACCGCAACTTTGTGGGCGTGGATGTATAACCTTGACGTGGGGGTTATAAACACCTTGTTGGAGAAAATTGGGCTTGGATTCCTACGGCCAATGTGGGTTGCGGATCCTAACATAGCAATGTACTGCGTCGTCTTGGCTCTTATATGGCAGTTCTCGGGATATACGATGTTGATTTTTTTGGGCGGGATAAGGTCGATTCCTGAGTCTCAGATAAGGGCGGCGGAAGTGGATGGGGCGTCCGGTTTTGATCTCTATAGGTATGTTGTAATCCCGCAATTAAAAGCCCCGGCCCTGAGCGCATTTATTGTTCTCATGGTATTTGCCCTCAAAGCTTTCGATTTCATTTATATATTAACAGGCGGAGGGCCTGGATGGTCCACATACGTTCTGGCGTTAATGATGTTTAAGGAGACCTTTAGGAAGAACCAGTTCGCCTATGGGGGCGCCATCGCCACCATACTGTTCTTGCTCGCGCTGGTAATAGTCGTGCCGTATCTGTACCTGTCTTTTAGGAGGGAAAAGGAATGAGATTTCCCAAACTAGGACGAGTAACCCTTTACATTCTGCTCATTTTTTTCATATTCGCGTTTCTGCTTCCTCTGTGGACCTGCATCACGACTTCCTTTAAAACTCTTAAAGGTGTGATTGATACGACGCCCGTGGAACCGCCGCTGGGTCCCTTATTCAGATTGCCCTACCCGACTATGGAGCCATTGATAACGGCTTTTAACATCATGAAGAGATCCTTACTGAACAGTTTCACGTTCACGGTAGCTGCTATGATCCTATCTTGCCTTTTGGGTTCCATCAACGGCTACATATTAACCAAGATCACGTTCAAGGGGTCCAATACAGTGTTTCTGTTCTTTACCATCGGAATATTCATCCCCTACCAAGCGGTTCTTGTCCCCCTAGTTCTGACCATGTCCAAGTTAGGGCTGTACAACCACCTAGGAGGACTAATCCTAACACATACCGCATACGGTATCCCCATAACTACCCTCCTTTTCAGGAATTTCTACGGACTTATCCCCAACAGCCTCATAATGGCGGCTAAAACGGATGGGGCAGGGACATGGACGATATACCGACGCATAGTATTGCCACTTTCCCTACCTCCTTTCGTGGTCGCGGCAGTTTTCCAGTTCACCAGCATCTGGAATGATTTTCTCTTCGGTGTGGTATTGACCAGAGGGCAGAACCAGCCGGCTTCGGTGGTTCTGGCGAATTTGAAGGGAACTACCACAGTTATGTGGAATCTTCTAATGGGAGGAACTTTGTGGTACGCATTACCCGTGTTAGTTATTTATCTCGTACTGGGAAAATACCTCATGAGGGGATATATGGCCGGAGCTGTCAAGGGATGAAGTGATGTGCAATGGTAAGCGTGACCATAAAGAACTTGACGAAAAAATATGGAGAAACCGTAGCCGTTAAGGATTTGAACCTCGAGATAAAGGATCAGGAATTCTTCATCTTACTTGGTCCCTCAGGCTGCGGCAAGACTACGACTCTTCTATGCATCGCAGGATTGCTCAAACCAGACGAGGGAGAGGTGTGGCTGGGAAATGAATTAGTCTCCTCCTCAGGGCGCGACATGCACGTGACGCCGCAGAAGAGAGAGGTGGCGATGATGTTTCAAGATTATGCCATTTATCCACACATGACTGTGTTTAAGAACATCGCTTTCCCGCTTGAGGTTAGAGGAAAGGACAAGCGTGAGATTGTGGAGCGGGTTACGACGACAGCCAAGCTCCTGGGCATATCCCAACTTCTTGATAGGAAACCGAAACAGCTCAGTGGCGGTCAAAGGCAGAGAGTAGCATTGGGGAGGGCGATCGTTAGAAAGCCCAGGGTCTTCTTATTAGATGAACCCCTTGCAAATCTTGACGCCAAGCTGAGAGTTAAAACGAGGACAGAGTTGAAAGAATTGCAGCGGAAGCTAGGAGTGACTACCGTATATGTGACTCACGATCAAGTAGAAGCTATGACCATGGCAGACAGGATCATAGTTCAGAGAGATGGAGTGACCGAACAGATAGGCACTCCTGATGAACTGTACAACCGGCCTGCGAACCTTTTCGTTGCAGGTTTCATCGGATCACCAGAAATGAATTTCACAGACTGCACTCTAATTAAAGACGGAAAGAAACTGTGGTTAGATGCCAAGGAATTTAAGATACCCGTACCTGCTGAGATCGTCCCCAAACTGGAAAGCTACGTTGGCGAAGATGTCATAATGGGCATCAGGCCAGAAGACCTCTATGAAAGGGAATTCGTCAAAGAGGGTACGCAGAAAAACGCGTTTAGAATGACCGTAGACATCATCGAGCATGTGGGGCCTTATTTGCTTTTATACCTAAGGAAAGGGCGCCTTTCACTAGTGGCAAGAGTCAAACACACAAAAGCTGGAGTCGGCCAAGAAGCAAGCATTGAAATGGACCTCAGCAAAATACATCTGTTTGATAAGAAGACAACCAAAGCAATACTGTGAATTACTGTTTAAAGCTACCTGACGCAGAACACTTGTGCTCTTATGTCATACGGATGCGTTCCCATTTTTCAGATTTCATCGACCTATAGCAAGCGTCAATTATACAGTTAACGATGTACCCGTCTCTAAAGGTCTCTTTCGGCGTCTCACCCTCCAGAAGACACGTCACGAAGTGCTGGAGCTCAAACGAATATCCATAGACCTCATGCTCTCTCCACACGGGGTACAGCCAACCTCTTTTGACTTCCGCCTTCTCAACAACGTATCCCACCTTCTCCTCCGGGGCAATCGTGAAAACCTTGAGACCAGTCTCCCTGGTAGGATCTATGAAAATCGAGCCGTCAGACCCATATATCTCAAATCTCAGATCCAAGCCACCGTGAGCCGCCCAACTGTTTTCCGACTGACCGAGCTTGTCGCCTTCATACTTAACGAGAGCCAGACTGTTATCTTCGGCTTTTGTCTCGTGAACTATCGAAGCACCCCAAGCACAGGCTTGAACAGGCTTTCCGCCAAAGAGATATCTAGCTACCTCAATTGAGTGGCAACCCATGTCCATTAGGACGCCTCCACCAGCGAGCTCAGGATCCAAAAACCAAGCAGAGTGTGGTCCAGAATGGGCCTCTCTGCTTCTTATCCAGAAAGGATCGCCAACAACACCGTTCTCAATCGATTCCTTTGCCTTGACAACGTGAGGAATGAATACTTGATTTTCAGCGTAACAGTCGATCACCTTCGCCTTTTCAACAGCCTTGAGCATAGCCTTAGCCTCGCTTACGCTACGCGCTAACGGTTTCTCACATATCACGTGCTTTCCGTTCTCAGACGCCACTTTCGCCGCCTTTTCATGAAGAAAGTTAGGTAATCCTATATCAACTACCTCTACCCTAGAATCTGCACATAACTTTTCAATGAAGTCGTCCCCAGAGTATCTCTTTCTTATTCTCCATCTATCGGCAAATTCAACCAGAGCCTTTTTCCTTCGTCCCCCTACGGCCACCACGTTTGCCTGAGGAATCTCCTTGTAACAAGGCATGTGAAAAAATGACTGAACAAGACCGTAACCCAAGACGCCAACATTTATTCTTTTCACCACAATCCCTTCAGTAAATAAACGAGTTTCTCGGAGTCTTATTAAATTTAACCATAAATTAGAATGTTGATGAAAACAGCAAAGATAAACCCACCCAGAAATTCTCACCCTTGAAAGAGGCGAGAAAAACACTTTCGAGCAGTCAATTCGCAAGATATTCTGTTCGTTGCAAGTTGGTGGTCGGGCGGGCAGGACTTTCATGAAGTGAAACCTTCATTTTGAAATCGCCGAGCCGAGATCAGCCCTGCAGCTCTCCTGCGACACTCCGGTTTCTGTGCGCTTGGCAGGCTGGGTGACACCTACCGCGGGTGGATGTCTACAGCGTCTCCGCCAGCTAGCCCTGCTAGCAGGCTCGGAAGCTCTACCAAGCTGAGCTACCGCCCGACCAAAACTTCTAGATAAGATAATCGGATTTATGCGTTTCGTATCAGTTATCCACAGAAGCATGAAAGACAACATCAACTCAAAATCGTTATACATGTTTAAGTCAACAAAGCTGAGCGCTTAAACAACGCCAAAAACTTGGCTACCCTTATAGAAGATTCCTCCATAAATCATATGTAGGTGAAAGCCTCATGTCTTATTTTCGTGGGAGAATAGTAAGCGAGGAGAAAGGAGAAGTGGAAAATACCCTTCGTCTACTATTCCCGCCATTCATCCAAGATATTACTATTGAATTTTGAACTTAAAATCGTGTCGTTCACAAACCGTTGAGTTAACCTTTCAACCAATGCTGATGAGTGACTATCTCTAACACATTCAGGGTACTTTCTTATGCAAAAAATGTAGTCACAGTAAAGCTTTAAGCTAGAAGAATGTTATAGAACAAAACTCTATTTCCGCTTCTCTATTGCTAGATCAGCAGCTTTTCGAAAACTTCCTCTGTTTCTAACGGTACCGATTCAACCTTTTCTAAATCCGAAAATGTTTGGATACTCAATTGATCGATTTCGGTTCTGGTCCATGATCGATTTCTGCTGTTCCGTCTTTAACTACGGCCATAATAAGTCTCTTGTCTATCCCTTTTTCGTTTTCTTCTGAGTTTAGCTCTGAATTCTTCCAATCTCTTCTTGACTTTTCCAGGGTCTTTTTCGAGTTTAATCGAGTCCTTTTTCACCCTTAGAGCGATCTCCTCAAAAGCTGTTGCTTTTCGCATCTCCTGCATGTACCATCTTCTGTCATTCCAACAATTTAACCCCGCAGTTATCCCATAAACCATCAGCGTCAAACCAGTAACTGTCAAGGCTAACCCCAGAGCCGCTCCACCCAGCGGTTCCGTGTGGTATGGAATAAAAATGAACCATCTCGGATTCTCAGCCAACTTCAACGATCCCCATACACCACCCACAAAAAACATAACACCCGCCAGAAACATTATGTAACTATTAACCTCATCGCGCCTTGAATTCTCTGCACACTCGTGTAAATATTCTTTGAAAGACATAACTCTCGCTTATACCGAAATAGAAAGCACACACGTAAACCTTGTTATTTTCAAATCTTTATATGCAATGTATATTCTTAATGTATTCCCCTTCTTCTTATCCATGTAAAAAGGGAAGTCAGTTTTCACCATGAAAACCCAGCGCGCGCTATGGCAGCAGCTATATCCACTGCAATAGAAATCTACGGAAACAAAAGTCGATATTTAAAAGGCGCGCGCGCTAGGTTTCAGACAAACCCAAAAGCAGGGTTTCCAAAACCGAAATGATCTCCAGGAAAGGCATACTTTCAAAAACGACATATACCGACGTGAACAGCAAGCGTTTTATAAAATCAAATCCTTATACGGTTTTAGCCCAAGCGGGAAAGGAGAAGGCTCCCATCACCCTTGCTTTTGAAAACAAAACCTCAAACATTTTGATTTATAATCAAATCCTAATTTTTGGGGAGTTAGCGGGCCCGCCGGGAATTGAACCCAGGACCCCCGGGTTTCTATGCAATCTTAGGCTTGCTTAAAAGCCCGGTGCTCTATCCTTGCTGAGCTACGGGCCCTTGTTTTCTTTCGCTTTTAAGACTTGGGAAGGTACTTTTTAGTATTTCGATTTTAGCCCACGTGCTCCTTCCAATTTTCCACAGCCAACTATGATCGTCAACGCGGCCGCATTTATTCACGTTTCAATATTGTACGTAAGATATAAACATCTAAACTTTTTTCTAATTACAAATTAAAAGTTGAAACAGAATATGAGAAAATTGAACGTTTCCAACATAGGAAACGCACAGAGGACAATCTTAGCTTTAGTTTGAGTTAAGAAGGCTTTACATCGTAGAGCTCCCAACCCTTTCACTTTCTAAATAAATGTTGCAATTTTCAGTGCTATGGAAAGCTGATGGTACGTTCAGTTTTTAAAGCTTAATCTTTCATTTAAACGACGAAAAACGTTGTTCTAAACAGTTAGCGATATATCTGAATATTGATAAACGTTATTTCTTTCCTTAACGGCTAAAAAATGGATGGTGTTGAAATTGATTTGGTGGAAGCACTCTTTTGAGAGATTAAACGAAGAATATGAAATGGCGAAGAGAAAGAAGCAAGCTTTGGACAATTTGTTGAACACTGGCAGGATTTCGCAGTCCACATACGAATCGTTCAACAAAGAGATGGATGAGGCGGTTGCAGAAATTGAAAGACAGCATAGGGCTCTGCTGGAGAAAATGAACTCAAAAACGGAGGAACTCAAAAAACAGATTAAGACGTTGGAGATGCTTCTTGCAAACTTCGAAATTCAACATGTGACTGGCGAGATAGACGAAGAAGTTTACCAGCGTGAAATCGACGTTCTATCCACGGGACTTGAAGTTGCAAGACGGGAACTGGATGCAGTCACGGAAGCTGGAAATCAACTTTCAAGCAGCATACAGATTCTAACAACTGAGATAGCTGAACCGCAGGAGATAGAACCACAACCTACAGAAAGTGATGAAACTCCTTCGCAAGTTGAAATCGAAGTCGCGGAAGAAACCGTTCCGGCGGTTGAGTCCGAGGAAACTGCTGAAGAAACTGTGGAGCATAATCTACCGGAACCGCCAGTTGAATCCGTAGAGGTTAGCGAAACAGACTCCCTTCAGAGCCAGCAAGAAACACAGGAAACTTGGCAATCACAAGACACGGAAGAGACGCAAGAAACACAGGAAACTTGGCAAGAAACATCACAAATCACGGAAGAGACGGAAGAAACGTCGCAAGACACGGAAGAAACACAACCGATGGAGACGGCAGCTGAAGGAGAAGAAAACCAAGAGTAATCATCTCCTCTCCCTTTTTCTATGATAAAATTCAATTTGCGTGATGCAGAGTTTTATATTCACCGTTTTCTTATCTTGGTTTGAGAGAACCATAATTGCCTGAAAAGATTGTCATGACCTTTCATGAAACGTTTAAGCAGTATGATCTAGGTGAGGAACATCCCTTTAGGGGAGACAGGTTTGTAAATGTCATGAAATTCTTTGAAAACCAAGGCTTGCTCGGTCTCTCTGAAGTGGTTCTCGTCGAACCTCAGCCAGCCTCAAGAGAGGACTTGTTGATGGTTCATGAAGAAGATTATGTTGATCTGATCTTTAGCTTAGCTGAAGAGAATAAGCCCTATGACATTGAAACGCCTGTCTCTCGGGAAATTCTTGAGGCTGCGCTGCTTATTGTTGGCGGTGCAACCAAGTGTGGTGAATCGGTTTATGAAGGGATGGCGAAACGCGCGATCTCTCTAGGGGGTGGTTATCATCATGCTGGAAGAAGTTACGGTGGCGGATTCTGCTTGTTCAACGATGTGGCAGTTTTGGTTGAGTATTTAAGGGCTAAGTACGATGTGAAACGTCTTTTGATACTGGATTATGATGTTCACTTTGGAAACGGCACAAGCGACATCTACTACAAAGACCCTGCTGTGCTTTACATTTCTCTGCATCAAGATCCCCACACGATTTATCCAGGGACGGGCTTTACCTGGCAGATTGGAGAGGGCAAAGGAGAAGGCTACAATGTTAACGTGCCTCTCCCTCCCGGAACAAGCGACAGCACGTATCTTTATGCTGTAAACGAAGTTTTTGTCCCTTTGGCTAAGGAGTTTAAGCCTGAAATCATTATCGCAAACGGTGGAAGCGATCCACATTTTGCGGACATGCTTGGAAATCTGAGGCTGACCGTTAAGGGCTTTTTTGACCTATCCCGTTTAATCAGGAAAACTACAGACGAGGTTTGCGATGGAAAACTTGTCTTGATGCCCGGAAGCGGATATAACCCAACGGTTTTGCCGCTCTGTTGGTACGCGCTTGCCGCTGGTGTAGTTGGTCTAGAGGAAATCCGCGTTAAAGACCCTTATGCTCCGCCAATTGAGCCGCCTTACTGCCGCAAAAAAGTTGAAAATACAATTAGTGAGTTGAAAAGGCCGCTGAAGAAAAACTGGGCGTGCTTTCGGTAGGGGGTCTTGTTTTATGTTAAAGCAAATTACAAGTCGTGTTTTACGTGGTGGAAAATGGGGCTTGACCCTTTAAGGGTCTATTTAGAAAGTATAAGAAAGCATTGGTCATAAGCTTCGGAAAACAGAAAAAAAAAGGGGTTTTGAAGGTTTTTTCTTCTTATTTGACGTACCAGTTGTTTCCTTCGATCTGGAACATGAAATCAGTGACTTCAAGGCTGGGTGAGAGCGCGGCAAACTTCAGGTCTATGCTCTGGCTCGTTCCGTCGTTATGGTCCGCGCCCAGCGTGTCTGTCTTCCACTCGTCGCTGTGAAGCAGCATCGGCAGCACGTTGTCGTCTTCCGAGTGCCAGGCCCAGATCAACGGAAGCTCCTTCAGGGTTCCGTCCTCAAGCATCGCGTAAAGCTTGACCTGGTCTATGTAGCTGTGGGTCTTGGGATGCTCGGTCAGCCTTAGCAGATAGGTGCCGTCCACGCGCTGAGGCGTCGCAGCTAGGGTGTGCTCGTAAACCACGTCTACGCCTTCGGGGTTGTGTATGTCGAGCAGGCCCTCCTCAACGTAGTCGGTTCCGTCGTAAACCGTTAGTATTGGACAGCCACCGCCGCCGCCACTGGGTTCCCAAAGTAACGTGTCCTTTATGATGGTG
>JAOUPS010000028.1 GCA_029879735.1 Candidatus Bathyarchaeota archaeon | reverse complement strand
CTCCTTCGTATGTGATTCCGTCTGTTTCGAAGGTTACGCCCATTCGGTTTGCGTCGGCCCACTCCTGTTCGATTATGACTCCATCGAGTGTCGCTGGATTTTGCAGAACTGGGATGTTGAAGGTTGGGAGAAGAGGTGCTGTGCCAACTACTGCTCTGATCATGAAGTCGCTGTATGTTTCTTCTTTCCACACTGTTCCGTTCCAGTGCCAGCTTCGGTCGGAGGGGCTGGTGCTGTCTTTTCCGAGATCCGGGTTGTAGTCGACGATCCACTCCATTCCGAGGTAGAAGTCAGCTCCTTCGTTTACGTTTATGCCATGTGAGGAGAGGTCAACATCGAACCATCCCTCAGCGGGTGGTGTTGCGTTAAAGGGGGTGACTAGGTCGTTGTGAGTTTCGTCTATGATGTGGACCTTGAATGTGTTTGACTGGTATGAAGAGAGATCATACATGTAGTAGCGAGCCGTGAGGAGTTGACCTGAGAAGAGTGGAGTGAACCTCACTGCGTCCATCTCTCCTGCTCCTTCTGAGTTCCATTGCGGACTTTCCTGATCGTACGTGTACTCGAATCTCTCTGCGGTTCCCACAGCTCTCAGAGTCCCATCGCCCAAAACAGTCACCATGGTTGAAGCTTCGTTTTCATCCGACACCGTGACCCCGCCGGTTGTTTCCCATCGAACAAACGTGTAGCCGCCACTATATGTGGCCAAGTAACTGCCGTTGACGACGTCTATATCCGTTGGAAGCGAGAATACATAACCTGAGAAGGTTATAAGCCCCAAATTGACCGTGGCTTCGGTGTCTTGAATAGATTCAAGGTGAACCACAAAAACTGGTTTTGTAGAGTATTCAACTTCTAATTTTGGTTTGTTGGCGCCTTCTCTTGACTGGAAGACCGCGTGTCCGTCTCCTGTTTTGCTTTCAAACTTTAACACTTCCGTTAGGGTTCCTGATGGCAACGCCGTCCTCAAATCTTCAGTTACGTTCCATGACTTGTACACCTTCGTATAGTATATGATGGAAAAGGACCATGTGTCTGTGGGCTCTGGATCAAAACTTGCCTTGTTGTTCCATGTGATTCCGAGTTCCGTCCAAAAACTATCTGAACAATAGTACGCGCCAATTCTGTCGGCTGGAGACCAGTATATGCTTCCGCCCGTGGACGAAAGATAGACCTTAAGTTTAGCCGATATGATGTTAGCGCCCGACGGTAAGCTGGACAAGTCAAACATAACGTATGTAAAATCTTGTTCCGAGTTAGCACTAACATACATGTAATCTACGCCGCCATAGTTTGTGTCTGGACTGGAAAAGTTCACATAGGCATCTGCCACCGATTCAACCGTTATGGTTGTAGAGCCGATGGCTGGACTCGCTGTTACATGGCATAGTGAAAAAAATGTTGGCAATAATATTAAAAGTAGAATGAATTGAAACAAAATTTTCTTTCTTTCCATTTTTATCACGGTTAGCGATATTTGAATGTTTCCTTTTTATGCCTTTCTGTAGCGAAACTTTCTTACACTCAATCATTTCAGCATCTGCGGGTAGTGCAATAACGGGTAAAAGTGTGAGTCTTATGAAAGAGATAAAACTGAGGACTGTGAAAGAGGCTGTCAAACAAATCAGCGAAGACATAAAGGTTGAGGAGAAAGAAATGCGAAGGAGAAAAGAAGTCTGTCATGTGAAGACAGAGTTCGGTAGGCGTGTCCATGTGTCGAGGGGGCAAATCCCCGCAACTCGACCATACGGCTCTCTTGAAGCAGTCCAGCGATGGCTAAAAGTGAATCTATATTTATATGTTCTTGGAGTTTATCTGAAGTTTCGATAGGAAGGTGTGACATGCGGACTGCGAGGCTCTATACTTCTAGCGTAGTGATTCTCTCCTTGGCTTCTTTGGTGGAAAACTTGGCCTATGCTCTACCTATGTCCTACTTTCCAGATTATGTTCAGCTTCTAGGTGCGTCAGTCGCCTACATTGGCTTGTTTACTGCCGCTTTCACCGCAGCCAATGCAACTCTCTCCCAGAGGTTTGGGAGCCTGTCAGACAAGATTGGCAGAAAAAGACTCATCCAAGCCGGGTTGCTCGCAGATGTTGTTTTGGGTACTTTGACCGGCATAGTCTGGAACTGGGCCCCACTGTTGGTAATAAGGGTCTTGAACGGAGTGGCTACGGCGGCTGTGGCTGCTCCGTCAGAAGCCTCGCTGGTTGACCAGATTCCCAAAGAAAGAATGGGTGAAGCGTTGGGATTCTATTTAACCTTGAGCATGATAGGATTCAACATGGGGCCGGTCTTCGGCGGCGCCATCCAAAATCTATGCAGTGATGTAATTGGCCTTGGGGTTGAGTGGAGCTACAGAATCCCCTACTTTGTTGACTCATTCCTCGCCGTCATAGCTTTCTTTCTGGTTTGGTGGGGAGTCGAAGAGACTAGGGGAAAACGCTCATCTGAGGTAACGCTTAAGCAAGATGAACATGTGGAGTTGAGCAAGAAAGTGACATTTTCTCTCAGGATTCTCTACATCTCCTCTCTGTCAATTGGCTTCGCTGTCGGGTTCATCATTCCCATAAGTGTGCTATACTTTGGAGACACGTTTAATGCGACGTCGCTGCAGATTGGCGTCATATTATCCATGTCAGGTTTTGTTGGTTTAACTTGCAACCTTTTGGCCGGCAGGATTTCTGACAGGGTTGGCAGGAAACCTATTATAGCGCTAGGCAACCTGCCTTCCAGGTTAGCCACTATAGCTCTTCCCTTCGCCCCAAACCTCGTCTCTGCAGCCGGAATAACGGTGTTCCGATCTTTTGGCCACAATATAGCTATGCCAGCATCGCGAGCTTTGAGAGCCGACTTGATACCTGAGAAGGTCAGGGGAAAACTCTTCGGAAGATTCGCAGCCTTTTTTAGCCTCGGAGCGATCTTGGGACCCGTCTTATCCACATGGCTTTACGACGCCTACAGGTTTTCGACATTCAAAATTCCATGGCTCGGCAACTTGGTCGTAAGAGGAACAGGCATTCCATTCTTCGTAAGCAGCGCCATGGGGTTATTCTCACTATTTCTTGTATTAGCATTCGTTGAAGAACCAAGACGAACACGAGAATGAACCGGGGATGAAGCCAAAGAAACCACCGGCACGCGTGATTTGTTCCGATTTTTCATGCTAAACATTAGTTTGCATCACGAGCTTCGAAAAGAGGAGCTATCGACGAAAACCTGAGAAAAATCACAAGAAACGGGGGTTTGCGGGAGATATCTCCACTTTGGTGGGGGTCAATTCTCACCCCGCCTGTTATTAGCAGCTCTGAATTGCTTTCGCGCGCGTTATAAAGAAAACTAAAAGGCTTGGCTTAGTAGTTGTTGTTAAAAAGCCTGGGAGAAAAATAACAACTTCTGGGTGTTCAAGAGTTGAATAGAAATTTGGCGCATACTTGTTCAACTCAATGAAATTGCGTCTTTTCTTAACACAGAGATTTTATTCCTTTCTATCATCATAACATAAAGGTATTTCATCGCGTCCCCTGTTAGATAAAGAAGTATCTTCTCGTCAGGATCAAACAAGCCTTCATCCTTCTTTTCGAGCTTGTTTAATGCTGCAAGAGTGGAAGCTGCTTCGGGACATGCGTAAAGTCCCGACTTAAAGAAGGTTTTCATTGAAGAAACTATTTCTTCGTCGTCTACAGCTACAGCCATTCCTTTTGTTTCTTTTATGGCCCGCAATATGAGATAACTCGCATAAGGGTGAGGCACTCTCAAACCGGGCGCAATGGTTTCAGCGTCTTTCCATGTTTCTTTTACCTCAGACGCTCCTTTTTTATATGCTTTGACAAGAGGAGCACATCCTGAAGATTGAACAACAATTAGGCGTGGAAGTTTTCTGGTCCAGCCAAGCTCAATTAACTCTTTGAATCCCTTCCAAAGCCCAATAACGCCCTCTCCTCCACCAGTTGGGAAAAATATGTAGTCAGGTAGATCCCAGCTAAATTGCTCGGCTATCTCAAACGCCATAGCCTTGTAACCTTCAAATCTGTACGGCTGTTTATTGGTTGAAAAATCAAACCATCCAAACTTTCCTCTAAGTCTTCTAACAATTTCAGCTGCATGATTTATCAATCCATCAACAAGATAGACTTTAGCTCCCAAATATACACACTCTTTAAGATTGCTTTCAGGTACATCTTTCGGCATAAACGCGTAAACTTCCATTCCAGCTTTTGCTCCGTAAGCTGCCAGAGCTGCCGCAGCATTTCCAGCAGAGGGTACAGCAACACGTTTGACGCCTAATTCTCTAAGTTTAGAAACTGCCACAGCCACTCCCCTCGCCTTAAAGGTTCCCGTTGGAAGCCTTCCATCATCCTTAACATACACGTTTTTAAGGGCTGTACCGGAAAATCGAAGCACAGGAGTATAAGGCTCTCCCAAGGAAACTATACTCTCAGATGACGAAAGAGGAAGCAACTCTACGAACTTCCAAAAAGTGTCTTCTCTCTTCTCCAAAGCGCTCTTAGAAACTTTTTCAGCTACTGCAGCCAAATCATACCTGAATAGAAGAGCCCCACCACATTTTGTGCACACTGTCAAAACCTCATCAGACAAAAAAGGTTCTCCGCATCTACTGCATTCTGCTACAATGATAAACATATCCTTCATCTTATAGAGAGAACCAACTTTAATTTTGTCCTTGTTCGCCACTAACTAGACGCGCGCTCCTGCACACCCTCTTTTTCTGTTTGTGATTCGCTATTCAAATTAGAAGAACTCCCCAAAACTCTTGTGAACCCATGCGTGACCACAAAAAAATGAACACCACTTTGCTTTACATCCAGCTCGAAAGGACACTGATCAAAGAAAGCTCAGGCGAGTTTACAGTGAAGGTTGCAAAGGAACGTGAAAGGATAAAAGCGTCGCTTTAAGTTGGCTTTGGAGACGTGTGCAAGAAAGACGGGCTGATGTTTTTCAGAAAGCGAAAGTAACCCCTAACGTGAAAAACATAGAGGGTAACGTATATTAGGGTGTAAAGAAACATTTATATTGGCTGAGACGCCTTCAGATTCATTTTGGCGAATGAAAGCCAGCCCCGCAATTTCACGGCGGCGGCTCAACCCTAACTGTAAAGGCGTTTAATCGCCCTAGAGGATGAGGATGGTTGGCATCCAGTTGCGGGGACAATCATGTGGACCTGACATGCTTACACGCGTTAGGTCTGAATTGGGCTTTGGCGTTAAGTGGTTATTTCCCTCCAAATCCAGTCGGCTTTGTGGTTGTACAGTAAATAAGCGTCTGGCTTATGGTCAGCTGTGAGCTTAACTCCGGTTGATCCTGCCGGACCCCACTGCTATCGGGATGGGACTAAGACATGCTAGTCGTGCGTCTCCAAGCCATGGCGGAGACGCGGCGCACAGCTCAGTAACACGTGGCTAACCTGCCCTTAGGACAGGGACAACCCCGGGAAACTGGGGCTAATCCCTGATAGGTGAGGGTTCCTGGAATGGACCCTCGCCGAAAGGGCGCCTAGACCATGCTTCTAGGCGCTGCCCAAGGATGGAGCCGCGGCCGATCAGGTTGTTGGTGAGGCAACGGCTCACCAAGCCTTTAACCGGTACGGGCCGTGAGAGCGGGAGCCCGGAGATGGGTACTGAGACAAGGACCCAGGCCCTACGGGGCGCAGCAGTCGCGAAAACTCCGCAATACGCGAAAGCGTGACGGGGCTATCCCGAGTGCCGTCCGCTGAGGATGGCTTTTCCCTAGTGTATAAAGCTGGGGGAATAAGGAGAGGGCAAGCCTGGTGTCAGCCGCCGCGGTAATACCAGCTCTCCGAGTGGTGGGGATGCTTATTGGGCCTAAAGCATTCGTAGCCGGTTGGGCAAGTCCTCCGTTAAATCCAGCGATTCAATCGTTGGACTGCGGGGGATACTGTCCGGCTTGGGGGCGGAAGAGGCCGACGGTATTCTCGGGGTAGGGGTGAAATCCTATAATCCCGGGAGGACCACCAGTGGCGAAGGCTGTCGGCTAGAACGCGCCCGACGGTGAGGGATGAAAGCTGGGGGAGCGAACCGGATTAGATACCCGGGTAGTCCCAGCTGTAAACGATGCAGGCTAGGTGTTGGCGCGGCTACGTGCCGCTCCAGTGCCGCAAGGAAGCCGTTAAGCCTGCCGCCTGGGAAGTACGGCCGCAAGGCTGAAACTTAAAGGAATTGGCGGGGGAGCACCACAAGGGGTGAAGCTTGCGGTTTAATTGGAGTCAACGCCGGAAATCTCACCGGGGGCGACAGCAGAGTGAAGGCCAGATTGAAGGTCTTGCCAGACAAGCTGAGAGGAGGTGCATGGCCGTCGCCAGTTCGTGCCGTGAGGTGTCCTGTTAAGTCAGGCAACGATCGAGACCCGCGTCCCCTGTTGCCACCGGCCTTTGAGCCGAGCACACTGGGGAGACTGCCGCCGATAAGACGGAGGAAGGAGCGGGCCACGGCAGGTCAGTATGCCCCGAATCCCCCGGGCCACACGCGAGCTGCAATGGCAGGTACAGAGGGTTCCAACCCCGAAAGGGGAAAGCAATCCCGAAAGCCTGCCGTAGTTGGGATCGAGGGTTGCAACTCACCCTCGTGAACATGGAATCCCTAGTAATCGCGTGTCACTATCGCGCGGTGAATACGTCCCTGCTCCTTGCACACACCGCCCGTCGTTCCACCCAAGCGAAGTTTGGGTGAGGCGTGGTCCTCTGGGCTGCGTCGAATCCGGGTTTCGTGAGGGGGGAAAAGTCGTAACAAGGTGGCCGTAGGGGAACCTGCGGCCGGATCACCTCCTAAGCAAACAGCCTATACATCGCCGACTGGAGGAGAAAGCCTAAGAGCCAAAGCCCATTACCACTGGCTGAGTAGTTGGTTTAGAAATTCGATTTTCGCTGTTTTTGTTGTTGTTTGTTTAGTGCGGAGTGGTAATGGTTTTAAAGGTGGGAGTGAGTAGGCAGTTTCTGAGTGGGAGATGTTTGGGTCAGGTTAGAGTTGTGATTTTTATTCAGATTTTGAACTCTTTTGTTGGCGGGGTTCTTGGGGTTGCTTTGCCGTTGATGATGAAGGAAAAGATTGACATAGCTACTCTTGGACTTGTGTTTGCGTCGTTGCCGATGATTTTTCATTTTGGAAGAATCTTGTTTGCTACAGTTTCTGATTTTGGGGGTAAGAAGCTTTTCTTTGTCTTAAACGGGTTTTTAGGTGTCGCCGCGAGTGTTATCTATTATTTGGCTTATGCGCCTTTGGAATTCGTATTCGGAAAGGTTGTTGAGGGAACTAAGGATGGTTCTTTGTGGGCTGTGAATAGGGCCTTTATTTTGTAGAAAAGCGAAAAGAAGTGGGCGGCTTTAGTTCATCTGAGAACGGCAGCGTACGTTGCCTACGCTGTCGGAACCTTGCTTGCTGGTTTTCTTATTTTTCGGGTTTTCTTTGAGGGAACGCTGATGTCGTGCATTATGGTTGACGCGTTCGTGTTTCCTGCAGCTTTTTTGTTGGTTGGTGGGAAGAAGAGGAGTTTCAATATGGTGAAGGCTTTACATTTGTTGGATTTTAGGAAAAAGGGGAAGGTTTTCAAGAGTTTCTTGGTCTTATTCTTTGTGATGGGGTTGTCTTTCGGGTTTCGGAGCGGTTTTGTGTTTCCAGTGTTTTTGAGCTCAAACGGGTTTGATCCTGAAACTGTGGGTGTGCTTGTTGGTCTTCAGATTTTGCTAGCTGGTTTGTTCTCGTATCTTTTTGCAAGGAGATTTGAAATTGGGAAGCCTCTACTTGTGAGCGGGGTGCTTTACAGTGTTACGCTTGTGTTGCTTGGGTTTTCGAGTTCTGTGTTTGCAGGTGTTCTCATGGTGGTTTATGGTTTTGCTGAGGGCTTAGTGACTATCAGTCAAGAGGGGATATTGTCAAGTATCACGAGTAGAGGGTCTTATGGGACTGATATTGGCTTGTTGATGATGGGGCTTCACGGCGGAAATACCTTGAGTTTGGCGTTGTCAGGGTTTCTAATAGAAATGTGTGGTTTCATGGCTCCGTTTTTGATGTCAGGCCTGATTTTTGTGGTTTTTTTATGTAGGTTCATATTGCATTCTAAAGGAGTAGTATACAGTCGTTGAAACAGAGTCTTAAACGGAATTTTTATTACTGTTGAGGTTTGTTGTGAGGTTTTGGGGTGGTGGGGGTGAGTAAGGAGGACCGGTTTTGGTTTTTGAGGTTGGTCATTCCGCCGTTGAGATTGTCGGGATGTTTTCGGGGTATGGGTTTAAGGTTGGATGTGTGAAAGGGTGTTGTTATTGGCATCTTCTTCCCATATTGGAAGCTCATTATCCGTTTTGGCTGGATTCTTTCTTTAACTTGTTTAGGAGTTTGCTGAAGTATGCTGAGATTCACACGGTTTTGATGACGAGAAAGCATAGGGCTTTATGATCGCAGGTTTTCAGTTGCTAAATTGATAGACCCCTATCTTTTTTCAGATTCCTACAGATTTGTCGCGCGTTTGATTTTTCTTTTTGTCAGACATTGATGGTAGTCTGTTGCAGATTTTCCATGAAAGCCTTGCGAACTAGACTTTTTATTGTTTTCAATATTCTATGAATATTAGAGTCCAAATATGTTTTCAAAAATAAAATGAGGGAAGGTGGTTATTTGTTGATGTTGGTTTGGTTAGGGCTATTTGCAGCAGGATTTCTTGTGCAGTTTCTCTTTGTGGGCTTCTAGTTCTTCTTTTGTTTTGAAGGTTTGGCCGCAGCATTCGTATTTTTCTTCTTTTTTGGCTTGACACATTTCACAAATTCTCTCCAATTAATTGCTGTCTATCATAACTAGAATCTAAGATATAAGCCTAACAATGAATATTTCTTTTAATTCATAACCGAAGTTTTGTCATTGTGAAATTTTTCATTAAAGATTTTCGATGGGACCCCTATAGAAAAACAACATAGAAACCTAACTTTCTAAAATTCTGCCCTTGCTGTATGGTGTGTATTCTCTTATCCCTTCAACAGAAGCCTTCAAAACCCTCTCACGCAATTCCTTAGGCAATTTTCCAGCCAAAAACTTCAAAACACGCCTAAACAACGCTTTACCCTTCAGGTCTCCGGGCACAACAACCACATAGACATTAGTCTTAGTTTTAACTGCGTCAACAGGTCCACCCGCAAACCTAAACTCGCCATTTTCAACAACAACGCCAACAGCCAGCCTAAGCGAAACCCCCCGAAACCAATTCCGTCGGCCATGAACAACAAAGGCACCACGTCTCACATACTCGCCAGAACGTCCACTCTTGCTTAGTTGTTCGGGCTTAACCCAGTAAACATCCACACTGGCAAAGCCTTCACGCCAACCTCTAGAAAAGGAGGCGGCAAACTCGCTTGCTTCACGCAAGCACTGTTCACTAGGCTCTTTATCATCAGTCTTAACAACAACAAAGGGCGCACCAGCAACATCAGCATGAAAAACCACATCGCTATCTTCAGTATGCTTCTTAACCAAAACTTCATTGCTGACAGCATCCTTACCCGCCACAATTAAGAACCCATCAGAAGAAACAAACCACCTAAACTTCTCAAACCATTCCTTAGGTCTCACTTTACGTTTAGCAAGCTCTTTAACGGCTTCAACAGGCTTAACCCTCTCTAACTCTTCAGCCCCTCTTATTTTGGCTTCCACCTCCTCAAGCTTCTTACGGGTCTCCTCCAAAGCAGCCTTCGCCCCCTTCAACTTACGCTTAGCCCGTTTACCTCTCTCATAAAACCGTGCAGCATTAGCAAACAAACTCCTACGCAAACTCAAACCAAAACGCAAACCATCCACACAAACATTAACCACCAGACGCTTAACGTCAAAAGACTCAAAAAACACACTAGGCTTTAAACCAGCCTTTTTCTCAGCCAAAACCTCAGAAACAACCGCACCCCACTCCTTTCCGCCTCTCTTACCAGCCAAAAACCTATCCAACAACGCTTGAAGCTCACCACTATGCGCATAAATAACATCACCAACACGCTTGTCCCTATCCGCCTTGGCCTTAGCCTCAGCCAAAACCTTCTCCTGACTAGCAACAATTCTCCTAAGCCTCTCCGCTTCACGTTTTAACTCATCGGCTTCCACGGCAGCCAATGCCCCCTCAACAGCGGCAACCCTAACATAAAACTCGTCCAAAGCCTCGTTAAAACTCTCATAAGGCTGACGCTTAAACTCAGCATAACGCCTGAGCCTAATGGGCACAGCATCAACAAAACCAACCTCATCCGAAACAACACAAGGCTCCAGCTCACCGCCTAAAACCTGAGAAAGCATCTTTTGCAACTCCTCAAAAATGCCATCAACCTCAGAGTCGCTTAATGCGTTACAGGGCTTCTTCTTGTCAACACCAACCCTCAACAAAACCTCCTCCGCATAAACCCCGCCAACACTCAAAAACCTTGCAACAGCCCGCACAACCTCAACGCCACCAAAATTCCTCAACTCCTCCAACATCTCTTCTTTGTCAACTTTAAGCGGATTCCTACCACTGGAAGGCGCAAAAAGAAAAGCCTCGCCACGGAGAATCTTTCGGTCTCGCATACGCTTATAGCTTAGAGCATGCAAAATCTCGCCCTTCTCATCCACCAAAATGATGTTGCCGTCGCCGAAAAGCTCCAAAACAAGCCTCATTGTACCAGCCTTGGTCTTAAAACTGAAAACGACAACCCGCTCAAACTCATGCTGCTCAACACCAGGCAACCAACCATTCCGCAAATATTTTCTCAAAGCCATACAAAACGCAGGAGGAACCAGAGGCTTCTCAACAACATAAGAAGTTAAGTACAGACGCTTACCAGCCTCCAAAACCATACGAAAAACAGGTCTATCCCGCTTACGCAACTTAAAAAGCAAGGTCTTAGCATCCAACTGATAAACATTATTAACCCGGGAATCCAGAACCGCCTCACGTAACTCACGAACGACAGCAGCCACATCAAAACTGGTAAACTCCTTTTTTCTCAACCCACATCACTTTCCAAGAATGTATAATCACAAAACTATAAATAGGCAACTTTAAATCTGAAACTAAAATATAGAATGCAAAGGCTGAAAGTAAGATGCAAAAGCTCAAAGCAATGAAACCCCTAGAAACCATATACTGGCTGAGACTAGTCCTAGGCATAACCGCTGCCCTCATCTGCGCAGGCTACGGTATTGCAGCTGGAAGAATTGCCCCAATCGACCCGGTGGGAGAGTTTTCCGTAGACTATCCATTCTTCATGACCAGCCTATCTATGGCACTCGTCATCTACCTAATATCCTACTACATCATAAAACCCAAGTTCCTACTGAAGGTAGAAAAGCCGCGGAAGCTCGTAACAACGGGAATAGGCATATATTTCCTCTCATGGCTATTCTTATGGGTCCTTTTATACACGATAATAGGTTGGCTCCTCAGTTCGGGTTAGGCACTCGTTCCTTTTAGAAAACTTTCCATTGTGACTTGACTTTTGTCCTTATCTAAAATCTTGGCTTCCTCTTTCTTTGACACACTATCCTTCGAACCCGGGTTGTTCACGACCATTTTGCTGAGTACGCGCATACAGTCAGCCCAAGCAGAGAAAAACCCGCGGTCAAAATTTCCATGAAGTTTGTTCCTTACGTGACTCAGAAACTCCCGCCTATAATCCAGCAAAGCCTTCTCGTCACCAAGATCTAACTTCGAGAGAAGAGAATACCCGTCACTGTTGGATTTACGCGCAATCAGCATCCCATGCAAAGCCCTAGAATAACCTTGGTTCCACTCAGTTTCATGCATCCTCTGCTTGAGCCTCTCCAATTCACGCTCAGCTTCAGTGAACTGCCTGTTAAACAGAAGCTGAAAGAACCTCGTAACCAGAGCTAATGAGATGGGCATGGCTAACGCCTGCGAGGCTTTATTTTTTCTTCTTCAGAAACATCCTCTATCCCGTTCTCAGTTATTTTAAATATTTCCTCACCCTCAGGCAAGTAGGGGCTAGAAACCAAGCGGGCAATCCTTACTGGACCGCGAGAAGCCTTCCTCAAATAGATACGCGTATGACTTGTGTGGGCAACTATGTGACCTCCAATGGGATGAACGGCGTCTCCGAAAAACACGTCTGGCTTAGCCATAACCTGATTAGTGACAACAGCAGCGGCATTAAAAGCCCTAGCCAAACGGATAAGCTTGTGCATGTGCTTGTTAAGTCTCTGCTGCCTACGAGCCAGCATCTCACGCCCAAGGTACTCACTTCTGAAATGAGAAGTCAAAGAATCAACAATAATTAGTTTCACGTTATTTTCCTTAATCACCTCGTCAGCATTATCAAGCAGAAACATCTGATGATCAGAAGTGTAAGCCTCAGCATAAATAATGTTCTTAGCAACCTGCTCCGGGTCAAGCCCCAGATGCCTAGCCATCTGTACAATGCGCTCGGTTCTGAAGGTGTTCTCCGTATCTACGTATAAGGCTGCCCCATTTAGTCCACCCCGTTCAGGAGGCAACTGTACGTTAACACATAGCTGATGGCAAAGCTGACTTTTACCGCTGCCGTATTCCCCATAAAACTCAGTTATTGTTTGCGTTTCCAGCCCACCGCCGAGAAGCATATCTAAGGGTTTGCTTCCACTAGTCAAACGTAAAACGTTCTGACGCACCTTAAGAAGCTCGTCAGCCCTAACAAAAGAAACACTGATAGAAGAGCGCGCAGCTCTGATAATCACTAAGGCTTTTTTCTCGCTGATGCCAGCGGGCTCCAACTCACGGGCAGCAGCCATAGCCAAAGCCTCAACAGTGTGAAACCCCAACTCCTGCAGCTTCTGAGCAGTGGCAGGACCAATCCCCGGAAGGTCCTCCAAAAACTGATACTTTTTCTTAGCTACGCCTTCCTCTTCCTCAACCATAAGCATTCCCCTTTACAATCCACTCAAACAGTTAAGTTAAGCCGTATTTAAATCACACGAAAAACAATAACGTTTGGCCCCCAGAGAGATAAGTTAAAGTTACTAGAAAACCTTTGCCCTTTACAATTTCTGCAGCCCAAAGCTGGCTTGGTTGAGGCTCGGAAGCGCTTGTCAACAAGTCAGCTAAGCCTACTCTGATGCATTAGCAAAGAAGTCTGCGATCTTTCTTAACAGAATCTTCTGATTCTTAGTTTTCAATATTCCATGTCCCTCATCTTTAAAAGCTAATAGTTCATATTCGATGCTCTTTCTATCCAGTGTTTTCTTTACCTCTTCCACGTTTTTAGGTGTGACATTAGGGTCTCGGGATCCTTGGACGATCATAAGCTTGCCCTTGATTTGTCCGACGAAGTTTATGGGTGACCGTTCATAGTATCGTTCGGGTACTTCTTTAGGGCTTCCTCCCAGCATTTGTTCAGAATAGGGGCGTAAATCAGGACGGGTTGTTTCATAGTCCACCACCAAGTCCGTCATTCCACAAATGGGAACGGCTGCAGATACTAACTCTGGTGCTTTGGTGATGGCGTACCAGCTTGAGTAACCGCCGTAGCTTGTTCCGGTAATCCCTATTTTCCCTTTATCCGCTATTCCCCGCTCTATCAGAGCTTTGATTCCTGCCCATACATCTTCTTGTTCGTCACTTCCCCACCCATTAACTCTAATTAAATCCTCAAATGCTACGCCGTAACCTGTTGACCCCCGGTAATTTGGGTCGAGAACGTTGAAACCTCGTGAGGCAAAGTATTGGATTTGAGGATTTAAAGCGTCTTCAGAATGAGCGGTGGGTCCACCATGAACGTAAACAATGGCTTTCTTACTGGCAGTTTTTGAACGATATAGCCACCCATGAATCCTCAACCCATCCTTCGCTTTCCACTCAAAATCTTCCGCAGAAGTAAGATCTTCACGTTTAACCGTTGTTCGCTCCCAAATATGGGTCAGCGATTGAAAACGAGAGGGCACAACGTTGTTAAGATCAAACTTGACGATCTCATGCGATTGAGTGGATGAATAGGTTAAACCAGCCCATTCTTCATCAGTCACTGGACCTATAGGCACGAGTGAACCTTTAATTTTAGGTAGGAACCTTTCTTTCATGCTTGTCAGGTCGATTATGGAAGGTCTCACCGTTGCCTTCTGATACTCCAAAACTACCAAGTGATGACTATTAATCGGACTGCGTATTTGTTCGATGTTACGGTCTGGATCATCAATCAGCCAATAAATTTCCTCCGTTTCAATGTTGTGAATGCCCAGCGAATAATATTTTTGAGCTCCACCATTCTTCGTCTCAGTAATAAATCCAACACGTCGCCCATCAGACAACCATACTGCTTGAACCCTTGCTTTGGGTCCAAAGTTCAGTATTTCTCGGTCTTCTTCTCCTTCAATATCCACTAGCCAATATTGTTCTCCTTTAGGGTTAAGCTCCTTTCGATTATAGAGCACGTAAGTTCCTTGATTATTAAGCTGGGGGTAAAGCCATGTCGGTTTTTCGGGTTTTGCTAGAATTTTCTTGTCTCCGTTCTCAAGGTTCTCTTTATAAACCCATGTCGGTTCGATTTGCGTTTTCCTTTCCAAGTCATAATTAGCACCATAAACAAGCCACTTCCTGCTTGGATGCAATGCTCCTCCCCGTAAAAAGAAGGATGGGTCTTCTTCTGTTAAAGGAATCATTTCTCTGGGCTTCTCTATCTTAACTTCGAACAGTCTCACTCTTTCGTTTCTGCTTTTATCCTCTCCCACAATAACCGACTTGGAGTCTGGAGCAAAATTCACGATGAAGGTTGCTTCTGGTGTTTCCGTTAAGGCAACAGGTCTTCTCGATCCGTCTGTTGGGACGAGGAATACGTCGAGGTTAGGATGAACGTTTTTCCAAGTATAAGCAACGTATCTTGAGTTCTTTGAGATTTTGTAATTGTATATCGCTGGAACGGTTAACAAAGCCTCTAGAAAACCGTTTTCCCAACTACTATCCCGGCAGACCATCCTACTCCTCCTGTGTTTATGCTTTTTAACTCTGATCTATTTCCTTATTTACGTTACTAATCTCCCGTAACCCGCATCAGACAGGACATCATCTGGGATGCTTTGTCCGTTATGCGTTTATTATGAGTTCATTGGAAAATATGAGAGAAAAAGAGGGTTATCGTCGACGTTTGCGGATTTTTGCCGTTAGTATTGCAAGCGAGGTTGTAATGACGAGTACCGGTAGCACCATGACTATTGGGAATTCAGGAATTATTATGTTGCTGAAGAGATATGCAATGTATGTTGGGTCATGCTGAATTGGTAATCCATCCCAAACGGGGTAGCAGATTCTGTAAAGGAATGTTGAGACGTTATAGTCCAAGCTGACTTTTCCTTCAATACCAACAGCTGATGGAAATAGATCGCTAAGGTTTAGGTGTCTTTCAAAGTAAGCCAATTCCCAGTCCAAGTGGTCTAGGACTCCTTGAGGAACACTCGTTGTAGCTGCAGCTTCCGACTTTACCTCGTGTGCCTCCCCGGTTTCGCCTCTCGTGAGATTGTAGTTCTCCCCGAAGAGAAACTCGTAGGCTTTTATCGTTTCCACGGCAATTTCACCGCCGCTTGTTGGTGTGGCCGGATTTTCCGCCGTTGTAGAGTTGTAAGGTTGACCGTTAACGTACGCCGTGTATGGCTTAGCTGAGATGGTTATTGTGCTGAAAAGCAAGGAGAGGCTTAGACCATCTAGCGAAACTTGTTCGCCAGATAGTGGTTGAATTTCAGTAATTTCTCCGATGTCAAAGTTTTTCTTTATATAAGAAACGTCTTCTACAACGTAGAAATCGTAATTGAAGCCGAGATAGTCAATTATCACTCTTGCTGCTCCTTGTCCTGGTTGTTGCTCTGGGTATAGCAGGAATCCGTCTATTGTTTCGTATTTGAAGCCCCATGTGTAGTGTGGGATTTCGTCCTTTAGGATTTTTTGGATCGGAGTCGGCTGGTAGCCGATGCTGCTGTTTACAAGCAAATAGTAGGCGATTTCAGATTCTCCAGACGTAAAGTTTGCTTGTGAAATGCCATCTCCGTTAGTGTCATTGTAAACTTCTATCAGAGTTAAGGTGTTTCCGACGAACACTTCAGTGTCATTTTCAACTTGGAAGTGCTGGCCTAGAAAGTTTACGATGGGCGAGTTAACCTCCTTGGAAAAGAGAGCATAATAAATAACCTGTGTCTCGGAGACGTTGACCCAAGCATACCATATTTTAACAACTGATGACATAGTGATCGTCCCGTTTGCGTATTCAGAGTTTGTATCGATATTTAATAGTGGGGGGATCGTCTCATTCGGGTCTTCCGGGTTTGTATCGATATTTAATTGAGAGGCTGCAACTTCCGCGCGGAGAGTTGTTTGAGTTGAGAACAGCATCACCGACGACAACACCGACACTAATAGCAAGCCGACCAGAGAGGTCGACAGATAAAAAGCAAGCTTCATCTCAATTACTCCAAAGTTAGTTCTCTTATGGCATTATATATTAGTCTATTCATTAGAACAGTATGTTCTACGTGTTAGAACATGCGGTCAACTGGTATAGCGGTATGACCAGTAGACTTATAGGTCTTTCTTTTCCGCACATGAGAATGGTGGTTTGGTTGAGTTCGGTTCCTTCGAAAGCCGTCTTTCCAGAAGTCTTGTAAACGGCTCCTATAAGCCTCACCTGCAAAGCTCTGAAAATCTCCGTGTTTGCTCTAGCTAGTAAGGCACACGCGCTCGCTTATGTTTCGATCCAGATTTGGACTTCTCAACAACAAAACAGAAGAAACATGAAGTAAGAGTTATAAGTACACTGATTTCACAACAGACTGGCAAAAAAGAGGGAGACTTGTGGAAATACTGAATATTGCGGAAAAAGTCGCCTTTAATCTTATAAAACAAGCAGTGATCTATCTGCCTGAAGACGTTAAGCAAGCACTTCGAAAAGCTTATGCCGAGGAAACCAGCGCGGCAGGAAAAACGCAGTTGAAGGCGATTTTAGACAACATTGAATTTGCCGAGAAGTATCAGGCTCCAATGTGTCAAGACACGGGCACGATAATATTTTACATTAAAGCTGGTGCCAAAGCGAAAGACCTTTACAAGATTGAAGACGCCTTAATAAGGGCTACGAGAAGAGCCACTGTTGAGGTTCCTATTCGTCCAAACGCTGTCAATCCTTTCACTCAGAAAAACAGCGGAGACAACACTGGAAAGTTGATACCATGGACAAACTGGAAAGTTGTGCCAGGAGAAGACATAGAGATAACTGTGCTGCCAAAGGGTGGAGGTTCAGAAAATGTCTGCGTCATGGGTATGCTTGTTCCAGGCGAAGGAATAAACGGATTGAAAAAGTTCGTTGTTGACGCTGTGTTAAAGGCTGGAGCAAAACCTTGTCCGCCCAATATTTTAGGAGTTGGGATAGGCGGAGGCTCGGACATCGCCATGAAAATAGCGAAAAAAGCCTTGCTGAGACCCTTGAACGTGTCAAATCCAGACCCTGAAATAGCAAAGCTTGAAAAAGAGATTCTAGAGGCTGTGAACATGACCGGGATTGGACCGATGGGACTTGGCGGAAAAACCACAGTTCTAGGCGTAAACATAGACTATGCTTATAGACATCCAGCATCTTATCCGGCGGCTGTTGCCTTCAATTGCTGGGCTGCCAGAAGAGCCGCTGCAAGAATAAGCGCAGACGGAACGGTTGAATATTTGACGCATAAAGTTGATGAGGTGAAATAAAATGGCTGTTTACAAATTTAAGACTCCGATATCGGAGGAGGAAATCCGCAAACTAAACGTAAATGACGTATTATACGTAACCGGAACAATGTTCACGGCAAGGGACCAAGCCCACAAGAGAGCTCTAGAATACTTCAAGCAAGGAAAGCCATTACCGATAGATCTAGAAGGATTAGCTGTCTTCCACTGCGGTCCGATAGTGAAAAAGAAAGAAGACACCTGGACCATAGTTGCCGCAGGTCCAACAACGAGCACGCGAATGGAGATTTTCGAAGACGAGTTCATAAGAAGCTTCAAAGTTAGGGTAATAATTGGCAAGGGTGGAATGGGAAGAAGAACAACAGAGGCCATGGCAAAGTGCGGTGCCGTTTACGGAGCTTTCACTGGCGGAGCAGCGATATTGGCTGCGAGAGCCATAAAAAGTGTCAAAAGTGTCGAGTGGCTCGATTTGGGAATGCCTGAGGCCATGTGGATTCTGGATGTTGAGGAATTCGGTCCATTAACGGTGGCTATTGATTCGCATGGGAACAACCTTTTCGAAGATGTTCAAAGGAAGGTTGAAGAAAACAAGCAGAGAATTTATCAGAAACTTGGCTTGTCACCATAGTTCAGCCGCTCTTTTTCTTTTATTTTTTATCGGACACACTTTTTAACCTTTAACCCCGCTCTATTCTTTGTTTAATCTTAATTCCTTCTTCCCAATCTCGGGGGCTACGCCTCCAAACCCCGTTTCTTTCTTTTCACCCTGAGGACACCTGAGGTTTCCCCATACCCCTTCCCTCCAGTCGCACCCGCACTACTAAGAAATGATGATTGAGAATATTGCAGAGTAGCTAGTATTTTTATAGGAAGCGCGCGCTTCATCCTTTTCTAGTTTTTGTTGAGTTAGTGTTATGAAAGGTTTATTGATTTTAACCAAAACTAAGTCTAATCTATACTCTCTTTTAGAAAAAGGTTAATTTCGGCTCAATTGAAAGGTCTTCTAGGAGATTCATAATGCTTAGTGAAAATGTCAAAAGAATCATTCTAGAATTTCAGAGAAATGAAATTACAGAGCACATAGTTTACAAAAAGTTGGCTGAGAAATCGAAAGGAAAAAACGCTGAAATTTTGAAGAGAATTTCGGATGATGAGCTCCGTCATTACAACAGATGAAAAGAGTACACGCAAAAAGAAGTTCATCCTGACAAGTTATCTGTTTTAAAATATCTGATCTTTTCAGCAATCTTCGGATTGACATTCGTTATGAAAATAATGGAGGGTGGAGAGGAGAAGGCCCAAGAAGCATACAACAAAATATCTGGTGAAATACGTGAAGCTAACGAGATATTCCAAGATGAAATCAAACATGAAAACCTCTTGATCGACATGATAGATGAGAAGAGACTTGATTATATCAGTTCGATGGTTCAAGGATTGAATGACGCTTTGATCGAACTAGCTAGAGAGTTGGCTGGATTTACGTTTGCCCTTCAAAATACTCAATTAATAGGTTTTGCTGGATTAATAGCAGGAATTGCTCAGTTCTTATCTAGTTCCGCCTCAGAGATAGAAATCTATCTCTCTCAAAGAACTGAAGAGACCAAAGAAGCTCTTAGAACATCACTAAATTCAGGAATTGTATATGTTTTCACAGTGTTGATTCTTATAACTCCATATTTCATATCAACCAGCTACTCTGCAGCGTTGCTTGTCACTATACTAATGACATTTGTAACCATAGTATTCTTCACATTCTATGTATCCGTTGTAAAGAGCCTATCCCTCAGAAAAATGTTCTCTACCATGATCTTCATAACTTTAGGAGTCGGGGCAATCTCCTTTCTTATAGGATGGATCGCAAAAGTAGTTCTTAACCTATGAATATGAATAGGCTCATTAGGAATTCTGATGCGCGCGCGATTAGGCTGTTCCTTTTTCCTAGCATGCGCTCTATGGTGTGTTTTTAGGCCAAAGGCTAAATTTCTGGGAGTATACTATGAATTAGTGGTTTGCTGTGCTTGGTTCAAACGTCGAAAAGGGAATCGGCAGGGTTAGGGTTAATCCTTACAAGAAAGATGACAAGGCGTTAGTGAGTAAAGTAACGGAAGTCCGTAGTCTGAAGGGAGACATTTTGAACTCTGTGAATTTGATTGGCGGCTTCAACAAGATCGTTGACAAAGGCGACGAAATTCTTTTGAAGCCGAACTTCAATACAGCGGATGCTCCCCCTGGTTCTAGCGACCCTGATTTTGTTAAGGCCGTGATTCAGTTGTTGTATGAGCATGGTGCTGCAAAGGTGGTTCTTGGTGAATCCTCTACGCTTCGACTCTCAACCTGGAAGGTTTTGAAGCAAACGGGGATGATGAAGAAGGCGGAGGAGGCGGGAGCAGAAGTGGTGCTTTTTGATGAGGAACGGTGGGTGAACGTTGCTACCGGTGGCAAATACCTTAGGAAAGTGAGTTTGCCCGAGACTGCTTTGAATGCAAAAAAGGTTGTTTATGTTTGCTGTATGAAGACGCATAGGTGGGCGAAGTTTACTTTTAGTCTAAAATTGGCGGTTGGCTTCATGAAGCCAAGTGAAAGGGCGGCACTTCACATGAGGAATTTAGAAGAGAAGATAGCAGACTTGAACTTGGTCGTTCACCCGAACCTAACAATTATGGATGGGAGAAAATGCTTCATTTCTGGAGGACCTGCAACTGGTGAGCTTCGAAGTCCGTGTGTTGTGTTGGCTTCTGGAGACAGAGTAGCCATCGATGTTGAAGCTTTAAAAACAATTGAAGGTTTTGAAGGAGCCAGCTTGAAGGACGACCCGTGGAGTTACACTCAGATTCGCCGAGCTGTTGAGCTTGGATTAGGCGTGAAAAACGAGCAAGAATACAAAGTTGTTGAAAAATGAAGCTAATACTAATATTTGGGCGCGCGAGACTCAAAAGCGAGGGTAAGTTATTAGTATAAGTTATTCGTTGACATTTCAAAGGATGATAAGTTGAGTGAAGCTGTGCGCGAGAGAGAAGAAAAAAACCAGACTACAGATGTTCTTGTGCAGGGTGGTGTGTCCATTACCGCAGGCATAACATTGTTGGCTGCCTTATTTCTGCCTTGGCTTTCCACAAAATATTCGGCGATTATTGGATTGACACAAGCCGTGGACCAAGCTGCAGTA
>JAOUPS010000098.1 GCA_029879735.1 Candidatus Bathyarchaeota archaeon | reverse complement strand
TCTCCATATGAAACCATTTTAACGTACGATATTGTCGTTTCCACAGCCCCTTTCAGCTTCTCCTCCGTTATTCCCGGAACCCCATACCCAACTATCAACACGTTTCTTGTTTGCCCAGTAATCTTCGTGTGATCTGAGTCTCTGTAGGGATAAATACACAAGACTTGTTTTTCATCAGCCAAAACGAGCATTTTGTTTGTCAAAGTCATAAGCTTATTCATGCCGATTCCTGTGAAGGTTTCACCGTTTCTTGCGAAGCGTATCTGAAAAGGCAGGTTTAAGCGGTCTTTGTCAAACCCGCTTATCGGGATTATCGTTTTCATTGAAGCCAGATTGTAGGAGTCAACAACCGCGGATATACGTGGAAGCTCTTTTCCGTGTAAGACTCTTCTGAGCAAGGCTTCGCCTGAAGGCCTCGTTTTGGTCGGGTCGATGTCAAGCTTCCAGTAAAAATCCCTGTAGGCTCTAACCGTCGAATTATCCTTCAACGTTTCGATGTTGTATTTGGCTCTGACCTCTTCACATACAGCTCTTTTGAGCTCTTGAATTCGTTCATTTTCTTTTTCTACGTGGACACCGTTGATTATGCCTATGCAGATAGATAGTTCTGGAAACTTTGCGGAGACTTCCGGGCTCCAATGAACCTGAAATTGCATGTTTCGCACACCTCAAATGGACATTAAACGTTAGATATTTTAGCAAATCGTGCAAAATCTTTTCCCTTCAAATAGCCGATTAATAGCATCAAGATTGGAAAGGTCTGATGATGATAGGGGAACTTGCGGCTTTAGGCGCTGCGATCTGCTGGACAGTATCCGCGGTACTATACAAAGAAGCGTTGTTAAAGGTAAAGCCCATTTCAGCAAACATTGTGCGTTGCGTGTGCACAAGTATAGTCTTAGTTGTTTGTTTGGCGATCATTGGCAAATTTGGAGTTTTGACGGACTTGCCACTATATGCTGTTATCCTTGCAAGCGTCAGCGGAATAATTGGTTTGGGTTTCGGCGACACCGTGTACATGGTAAGCCTAAAGCTTATAGGGGTAGCGCGAGCCGTTCCAATAACATGTACATATCCACTGTTCAATCTTTTGTTAGCGGTTTTCTTACAAGGAGAAGTGGTCACTTTGTATGTGGTTCTCGGCACCGTTGCGATAGTTTTGGGAGTTTGGCTTATCAGCCGAGAAGAGAAGGAAACAGGCACAAGTGAAACACAAAAGAAAGGGCTGGTTAGAGGTGTGGCTTCTGCTTTGGCAACCGCTATATTGTGGGCTGTAAGCATAACAATGATTAATATGGCTGTAACTCTCCCAGAAACAGGCAGCTTAGACCATGCTTTAGCCATCAACACCATTAGAGTGTCAGCAGTTGCAGTTTTCCTGCTAGCTTCAGCTCCCATAACCGATACGAAATGCAGTTTTCTGAAGATGCAGAGAAAGACGCTGATCACCCTCATTTCAGGAGGCATAGTAGCCTTGGCATTAGGATGGTTCTTCCTAACATTCAGTTTCATACACACTCCGGAATCACAAGCCGTTCCAATTTCTTCGACAACGCCACTTTTTGCAACAGTATCTGGGATAATTTTTCTACATGAACAGGTTACAGCAAAAGATGTTGTAGGATCGATGATAATTGTTATTGGAATTTTTCTAATCTTCACAGTATAAAGCGAAAGGTTATGTAAGAACGGAAGTTAGAATACATAGTGCGCGCTCTATTGTAGGTAAGTGCATAAGGCGATTATGATGATTAGGGTTGGGTGTTGTGGTTTTCCAACATCCATGAAAGAATTCTTCGAAAACTTTAGCTTGATTGGGCTGAATAACACTTTTTACCAGTATCCACGCGAAGGACAGTCGAAGGTTGGCGTGAAAAAGCACATGAAAACTTCGAATTCACAGTTAAGGCGCATCAGGGCATAAGCCATAAGGCGAAACTGAAAGTTGAGGAAACAAGCCTTCAAGCTTTTAGCGTATGAAGCAGACTTGCAAAACCCTAAACTTGAGAATACTGCTTGTCCAAACGCCGGGTTCTTTTAGATCGGATAGGGATGGTGCTGTTCTGGCTGGTTTGCCTTCTAGAACCTACAAGAATGCGGAAGATCTGCTTAATGAGAAAAAGGCTGCTTAGAAGATGAAGTGACTAAACAAGTCTTTTTTGTTCGAGTTCATGCCTTAGTGTGCGGAAATCGCGGATCAGCTGTTCCTTGTATTTTGCGCTGTAGAGCGAAGCAGATGGATGGAATGTTGGAAAGATTGTTACTCGCATGCCTAGGATGGATGTTTCGTAGAATTTTCCGTGGGCTTGTGTTATTCCACTGAACGGCAAGGCGACTTTAGAGAAGATGTAAGCTGTTGAGTAGTTTCCGAGGGTGACAATGTATTTTGGTTGGATGACTCGGATTTGGCTATCCAGGTACGGTGTGCACTTTTGGATTTCGTCTGGTAAGGGTTCGCGGTTTCTTGGGGGTCTGTACTTTACGATGTTGCCGATGAAGACGCTTTGTCTTGCAAATCCGATTTCAGATAGTAGCGTGTCGAGGAATTTTCCAGCCGCTCCTACGAATGGTTTTCCTTTAATGTCTTCCCAGTATCCAGGCGCTTCTCCAATAAACATGATTTGGCTTTCTGGCCTGCCCTCGCCTGGAACAGCGTTTTTGCGGGTTTTCCAAAGTTCACATTTGTGGCAAACTATGACCTTAGCGGCGATAGCGTCTAAAAACTCCTTCTCGGACACGCAGGCATCCCTCACAGATTTCTTTTTCCTTTCTATACTTATAAGCATCAGTGGCAATTATGGAAGTTCCTATACTGTTTCTATAGAGTCTATCCTAAAACCTTACACGGAAAATATGTTGTAAAAACGATGGGGAGTATCCAATTTAGATTGCGTGTAAAACCAAAAATTGACTTCAAGAGAAGTTTAAAACATATGCTTTAACGCATCAACGCCTTTCATTCCTACGCTTACACTCAAATCCCTAGCCTTCGAAGTTACCGCTTTAACCTCTGCGTTCAGCACGTCCTCAAAACTTTTCACTCCGCTAACCACAGCGGCGGCAACACCCAGCTTTTCAGCAACATCAACGTTCAAAAAACCACACATAACAAATCCTTTATCAGCAACCACCAGGAGCAACGGCGGCGAATCAGGAAGCTCAACTCTCACTCCCAAACAAGTTTCATCATTAACCTTCACGGACATAACGCTAATCATACAGACACCGCTTATAACAAGCTTATCTTTACATATCCAGCTTAAATAAGAATCGCTAACATAAAAGTGGAGAAAGGCTACGCTATGCTGACGAAACTGAAGAAGAAAGTTCAAGCAATGCTTACAACGGAAGCAAGAGCAGCCCACAGAATAGGGTTGACACCAAACAAGGTAAGCACCATAGGCATAACACTGGCTTTTCTTTCAGCCCTAGCATATGCAGCATGGCAAACTCACACACTCTATCTCCTGCTTGCAACCTTTTTGCTCTTGCTTTCGGGCTTCTGCGACGCCCTAGACGGAGTATTAGCTAGGCTCTACCATGAAACAACACCGTTCGGCGGTTTTCTGGATTCTCTGCTGGACAGGTACGCAGACGCCGTTGTGTACGCGGGCATAATAGTAAGCGAATTATGCAATGTCACATGGGGTTTAACAGCCCTGATAGGCTCATTACTCGTAAGCTACAGCCGCGCAAGAGCAGAAGCAGCCGGAATAAAAATGGAATCCATGGGAATAGCAGAGAGAGCGGAACGAATAATCATACTAGCCACAGCAAGCATAATTGGAACCTTCTGGCAACCACAAACAGCAATGAACACAGGCATAATCTTGCTTGCAATACTCTCAAACCTAACAGTTCTACAAAGAGCCCTACATGTTTACAGCAAACTAAAGAAAAATAATGAGCTAAAAGGCTGAAATCTATCTCCTTCTTCCCCGCCTCAGACGCGTGCGCCGCTCACTTTTAGCCCTAACCTTCACAACACCCCGATGCACAGCACACGAAACGCAATAATATTTCGTCTGCACCGGAGCAGTAATATACGCACCCTTCTGACGAAGCTCCTTCGCCAAGGCGTAATCAACCATGGAAACCCGTTTGGTAACCTTTTTGGCTTTATCTCGAGGCACCGTCGCACCGCAGCTAACACACTGAACAAAACCGCCACTTCCCTTGCCACCCTTTGACCTTCCGCGACTCTTCCTCTTATAAGGCATTACCTTTCACTCTCTTTCCATTGCATGTAAATGCGTTTTCCGCCTTATATATCTGTCCGCAACCCGAGAATCGAAGCAAGATTGGCTTTTTCATCAATTTTTGGCATCTGCGTGAAACACAACAAGTTTTAAATGTGGGATGATTATTTTGAGTTGAGTGAAGCAAGCATAAAGAAGCAATACATCATTCACGTGGCTGAAGAAGATGTCTGACATTGGATTAAGATCTAGAATGCTGGTTAAAGATGTCATGAGCAGCCCAGTAATAACCATAGACGAAGATGCACCGGCAAACCATGTTGCAGAACTCATGGACAAGCACGGGTTGGGCTGCATAATAGTAACAAGCAAAGAGGCAAAACCGCTTGGAATAATCACGGAAAGGGACCTAGTTAGAAGAGTTCTAGCTAAAAACGTCAAACCCGACTCCTTAAACGCTAAAGAAGTTATGACAACACCCCTCATCACAATAGAGCCCGATAAAACGATCAGCGAAGCCGCAAGAAGAATGAGCAGACTAAACATCAGAAGATTAGGAGTCGTATACAAGGAGCAACTAGTCGGAGTGCTCTCAAGCAAAGATGTCTTAGGAGTCATGCCTGAACTCATAGAAATAATCCAAGAACAAGCGCTCATAGAAGGCGAAAACAGAGCTCACGAAGCAACAACAGTAGAATCTACACCCCTCGCCGGATATTGCGACCAATGCGGTGCTTGGTCAGATGCCT
The DNA here is from genome assembly GCA_029879735.1 of Candidatus Bathyarchaeota archaeon. GTDB lineage: Archaea > Thermoproteota > Bathyarchaeia > Bathyarchaeales > Bathycorpusculaceae > JAOUPS01. Next base: position 2,125 of record JAOUPS010000098.1, on the reverse strand, counting down.
TAAGAGAAACAAACGGAGATTTTCTCTGTGAAGACTGCAGAATCGAATTAGGAAGTGAAGAGTGAGAGGCGGTTGCTTGCGTGTTAGAGAAATTATGGATGGGAAGCACCCGTTTATTTATGACGATGAACTTGCCACAAAATCCCGTGCAATGATACGAGATTTCTCCCTAAGAATTCTCCCCGCAGTGAAAGAAAACAAAAAACTGGTGGGCATAGTCTCACGCGGCGACGTGATGACTATTTCCTCTTCTGTTTCACCCATAAGAGTTAAAGGCATAATGACCACGCCAAAGCACATGGTAGCAACAGAAGACGACGCTGCTTCAACCGTTAAGAAGATGATTCGACTAGACGAATGGTATGCGCCAGTCGTAAACTCGGCTCAAGATAAAACCTACAGGGGAGTTTTAGGCTTAGAAAACTTCATAGAGGCTTCGCTTAAGGGAAACCCAAAGAAACTCTCAAAACCAGTTTCAGAAATCATGTCAAAAAACGTTGTTGCCTGCTCCCCAGATGACGAGGTTGATAACGTTTGGCGTCTAATGCAAAACCAATCCTTCGCTGGGCTGCCAGTTGTTAAAAAGGACAAGCTGGTAGGCATTATTACGCAGAAAGACCTCCTCGAAAGTGGAGCGATGCTACCCACGTTCGAATCTCGAAAGGGACGTTTTCGAGCTTCCTCGAAAATTTCCGCAGTAATGAAAACAACGGTAATAGGCGTGAAAACCTCAGCAAAAATCAGCGAAGTCGCCAAACTGATGATTTCAAAAAACATAGGAAGAGTGCCTGTAAAAGACAATAAAGGAAGGTTGATTGGCATGGTTGACCGTGAAGATGTTGCCAAACTCCTTGCTAAGTGAGAGGGAGAAATGTGAGTAGAGAAGGTTTTAGAAGATCGCTAAGGGGAAAGGGCCCGCTCTCTCTGAAGACTCATCCATCGAAAAAACGCGAAGGCGAAATATTGCATGTCGCGAAGAGCCCCGTTGTCACAATGGCTCCTACAACACCCATCTATGATGGCATCCGGATAATGACTAGAGAAGGATTTCGACGTATACCAATCGCCAATCCAGGAACGAGAACGCTGGAAGGAGTAGTGACAGCCACAGATGTGATCAATTATCTTGGCGGCGGGAAAAAATTCCAGATAATTCAGAGAAAGTTCAGAGGAAACTTCTTCAAAGCCATAAACGAGCCGATAAAAATCATAATGACCAAAAAAGTTGTTTCAGTTAAGACTTCTGCAAAGATAAGTGAAGCAATAGAACTAATGAAGCAGCGAAATCTCGGCGGTTTACCGGTGGTTGACGATGAAAAACGTGTAATGGCAATAATCACGGAGAGGGACATTGCCAACATGTTCGCCGATAGACTAAGCGGTGAAACAGTTGCCCGGCTAATGTCAGAAAAGGTTGTCACAGCCCTACCCAAAACAACAATTTTTGAAGTTGCAAAAACAATAACAACGCAAGGGTTCAGAAGACTGCCAATAATTTCCGAAGACAAACTAATAGGCATAATAACAGCCATGGATATCATACGATTCTTCGGCTCCGGAGAAGTCTTCAAATACCTCAGATCCGGAACCATAACACAAGTTTTGAACACACTAGCCCTTGAAATAGCAACCAAAGAGGTTGCAACTATAAAGCCAAACGAGGATGTGGGTCAAGCAGCAAAAATAATGCAAGAGAAAAACATAGGTGCCTTACCGGTGGTTAAGAACGAAAAACTTGTGGGCATAATAACAGAGAGAGATTTCTTCAAAATAATAGAATAAACTTGTGCACGCTACGTGTGGTCTTATGAAGTTACTTGAGTGTTTTCTTCTGCAGACTATGACTGCTAGCAGTGTTGCTATATGAATAGAGGTAGAATAATGAATGATAAAAACAATAATACTCTGTGAAAACAATAATTGGCAATTGATAAGAAAAAACTAATATCCGACTGATGGAGCGGATGGATTAATGGGTAGAAAAGAACGATGTCCTCAATGTGGGAGTAAGAAGATTACGATAACTGGAAATCTGAAAAAATGTAAAGTTTGTAAATATGAATGGACGGGAAAACCTATAGGGAAAACTCCTAAGAAAGAGAAAGTCCGATTTTAGGATTGACAT
>JAOUPS010000097.1 GCA_029879735.1 Candidatus Bathyarchaeota archaeon | reverse complement strand
AGTGGAGGATACCACGGAATATCGGTATAGGCAACTCCCTTGTTTACGATTATTGTTTTTGTCTTCCCCAAATGCACAGCCGGATCGTTTCCGGGAAGAATGCCATCCATTGACATCTGGTGGACCGTAATAAAGAAGAGCGTTGAAACGGCAACGAACACGAAAACAAGTTCAGCAACGAATCGTCCAGCCTTTGGCAACACGCATCCTCCAAAGCGACCCGGGTGAACACATATGATTTAGAAGGTTAACTTATAAAAACATCCAGTATTCATTTGATAACTTGAAAAAGGGCAACATGCGCAATATTGTACACTACTCTGAGAAAACTGTTTTCACGAATCGTCGCTTCCTCTCCTTTCTTAACTGCCACCAAAGCTTCAGGGTGCTCGTAACCATGTACTTTATGTCTGTCCATAAACGAACCTTCGTTTCTTCACTCTGAATCCATGTTACCGGTATCTCAACTACACTGCACCCCTGCCTGACCGCCCTTATGATAAGCTCTGTATCCCAAAACCAGTGTTTGTCTTTGACTTTATTCAAGGGAGTGGTGGCAGTTGCTTTTCTGAATGCTTTAAAGCCGCATTGGTGATCATGGATGGGCGATTTGAACATCAATCTTATCATCCAGTTGTAAATTCGACTAGTTATCTCTCTATGTAAAGGGCGTTTAACTACGCTTTCTTTTAGTAGCCTGGAACCAGTTGTTACGTCGGCTCCGTTCTCAATCGTTTTTATCAAGTCTATAAGATGCCGCAAGTCCGTTGATAAGTCAACGTCGGTATAAACCACGATGTCGCCCTCGGCTGCCTCAAATGCTCTTTTTATAGCTTCCCCTCTCCCCAAGCGAACATCGCTATGTAAATGCTTAACAGCAGAATCTTTATGTGACAACTCGTACGCGATCTTGTCTGTGCCATCAGTGCTTCCATCTTCAGATACAACTATTTCAAAGCTAACCCCAAGATTCTGCAAAACTCCCTTAACCTTTGTTACACAAAAATTCAGCTTGCTGACTTCATTGCAAACTGGTACAATAACAGTAACTTTTGGCTTGTAGACGCTGTTCATAATTGTGTTACCTACTTTGACCAATTTGAAGTAGTTAACCTAGAATTATATGCGGTTTTTTGCTATGATATAAATATGTTAATTTCGACAGGAATTCATCTAGTAATCTGCCTATGGCGATTGAAAAAACTGGAAAGACAGGCGTGATGTACCAGTAAATTTTCGTTTGAAAAAGTGTGGCTATCCCAAGGACTATAGCTATCCAGATTAAAACCAATTTGTCTCCTTCCCCCCTTTTGTATAGACACCACGAAACTGATAAGGGTAGAATAAACAGCCACAATTTGTTTTCATGAATGGCAAAAGTAGTGAAATAATATAAGTAGTCGCCAGTATGACCTTCTATTGGCTGAGTAGCACGTTCAAAGATCTGATAAACGAAATATTCCTGCCAAAAAGCTGATCCGAACCGCAAGTGCATGTAAGCAATCCAAGGTATGAAAATAAGGGAACCCATAAGCCAAAACGTTGTGAAACGCTTTCCCATAAGGAATTTGATGCTTTTCTTCTTTATGATTGAATACAATCCTACTATCATAATTGCAAACAAGGCTGCAACATACTTCGTCAACAGAGCCAAGCCGAGGAATATGCCACTTGAGAATATGTGTCGTTTACTATTTGAAACGGTGCTTAGGATGTAAAAGTATATGCTACTTGACAGGAAAAAGGTCAGTGTAACATCTAACGAAGCGTATCTAGCCCCATGCCCTACAAATGACATAAAACCTACAAATGTGTTGAGTACGAAGGCTGCAATGAGACCGACGCATCTATTAAACAACATCTTTCCAAGATAATAAACAACCAAGCAAGTTAGAACACCGAAGACTGCACTCCAAAACCTGGAAGCTAGACGACCATAAAATGATTCAAAGTCGGTTACACTAAAAGCATGATAAGTCAGAACAGTTAGCCACATATACAATGGGGGCTTGGCGATCCACATACAAGTGTCACCATACCAGGTTGCGGGTCTTAAATAGTCGCCTGTTTTAAACATGTTCCATGCCCATCCTGCGAACGCGAATTCATCATATTCCCAATATGGTTCTTGTCCCAAATTGTAAAAGACATTAAAAGAAGAAAAAATGGTAATCAATAAAACACAAAGTGCATCGGAGTGAGGTTTAATTATTCTAATTATCTTCCGCGTACGCATAATGCAGAACGTTTTCTTGATTTTATCGCCCTCCTAATAATGAGGTTATTTGTGTTCAACAACTTTGAAGATTGCCACTTCCACGCTGTTGTAGGCAACTTGAAAGTTGGGGTCATTTGAAAATTTTGGATAGATTCCTTTATCTCTGCAGACGATAAATGAAATATTGTAACTTTTGATCATTTCAAGATAATCCCTTATGATAATTGGAAAGTTTCCTGCTACTATTTGTTGCGGGTTGCGAAAGAACTCGTCAAACGTTTCCAAAACCTCTTCGTATTCCATGTTCTCTGCATCAAACGCGCCAACAAGAAATTTGATTCTAATAAATGAATCCTCTTCAGCCGTGTATAGAAATTCAGCACTGCTCATCCTCTCAGTCGTGTAGATCTTCACTTCTGGATAGTGTTCTTCGAAAATTATTTGTCCACACAATCCTTCATAAACGTAATAGAGACCCAACATCGATTGATTGAGTGTCATCTTTCCTTCCCTTATGTGCAGTATAGACCTCACCCATTCGATACTGGTGTCATTATCCTTAGTTCTTATTTCATATGATAGCTCGGCAAATCTGACCCCTTGACGAACTTCTAATGTTTTTTCAACTTTAAGAAAATCATTTTCACTGGTTATTGTCAAAACTGCCGAGTTTTCATTACTTGAAATCAGAGGCGCTTCAATAACATCTAGGTCAGATAAGTCCATGGTTCTTTTGACGTTTTTCCGCTGAAAAAAAATCGTTGTCTCATCATCATTGAAATGAAATAAAGAGTAAGAATACCCTTTCTTCGTTGTGATGACAAAAATAGGGTTATGGCGTGCTAAATATGGCCCATCTTCTCTAACTTGGATTAAGCCATTGTCGATGTAGTAGTTAGTGTCAAGGAGAATAAGCGCTGACTCTGCAATATCAACCTCATGTGGATACAAGAGAAACTCCGGACTAACAGCACTGAGTGTACTCCTCTGAGCAACTCCAGATAGCCACCATCCGTAAAGGTGATCAGAGACGAGTATAGCTGAATTCGCTGTTCTCTGTTGTATCCACTCCATAGCGGTGGCTTCAGGCTTCCTCATACTGGTGTAAAAATCAAACTTGGCTAAAGCTTCCATGGGGGTGATCAATGAAGGCGAAATCACATAAACGCCTAAGAGAATTGCAAACAACGCTATTTGAGAAGCTTTTTTTCCACTCCGATTCCATCTATCCACCGAGAATTTCTTGATGGCAATCGATACGTAGCGAAATAGATAGAGCAGTGCCGCTGATATTATTAGGATTCCGGGAAAATCTGCAAAATACATGAACCTTGAATAGTCGACGAATATGCCAAATATGTAGGCTTGGGTCAAAACTAAGGGCACTACATACCATGCGATGAGCAGTAGACCCTCCCTATCAACGTATCTTTTTCTAGAGGCTTTGAGCATGAAAAGCGTTGGGAAGACCGCGCCGATCAAAACTAGAATTTTGATGTCGACGGAGCGATTCATCAAGATCAAGTTTCTGGTCTCTTGCATACCTCCCCAAAAAGCTCCTTCCGAGAACATGCCAAGATAGAAGTCGGAAACTCTTAGCAGCCACGGAGACGCAAACAATGTTCCTAAAGCCGTCGATGTGAAGAAGAAACGTATGGCTTTTAGACTATTTGTTCCTGCGAGCTTCAAGGTCTTGCCTATCAGCAGCAAAGAGATGTACAGTATTATAACTGGAAATAAAACGAACAAACTGAACAGGTGCGTGAGGATGAGGCTGCCAAAAAGGAGTGCCGCCGTGAACAAGTTGAAATTGTGTGGATGATCGGTGTCTTTGAGAAAAAGGTAAAAGAACATGAGAATGAGTGTAAGCGAGATAACGTTGGGATAGCCTCCCCAGCCTAACATTTCTAAGCTCAAACTTGAAACTGTTACAAAAAATGCCGCCAAAAATCCTGCGCTGGTGTTTCTCCATATTTTTTTGGAGACAAGATACGCGGGAAAAACTGCAAACGAACTGAAAAAAGCTGCGATGAGCAGTTGTCCAAAAAGTAGCGGCATCCCTGTGAAGAAGACTATGAAAGACGCGAACAAATGGTATCCAGGCGGGGTTGCAAGAGGTTCTCCACCCATGTGATATGGGTTCCAAAGAGGCAGTTTTCCGTCATCGAGAATCAAGTTTATAATGCTGCTGTGAAATCCAATATCTGAGCTTGGCGGGTACTCGTTATGAAAAAGAACGCCAACCCTGAACAGAAATGCCGCGATGAATATCGCGAAGAGCAGCAGAGTTCTCTTGTAATCCGTTGTCAACCACCACTAGAACGAATCTGACTACAAAATTCGGTTGAAGAAGATTTATTATTTTCTGAGAAACAACCTGTTCGCGCGCACATAAAATACATCAAGAACCCAAGTAGGCCCTTCAATTCTTTAATTATCAAACAACGTGCCTTCACAAAAAAACGACTCGGTTCCTTCCTATTCCGCAAGGCTTATAATCATGTTTTAAAACGTATACCAAGCTGTGTAGGAATAAGGTGTTTTAGATGTCTTGGCTAAAATCTATGATGGATAAGGAGCCGCCGGAACCAGAAAACCCTATAGGAATTGTAGTAATAGGAAATCTTGATCCTGATGTACATGAGGCATCCAGTGAGCAGGTCAGAAAGGCTCTCAAAAGGGCTCAGTTCAAGGTTGTGAAATTAGGCAAAAAGGTTCCAGCAGAAGTCTTTGCATCCAAAGCAAAGGAAGTGAACGCCGATATAATAGCGGTCTCAGTGAACACGACGCCTGCAAAGGATAATCTTCCAAAGCTACTACCCGCTATAGAATCCACAGGTTTGAAAAACAGAGTTGGATTGATGATTGGAGGCGCCGCTGTACAAAGTGAAGACGCAGAGAAGATAGGAGCGATCTACGGAAAAACAAAGGAAGAGGCAGTCGCAATCGCGAAGAAAATCTTGGAAGAGAAAAAAGCTAAATAAAAGGGTAGAGCGAAGAAAAAATGTTTAAGTTCCGAAAGGAACAGAAAATTGTTGAAGTCGGCGGTGTCAAGTTAGGAGGTCAACCTGGAGAACTTCCAACAGTTCTCACTGCCACTATATTTTATATAGGCCACAAGATTGTGGTGGACGAGAAAAAAGGAATTTTTGACAAGGAAAGAGCAGAGACTCTTATTAAAAAGATTGAGGAGGCTTCTGATCAAACAACTAATCCATTTATATTGGACATTGTAGGAACTACTGAAGAAGCTTTCCAAAAATTCATCGGTTTTGTAAGCGACGTAACTGAAGCTCCATTTCAAATAGATGCAATAAGTCCTAGAGTTAGAAAGGCAACTGCCAAGTGGGTAGGTGAAGTTGGATTGGCTGATAGAGCTATCAATAATTCGATCTACCGAGGAGTAAAAGATGTAGAATTAGAGAATTTGAAGGACTCTGGAATCAAAGCCTCCATCCTGTTATGCGATAATCCAGAGGACGAAAGCGCCAATGGTAGATTAGAAATCTTGAAAGAGATCCTACCCATGGCGGATAAGGCGGGCATAGAAACAGCGCTTATAGATACAGCTATTCCTTGTTGGGGGATAGGAGTAGGTGCAGGGTCGAGGGCGATCTATCTAGTCAAAGAAGCATTTGGTGACAGGGGAGCTGTTGGAACGGGCATGGGAAATGTAACGGATACCCTCGGTTGGGTTAAAGGCAACTTTCCAAAGGAGATTCGAAGAGCTTGTGATGCAGCGCAGAATGCGATTTTACCGATTCTCGGAGCCGACTGGATAATGTTTGGACCTATAGAACTTACCGAGTACGTTTTTCCAGCGGTTGCAGTAGCTGACACCTACGTATTAACGGCAACGGCGGAACTGGGCACGAGGCCACTAATAGAAGGCATGCACCCTCTCTTCAAAACAGTTGGCTAAAAATTGCAAACCTAAAACAACCGCTCCTTTTGAACGGGCACCATGCCAAGTCTCGGATAGTTTACTTAAGGAAACTTGAATTTCAAAGCTCTGAGCAAATGAGCTAAAGAGGTTTTTACTGCAGAAACCCCGTAGATTCCTCCCTTCGAAAGCATGCGGAGAACGTAGCTAGGGCGAAGATAAAATCTCTGATATGCCTTCTCGCGGATTTCCTTCAAATCCACTATGCTCAATGTTGGAGATTCGAAAACAGGTGTCGCTGTGTCATACCTGTCGAAGTCAGTTATCTTCAGCCAACCCTTTTCTTTGACGAAATCATACATGGGTGTTCCAGGGTAAGGAGTGGCAATGTGGTAACCAACATCGACTGGGTCTAGTTCTTCAACAAATTTCACTGTTTGCAATGCCGTGTCCCTCGTTTCGCCTGGAAATCCAAGGATGACGCTAGCGACTGTCATCAACCCTACCTCATTCGCCCACTTAAACGCTCTTCTAGTCTGAGCAACGTTGAAGCTTTTTTCCATGCTGTTTATGACGTTTTGACACCCAGATTCTACACCGAACCATACGGCAATGCATCCGGCTTTCTTCATCTTTTGAAGCAAATCTTTTGTTATCATGTCAACGCGAGTCTCGCAGTCCCACTCAATTTTCAATTTCCTGTTTTGAATTTCTTCGCATATTTCCTCTACTCTTGATTGATCAACTGTGAACGTGTCGTCATAGAAGGTTAAATGATTCGCGCCGTACCTTTCATTCAAGAATTGTATCTCGTCAGCAACTTTTTTGGGATTCCTCATTCTGTATCTTCGCCCAAACATCCTGACTGCTGTGCAAAAATTGCACCAATACACGCATCCTCGACTTGTGGCTAAAGCAAAAATTACTTTTCCCTGGGTTCTAAGATGTTTAAGTGGTAGGAGGTGATGGGCTGGAAACGGAAGCTCGTCAAGATTTTCTATGTATGGTCTATCCGCATTCCTAATTATCTTTCCGTTTTTCCTGCAAGTTGTGCCCACCACATCGTTAATTCGATTGTTTTCTTTTAGTCTATTCACGATTTCCA
>JAOUPS010000096.1 GCA_029879735.1 Candidatus Bathyarchaeota archaeon | reverse complement strand
AACGCTGCGTTCCACTTTGAACGCGGTTGGACACAATTTCTACAAAAAGACCTTATGCGGCTTCTAGCAATAGCCAAGTCCATAAGTAAACAACCCTTAGAAAGCTCAAAAGGTTAGACGGTTTTCACGTACGCTCTTTAATCATCTGAAGAATTCCCTATAAATCAAAAACTCGCGGAATTGACACTACTAAGCAAGACTTCATTTTGGCAATCTCAATTCAGCCATCAGGTCGCATAGCATTTTATAAAGCAGTCGCAAAATAAGGAAGGACTGGTAAGGTGTAAAAAACTTTGTCGAAAATAAAAGTTGCTCTTGTAGGTGTTGGAAACTGCGCCTCTGCCTTTGTTCAAGGTTTGCATTATTATAGCGATCGTGAAAAAGAGGAAGAATGCATTGGACTGCGCAACCTCTTTCTCGAATGTTTCCATCCAAGAGACATCCAAATAGTCGCAGCCTTCGACATTGACGGACGAAAAGTTGGAAAGGACTTGTCTGAAGCCATTTTTGCGCCGCCAAACAACACATTGAAACTTGTTGATGTCCCACAGACCAGTGTCATGGTGCACAAAGGTCCAGTTTTAGATGGTGTAGGAGAATGTGCGAAAGAGATTGTGCAAGTGAGCAGTTTGCCTGAGGCAGACGTTGCAGACACGCTAAAAGAAAGCGAAGTTGAAATTGTGGTTAATTTGCTTCCAAGTGGAGCGGTTAAGGCTTCTCAATGGTATGCTGAACAGGCGTTAAGTGCTGGTTGCGCCTTTGTTAATGCTACACCTGTTTTTATTGCCAGTGATGCTGCATGGGCTAAACGTTTTGAGGAGGCGGAACTGCCCCTTGTAGGCGACGACCTAATTGACCAGGTTGGAGCAACCACCCTGCACAAGACTTTACTGAAATTGCTTTCAATGCATGGAGTTCGCATAACCAAGACTTATGAGCTTGACGTTGGCGGAGGTACAGAGTCCTTAGACACTCTGGAACGAACAAGAGATGTCAAAAGAATTGTTAAGACAAAATCTGTTGAAGCGGCACTGCCATATAAGGCTGATGTGGTCGCTGGCTCTACAGACTACGTAGACTTTTTGCAGAACAGACGAGACAGCTACTTCTGGATTAAAGGGCTATACTTCTGCAAGGTGCCGATGCAAATAGACTTGAGACTCTCAACAGTTGATGCACCAAACGCTGGCTCAGTCCTATTCGATGTAATAAGGGCTGTAAAAATCGCCTTAAACAGAAAAATGAAAGGAGCTATTCTGCCAATTTCCGCTTATGCCTTCAAACATCCACCCCAGCTAATGCCAATTGAGACTGCTGAAAAAAAGTTTGTTGACTTCATAAGAGGAAACACATGAGCTAAGGGTTATTTTTCACAAAGTTTTTGCAGTTCTCTTATTATTTTATCCTTTACCCCGCTCTGCATTATTCTCTCCTTTAGCAAAGTTATCGTTTTTACAGGTGTTGGGTCTACACCTCGCAATATAGCCAAATATAGGCTCGTAAGATCACCAATATAAACAGCGGATAACATTTTAGACAACTCGCTTTCCCCAACACTCCAAACTTCCAAAATCTTTTTTGATCCTTCGTATATCAGCTCTTTAGTAGCTTCAATTCTTTGTCGTATTCCCTCTGGTTCATCCTTGTCTCGAATGAAGATTGTGGAAAAGCACTTTGCAAGTTCTTTTGCCGCTTCCCATCCCACAATTTCGTTATGATTAAGCTCTGGAAAAAATTCCCATTTGGCTGGAACCTTGCTGTTTTCATTAAACTCTTGCTTATAACGTTGCGCAACACCACGATATATCCCGGAACCATAGATAATCGGAACTGTTCCATTAATTTTTGAAGCTAGTTTTTTAGAAAAATTGCCGCTAAGGGGTTTTTCAGGTGAATTCTCACGTTTAGCTTGTTCTAATATTCTAATGGCTCCAGAAATTTCAGACCTAACATCTGAAATCAAACCGAGTCTTTCTAGGAATATTGGGAGGGGTAGAAACAAGTATGGCAGCGCGGCACGTGGTTGGGGTATTCCGGAAGGCACCCGTAGATAGGGCAACTTCAGTTTTTCGGCAAACTCCAGGAGTTTTCCCCCAGAACTTATACAAAAGGTCATGCAATTTCTTTTAATTGCGTCTAAAAACATGCTTAGTGCTTCTTCGGTTTCTCCAGAATAGCTTACAACAAGCACTAGGGTTTTCTTGTTTGCATAGGCTGGCAGCGAATATTCCCTGCAAACTTCGATAGGAACATCGATTTTGTCCCCTGACCAGTCTTTTAGGAGTTCTCCGCCGATCGCTGAGCCACCCATGCCAGCAACAATCATTGTTAGAGGTTTTGAATAATCAATCGAAACCGCCTCAGCTAGTTTCGTTGCTTCTCGGCAATGTCTAGGCGCTTCAACACAAAAGGAAAGCGTATCACTTTTGTCAATTCTCTTGATTTCGCTGGGACTATCTAGAATTGCTGTTGCCAATTTCATTCACTATTTCCCAGTTAGCTACAGATTTTTTATGCGTTTCTACCTTTTAAGCGATAAATACTAGCATGCAAATTAGACATTATACTCTATTAATAGTAGTGTTTTGTCTAATAAGTAGCTAACAGAATTGTCAACTCACTTACTTAAAGAGAGATAATGCATGAATAAGATAATTGGAATAAAGGCTATTTCGTTCGATGCAGATGGAACTCTCTGGGATTTTGAAAAAGTTATGCGGCACTCGCTTCTTCACGTGTTAATAGAGCTAAAGAAACTCGATCTCGGTGCGGCTGACATGCTTGGCATTGACAAAATGATAAAAATCAGAAATAGAGTTGCTAACGAATTGAAGGGCAGGGTTACAAATCTTGAGGACGTTCGTCTTGAGGCCTTTCGACAAACCCTTAGAGACGTCGGTAGACCCAATGACGCCTTGGCATCGGGCCTTAATCAAGTATATCTGAAACACCGTTTTGAAGATATCAAACTCTTCGATGACGTTCTTCCAACACTTAAGGCATCACGACTAAAATACGCTCTTGGAATACTTTCGAATGGCAACAGCTATCCAGAGCGTTGTGGTTTGGAGGGTATGTTCGAGTTTGTCATCTTTTCACAAGACTATGGTGTCGAAAAACCTAACCTAGGACTATTCCAGGTCGCACTAGAAAAAGCTGGATGCTCAAAACACCAATTGCTACATGTAGGTGATTCCTTACTTGAGGATATTATAGGAGCCGCTAACGCAGGAATCAAGTGTGTTTGGCTTAACCGAAAACGGGTAAAAAACAATTTGAATCTCAAAATAGATTACGAAATATCTTCTCTACGGGAATTACTTGAAATTCTTTGAGTAAGTTAAGCAAAAAATTCAACATGCCTTTAAGACTTTTATTCACGGAAACCAGTTTTAAATTAGCAAGGCGGAAAATGATTTGCGCAAGAAAAAACTTTCCATCACGATACCTGCCTCCATTGTTTCTGATGTTCCCCACTTAAGGGAAAAAACTTCAAAGATTGGTCTAATTGGCAGGGCAGCCGCAATTTTCAGAGTTGACGAAATCATAGTTTACCCAGATAATCCGCATGTTAATCAGGCTGCGGATATGGATTTAATTGCAACATTGCTCGCTTGCATGGAGACACCTCAATATTTGCGGAAAAGTCTTTTCAGACTTAGACCTGAACTGCGGTATGCCGGTGTGCTTCCACCGTTGCGAACACCACATCATCCGCTAAACCGTAAAATGAAGAACTTGAAGGTTGGCGAATACCGCGAAGGAGTCACTTTATCTAAAAAGAAGACGGGCGTACTTGTAGACATAGGTGTCGAAAAACCAGCGTTAACCCTAAACACGCGCTTGCAAATTGGTGAACGGGTTACCGTAAAGGTTACAAGGGTTGATAGGCGCGTTGAGGCTGAGCTTGCAAGGCATGATGAAATACCGGAGTATTGGGGTTACACTGTTACGATAGAAAAGCTTCCCTTCGGGAAAGTGGTTAAGACTAGAGGTTTTGGCTTAACAGTTGCCACTTCTAAATATGGCGTTCCGCTTAGCAATGTTGCTGAAAAAATAGCTAAAAAATGGGGAAAGGCGGACACAATTCTCGTCGCTTTTGGGGCGCCAACGCAAGGACTTTGCGAAATAGTCGAACAAGAGGGTCTTGACCTAGCGGAGATTGTAGATTTCGTTGTCAACACCGTTCCTATGCAAGGAACAGAAACGATCCGAACCGAAGAAGCACTCATTGCCTCTTTGGCTGTTTTAAACTGCACTTTCGCCTTTAATGCTTAGATTCTCGCCTATGTAATGGCGATTTCTCCGTGGTGGCATCTTTTTTTAGCTTGATTTTGTCAACCCAAGACAAGGCTAAGGGTTTATTTGAACTTCCATGACGTGGCCGGTTACGTCTGGACGACGCGCGCGCTATTATGAATAACATCAAGTCAACTGATTGCATGGTTGTTGTGCTTACTGACACCGGAGTTAGGTCCCAATTCGTCAACCAAGAAGTAGGTGCTGCAAGGTCGATCAACAAACCAGTAATTCCGACGTTAGAAAAGAAAGTGAAGGGAAAGATTGGAGGACTAGCAGGACTTGAACTAATAATATTCGATAAAGCCAAGCCTAAACAAGCAATCAGGGAAGTATCCTCTTACGTATCGCGCCTGAAATTGAGTCTGGAATTGGAAATGAAGGAACGAGAAGACACGTTGAAAACAATAGCAGTGATTACTTTCATAGTCTTTTTTTGCAGTCTGGCTGTATTTTGGCTCTTCGTAAAAAGTAACGAGTGCATACAAGCCAGCGCGTGCCGATAATATGAATCGCAAGCAATAAATACTTGCACCGAAAACTTCCAGAATCGCTTAATGGAGAAATATGGAGGGATAAAAACGGGATCATTTGATAAGTTGTTTGGAAAAAAGAAGTCTGCTCATGAAAAGCTTAAAGCTGATTTGTTGAATAAGATTGAGGCGTATGCAAAGGCTATGCACTATCTGTCCACTTGTGGTAGTCCCTTTGACGAAAGAAAGTTTGAAGAACTAGATGGCATACTTGAAGAGGCAGACGTTGCTTTTGGATCTGCGAAAAGAGCAGAGATGATAGAAGAATCAAAATTCATTCTCCCCTCTCGCACAGCTGATGGCAGGTTGGTTGGAGGGGGAACAGAGACGTTAAGATTGAATCTCATGAACGCTCTAACTCAAGGCTTTAAAGCGTTCAATCAAGCCCTCATAAAAATCTCACCAGATAAGGATACAGGTGAAAGAGTAATAAAAATCCTGAAAAAATATCAGTTGCCACGACGATAATACGGAAAAAAAGACTGCGTGCGCTGAAAAGAGATAAAAAAAGAAGGGGTTTGCGGGAGATATCTCCACTCGATGCTAACGTAAATGTTCTAAACGTCCTAAAAGGTTCTCTCATAATGCTATACAATTTTATCTGGTCAGTATCTTTGAGAAAATCATTTAGAAGGTTTAGGTCATTTATGTCTTGTTTAGCCTTCTAACTTTAAACAACACCGGGGGTTGCAGAGTATTTGTTGAGGTGAATGCCTAAAACAATAAATGTTTGTTTTGCTTATATGCGTCTATGTATTTCGACGTCACCATGCCCTTAACGCTTTTCATAGTTGTGGTAGTGGCTATGTTCTTAGAGAGGAAAGTTGAGAAGAAGCTGAAGGCCACTTTTGAGGAGAGGGAGTTCGGAGTTCGAGACGCCGTCTTGCTTGTTGCTGCAATAAGCGTAACCGTGTCTTTGATGGTGTTTATCCCACAGATGGCTATTATGCTAATGTTTCTCTTTGCCTATTCCATGCTGCTTTTCATATTCACATACCTTTTTTCAGACTTCAAAAAAACAGGAGCTAAAATGTTCTGCTTGACATTTCTCATAGTCAGCTTTGTGGCAGCTACAATCAGCCTAATCAACTTCGGCGTAAACAGCACCGTTGCTTATGGAGCTCTAGCCTTTTACTGTCTCTTCGGCTTCACATTTCTAGCATTATTGTATGAGGAGAATAAGGCTGATACGGGAGAAAGATGGTATCTAGCCGTGTTGCCGCCAGCCTTATTCATATGCCTATACGTTTTTTTCAGCAGAACCCCCATATGGTTTCCTTATCTGCTGGATTTATATGGAGCGGTCTTCGCAGTTTTGATTATCCTGTACTTAGGAAGCCTATTCACGTGGAAAACATCGCTCATTTTTGTTGGTCTCCTCACAATTATGGACGTGATTTTGGTTTTGTTTACTGGTTCGATGGTGTCGGCAGCGAGGCATGTTTCAGTTCTTAGGCTTCCAGTGCTTATTTCAGTGCCAACCCTTCCAGCAATTGTAACTAAATGGGGCACACTTTACATGTCTCTTGGTCTAGGCGACTTTTTCTTTGCAGGGCTGCTCACCATACAAACTTTCAAGAAATTTGGGAAAGATATAGCAATGTTATCAGCTATAGCGATGTCTATATCATTCTTTATCTTTGAAATTCTGATGCTTAATTATGAAATAGGAGCTTTTCCAGGCACTTTAATGATTATTTGCGGGTGGCTACTATCAGTGATTTGGAAAAAAGTAAGACATTAAGAAGTTTGCTGGTTGGAATAGAAAGCTTAGCAAAATCGCATGAGTTAATTTTTAACCGAATAGTGCTCCTAAGCCTTCGAGTGCTGCTTCTTCTTTTTCTTTCTCTTCTTCCTTCTTTTTCTTCTCTTCCTTTGCTGGTTTGGCTTCTGCTTCTGGTGCAGCTGCAGCTGGTGCTGCTGGTGTAGCCATCATTGTCGGAGCAGACTTGATCGCTTCGTCAATGTTAACTTCAGCTAATGAAGCCATCAACGCCTTGACTCTTACTGCATCCGCGTTTATGCCTGCAGCTGTCAGAACCTGCAATAAGTTTTTTTCACTTATTTTTTTTCCAGCCTTATGAAGGAGCATTGCAGCGTAAATGTATTCCATACTCTTTCACCTCTCCATTCAACTATTTTAACTTTTTTCAGCCTCTTCAGCCGACACGACCTTTTCCTCTAAAGTGGGCAATCTACTACTTAAACTTAACATCTCAACATGAGCCTTTCTAATCAAGTCTCTTATTGTTTCTTTGGCGGGTATGACAGCGTTTATTGCAAGTGCGTATGCTTCGTGATGGGCGACTTGCACGAGCATTTGTATGTTCTGTGACGTTGGATAGACTATAGTTAATGATAATGCGAACGCGTCTGCATGAGCATCTTCAATGCTTTGCTTAGTTTTGTCTATATCTATTCGAAGC
>JAOUPS010000095.1 GCA_029879735.1 Candidatus Bathyarchaeota archaeon | reverse complement strand
AAAAGTCAAAGAACATCTTGAACAAGGAGAGTCGGTTTTCATCACGCCTAAGCGTAAAGAGAAGGTAGAAACGAGTCTAGTTGAACGGGAGAATGCAGCAGAAACGTGGTATTTCACTCACCTTTAAGCCTAGGTTGTCAGAAATGGAACTAATCTTTGTTTACAATGCGGATCTAGGAAGAATTTCTTTTCTTTCCTGGAGAGTTCGTCGGAAAAATAACCAAAGGCATTTGTCATCACATTTATATTTGAGCCGCATCTTGGTGCTCGCTTAAGCGTTCTAGAGAGATGCTTCTCGTAGTCTACGACAACTTCTTCAAACGTTTTCTTTTGCTGGTTTGCAACTATTCTACCGAGGTTTCTTGTCTCTTTTTGATTATACGTCTTGAACAGCAACTTGTTTTCGGAATGAAACCTAACTAGGTCGTTCAGAGAATTTGATTTTTTGACTTCTCTGAAGCTTGCAAGGATGAAAAGTTTTGTTAAGAAATGCTCCCTTATTCGTGGATTTCTTAAACGTCCCTGCGTTGAGAAAAATCCTGGACCCTTCGATATCGGTGCGACTTTCTTTTCATGCTGGGGTAGATTCTTGCGTCTCTAATAGCGCTGGTTGGTGAACGACTTTTGAGTATGAAACCATCAACCTCGTGTAAAGAATGCATGCATGCAAATAAGCACACCGACAAATGATAAATTGCGATTAGGATATTCGTAGTATAGGTGACAAACATGTCTCTAAAGACTATATTAATGGCGCTCATAAAAACTGAAGATTGGTGGGCGTGCTGGTTAGGAATATCCCTTTTCGTGATTGGTCTTTCCGGAATTATTACTACCGTGCCTAAGCCAAGCCTTTGGGAAATGAATCCTTTTGATTCTTTTTCTGTGGATGGCTTTGTCTCTTATTTGTTATTGATGGTTATTGCAGTAATTCTTTTTTCTATAGGCATAGAACTGATTCAGGGCAAGTTGTCGTCTTTTATTCCCGCGTTTTTACTATTTTCAATGTTAGGATTGGCTGCCCAGATCATATCAAAACAACACTTCATAGGCACTTATGGCTTAGAATACGTTCTTTGGGCACTAATTATTGGCTTAATAATCAGTAATACAATTGGTGTACCCGAGTTTCTAAAACCCGCCATAAAAACAGAAATGTACATAAAAACAGGTTTAGTTTTGTTAGGGGCTGAAATCTTATTTGCAAGAATATTAAATCTGGGAATACAAGGTTTATTTCTCGCATGGGGAGTAACCCCAATTGTTCTATTCATAATGTACAAATACGGCACATCCGTATTAAAACTGGGTAAAACACTCACAGTCATTATGGCAGCTGCAACCTCTGTTTGCGGTGTTTCAGCAGCTATTGCGGTTGCAGCAGCAACCAAAGCCCGAAAGGAACTTTTAACGTTAACAATCTCTATTTCGCTGTTATCTACTGTAATATTACTGGTTGGTTTACCTGCGCTTATTAGGATGACTGGGATCGACTACATAGTGGGTGGCGCTTGGATCGGAGGAACTGTTGATTCAACTGGCGCCGTTGTTGCTGCTGGGGAACTGCTCAGTGAACAAGCAATGGAAGTAGCCACAGTAATTAAGCTTATTCAAAATGTTATGATTGGCGTTATCGCATTCGTAATCGCATTTCTTTGGGTCACAAGGATTGATAAAACAAAAAATGATAAACCCAGCCTAATTCAAATTTGGTACAGATTTCCAAAGTTTATAATAGGATTTGCATCGCTTTCAGTAGTCTCTTCTTTTGTAATTCTTCCATTAATCGGAGAAACGATGACAAATGATATACTAAAAGTGACAGGCAGTTTTCGAACATTCCTTTTTGCAATCGCATTTTTGAGCATCGGATTGGAAACAGACTTTAAAAATCTCAGAAGTCAGGTTGCGGGAGGCAAACCAGTACATTTGTACATTGTGGGTCAGGCACTCAATATTATTCTAACTTTGATCTTTGCATGGATACTGTTTGGTCTATAACATAATCACATTCTGGAAGTTCCAAAACTTAGAGGTTATTTTGTAAATTATCATCTTCTACGCAACCACCCCTTTTAGGCATAAAAACTTCCCAAATCAACTATACGTTAGATCGGTAAAAAGCTTAATTGTGCCGTCTTGAGTCCGCTCTGCATTTAGGGCATAGGGCTTTCTGACTATTACAGCAGTTAGATTTGTTTAAGTATGGCTTCAATCTCTTCGGTTGCAGTTTCTAGTGGCTTAAATCCAGTCATTTGTCCAATTTCTTTACTTTTGTAAAAAAGCTTCACTGTCGGTGTTTCTTCTACTCCAAGTCCTTCAGCTAATCTGAGATTCTCAACGCTGTCGAACATGTTAACACGCACGAATCTTAGTCTGTCACCGAAAACCTCAGAAAGCTTCTCATAGACTGGCTTGAATTTTTTGCAGTTACCACACGATTTTATCCAGAACTCGACCACTACCAGCTTTTTGGGTTCGGCAATTACACTATTAAAGTCTTTAGCGTTGATATCTGCAACATTGCTCAATGCTGAAACAGCCCCTAGATTTTGTACACTTTGATTTTAAGTGAAGTATCTGCCCATTATGTATGCGCCCAAGAACATGCCGGCAATGCCGATTAGGACAGGAAGGTTTCCTACTCCAAGGCTTGCCATGGCTGACCCAGGACACAGACCTGACATTCCCCATCCTACACCAAAAATTATTGCACCAATAACTGTCCTTTTGTTTAATGTCCGCTTTCTTTTCTTGAATTCGCCGCCCAATATCGGGTTGTTCAGGAGTTTAGGTATAAGATTGATTGTTATCGCGGTTACTAGAGCGGACCCGCCCAGCAATAGCAGCAGCCCCAAGTCTTTCAGTTGCAGGAAGCTGAGAACAATTTCTTGTTTTGACATGCCACCGAACGCTAATCCAAAGCCAAAGAACAGCCCGCCAATGAACACAAAAACGTGTTTTAGTTTCACGGCAATACCCCCAGACTTTGGATTGCCAGCGCAGTTAATATTCCGACGACTATGAAAGTGAGCACAGCTACAGCAGAAGTTGATGATAGTGACGCTAAACCGCTGATCCCATGCCCAGATGTACATCCTTTTGAAAGTCTAGTTCCAAAGCCTACAAGAAATCCGCCTATTGCGAGTCTCCACCATTCTACGGATGTTGTGAAGAAGCCTTCTGCAGCTAATGTTATGGTGTAGATTAAGGCTCCTAAGATAACTCCTAGAGCAAAAGTGAGACGCCATCCTCTAGAATCGAGGTACTGTTTTTGAAGAAAGTATGGTCTTTTGGAAAAAAATGATATTGTGGTGTCAAAGAAACTGCTTTGGGTTGCATGGAGTCCTGTTGCTATGTAAATTAGGCTAACGCCTATTCCTATTAGTGTTCCACCTATTATGTATGGAAGAAAACCTAATGGAAACATAAAACTACTTATCAAGTAACTTCTCAGATAAGCTTTTTGCACATTATGTTTGATGCCGTTGATGACCTTTTGTGATTGGGCGGCTAGTGTGGTTATTTATATGTCTAAGGCAACAAGAGATAATTGTAATATGTAAGAGATTGATGTACAAACAGGGTGTTCAGTATGTTTCTAAGAAAAATTAAATCAGAAGGATTATCTCACAATTCATACTTCATAGGCTCAGAAAATGAGGCAGTGGTTATTGATCCCCGACGGGACTGCCAAGTTTTTGTAGATATGGCCGAACAAGAAGAGATGGCAATCAAGGCTATTTTTGAGACACACAGAAACGAGGATTATGTAATCGGCTCTATTGCACTTGCCCAGCGCACAGGAGCAGAAATCTATCATGGATCAAAACTAGACTTCAAATATGGACAACCACTAGAAGACGGACAAGAGTTTTTCTTTGGAAAACTGAAGCTAACTGCCATTGAGACACCTGGGCACACAGATGAAAGCATGTCCTATGCATTAGCTGACCTGGATACAAGTAAAAAGCCGATAATGGTTTTTACTGGCGACACATTGTTTGTTGGCGATGTGGGACGCACAGATTTATACGGACCAACTGAGGCTCCACGATTATCTGCAGAACTTTTTGACAGTATTTTCAACAAACTCTTACCTTTAGGAGATGAAGTGATTATTTATCCTGCGCATGGTGCTGGTTCGGTTTGCGGAGGAGATATTAGCCAACGAGAAGAAAGCACCTTAGGAATAGAAAGAACGTTAAATCCTGTTTTACAGAAAAAACGGGAAGAATTCATAGAACACAAAGTTTCAGAACACCACAGTAGGCCTACTTACTTTTTGAAGATGGAACAGTATAATCTGGAAGGACCCCCGGTATTGAATAATTTGCCAATTCCTGGCCCTCTTAAGCCAGAATCTTTCTTGGAACAGATTAAACATGGAGCCATTGTGGTCGACACCCGTAGACCCCCCGCATTTGGGGGTGCTCACATAAAAGGTTCCGTGAGTATTTGGCTGGAAAGAATCCCATCATATGCAGGTTGGATTTTGCCCTATGATAAACAAATTCTGTTGATTTTGGAGGATAATAATTATTTAGAAAATGCTGTCCGTTTACTTTACAGGTTAGGCTATGATAAAATAACTGGATATCTTGTTGGAGGGATAGAAAGTTGGTATAAGCAGTCCCTCCCTTTGGAACATTTTGGTTTATTGTCGGCACATGAATTAAAAAAATGGTTAAACCAAGAAGATAGATTGTTTCTACTAGATGTTAGGGAAGAGAACGACTGGGAGCAAGGTCACATTCCTGGATCCGTCAACATCTTTTCGGGCTACCTCAAAGACCGGATCAAAGAATTGCCCAAAGATCGACCAATTGTAGTAATCTGTAAGGTTGGAAATCGTGCTAGTTTGGGAGCGAGTATTCTACGTCAAGCAAGGTTTAAGCAAGTCTATAATGTGTTGGGCGGTATTATTGCTTGGAAAAACGCAGGCTATGAAATTACTAAGGTGTGACCGCGTTAAGTGATACGATATTAGCCTTAAGATTCCGAATCTGTTAGGCCCAAAGTAAATATCCCCGATTCCTTATGGTGGGGCAGCGGTGGCCGCGGGGATTTGAACCCCGGATCGCCAGCGTTCCTTTTTTAAGCCCCATTCGCTGCAGAACGATAGATTTGAATGATTTCTACAATTTTCTTGTAGATGGTTTAAGCAGATCGCCTTCGACGGCTAAGAAATACAGACGTCTGCTTGAGAGGTTTTTTGAGTGTGAACGGGAGATATGCCGCGATTCCGTGATGAATTTTCTGAAGAGGCTAAGAGGTAAAACGGCCACTAAGGCGAATTTTTTGAAGGCTTTGTTCAGGCTGTGCAAAGACTATCTCGGACGTCCGGACGTAGTGGTTGGTTTAAGGGTTCCCCGCGGTAAAAGGGAGTTGAAGGAGGGTTTGATAGATGAAGAGGTTAGAAAAGGGTTTGGGCTCTTGAAGGATGCAAGGGAAGAGGCTATTTACATACCACTAAAACTTGTTAAGTTTCCCATTAGCGCAATATAGGAGAGATGCACACGCCGCGCGCGCTGTGGTTTCTTATTTTTTTGTCTAAAAATCATTGATGAAAGATCAATCAAAAGGTAGAATCTTCCGATTGAAGAAAAGAGTCTTTCTAACCATGCAGGTAGGGTCGGTTGCTTATCTAATCGGGGTCTTGCTATAAACGAAATACCACTTGCTGTTACTGCCGCATCACAGTCACACACACTTAAAAACCTCCACTTTCTTACTACAACCGGTGTGCTTGAAATGAAGGAATACGATCTGATATCAATAGGAACAGGTTCAGCGATGAATATTGTGGGTGTCATGATTCAAGAGAACCCACAGATGAAGGTGGCTGTCATAGATAAGGATGAACCTGGGGGGATTTGTCTGACCCGAGGTTGTATACCATCGAAGATGTTGCTTTATCCCGCTGAGTTGGTCAGGACGATTGGTAGAGCAGGAGAACTCGGCATAGATGTGGACATCAGAAAAGTAGATTTTAGAGGAGTCATGGAAAGGATGAGGGCGCTCATCTATAAGGACATAAACATGATCCGTCAGGGGCTTTCCCACTCTGAGAACATAGATTACTACCCTGCTGTTACCGAATTTATCAGTCCATACACGCTGAAGACGGGTGACGAGACAATCACGTCAAAGATGATATTCTTGTGCATTGGATCAAAACCTATCATACCTCCCATAAAAGGACTGGACGAGGTAGGTTATCTGACAAGCGACACAGTTCTCAGTATGAATCAACTGCCTGGGAGCTTGGCCATAGTGGGTGGAGGCTACATAGCTGCGGAATACGGACATTTCTTCTCCGCGATGGGATCGAAAGTCACCATAATCGGCAGAAACCCCCAATTTCTCAAACAAGAGGAACCAGAAGTCTCAGCGCTGGCTAAGAAAGCATTAGGAAAACACATGGCAATCCTCACCAACCATGAGGTACGTGAAGCAGAAAAGACTTCGACAGGTGAGAAAAGGCTTATCGCAGTGAGCAGGGAGAACGGAGAAAGAGTTGTGATAGCAGCAGACGAGATACTAGTCGCTGCAGGAAGAGGCCCAATAACAGATGTGCTTCATCCTGAAAGAGGGGAAATAAAGACAGACAAGAGGGGATGGATCATCGTTGATGAGTATCTGGAAACCTCGCAACCAAACATCTGGGCTTTTGGAGACGCAAACGGTATGCACCTCTTCAAGCATGTGGCAAACTACGAATCTCTAGTCGTCTACTACAACGCTGTCCTGAACAGGAAAATGAAGGTGGATTACCACGCGATACCACACGCTGTCTTCACGTATCCTGAGATTGGAAGCGTCGGCCTCAAAGAGAAAGAAGTAATTGAGAAATACGGAGAAGACAATGTGCTAATCGGAATGTATAGATACGAAAACACTGCTAAAGGAGAAGCCATGGGTGTAAAAGAGTATTTTGTCAAGGTAATCGTTGAGAAGGAAACCATGAAGATCTTAGGAGCACATATAATTGGTCCTTACGCCTCTGTTCTTATACAAGAGATCATAAACCTCATGTACACCCCTGAACAAAGTGCAGAGCCGATAATTAACGGGATGCATATTCATCCTGCTCTGAATGAGGTAGTGGAAAGGGCGTTCCGTTCCCTTATGACGCCAGAGGAGTACCATAAACTTATTGAGCACCACCACTAGGTGATGCAATTTGCCATGGGCATTGTGTTTAGGAAATGGCAATCTTCAAGTGAACATTGATAACGACATGAACATTAGAGAAATGTTCTTAGGAGTAATAATTACAGAAGTTGACCAAGATGGAGAAAAAGAA
>JAOUPS010000027.1 GCA_029879735.1 Candidatus Bathyarchaeota archaeon | reverse complement strand
CGTCCTTTTCGGTTGGGGCTTCCGTAAATGCGACTACGTCATAGCGTCCCAGAGTCCAGTGGACACGCATCTTGATGCCTTGCTTCTCGAGTTCTTCTAACCTTTTGGTGGCTTGATCAATCATTTCCTTTTTGGGCGCTTGCTTCCATTTGCCTAGAGTTATGAAAATCATACAAACCGCCTCATGTAAACTACGCAAGCACCGCACGCATTTAACCTTATGTTGCTGTTGTGCCACAGTCACAAAGGCTTTGGGTGTCCAATCTAATTCACCTAAAGCACGCGCGCTTAACATGAAGTTCAGATAGATAAAGTGTAATAAACTTCACTAAATTTCTTCTACTTCAATATCCTGTAACCAATCGATTGCTCCAAGAAAAAAGGGGGATTTTGCGGGAGACGTCTCCACTGGGGGTGGGGTTCAAATCCCCGCGACCCCACATTAGCCTTATTTTGTTAAAATAAGCGTATGGTGACCTTTTATTCCGTGAATGCGCCATGTTTTAGAGGTTTACAAATCGTTTTACAGATGCAGATCATACTTTTCTTCTGTGACCTTTTTTCCCCAGATTTTGTGCGTTTTTTTCTCGGTTTTGCTGAAGCCAAAGCATGTGTAAAGATGGCTGGCTTCTATTAGTTCGCTTGTGGTCCAGAGGAATATGACTTTGTACTTGCGCTCCTTGCAGAACTGAAGCGCTTCCTTCAAGAGTTCTTTTCCAATACCAAGCCCTCGATAGTTAGGATGAACGAGGAACCAGCGAAGTTGAGCATCTACTTTTGAATGCCCGACAGTGGCGATGGAACCAATGATTTGACCGTTTGTCTCTGCCAGCCAAATTCGATCTTTGGCGGAGCTGAACGATTGAACAAATTCTGCGAGCCCAACTGCAACATACGCTTCGAATGTTTGATCGTAGCCGTATTCTTTTGCATATAAGATCCCGTGAAGATAAGTAAGATATCCTATATCACCTGGCTTAATATGATGCCGTATCTTCCATTTAACTTTCATATGAACGCTCCTTACATTCGTCATGGCATTTCGCTAACTACCGTTAAACGTATTGCATTTGACTATTTAATTGACGTGCGTCCTGAGCCTGCTGACACAACAGCTTCTCAGTCTTCTTCAAGCTCTAAACCAACAAGTCATTGTACTCTTCTGAACCTCAAAGAAAAGAGGAGTTTTACGAGGCGCGCGTCAAGATTATCCGACATGAAACTTCTAATGTAAAGGGTAAGGTTAAATTGTGAGAGGTTGCACCAATAATCTGTGAACCTTACAAGAGCGCTAGGCGTAATTGCAATTGCAGTTCTATTCTTCTTCGGTATCATATTCGCCTGGTCTACCGGGACAGGCATTTCAGTTGAATTAAAAGCTACAAGACTGATTATTGCCGCTATGCTGTTTGTTGTCGGTTTCGGAATCGCCTACTACATAACCAAAAAACCAAAAACAATAATCCAAAAGCTAGAAGTATCTGGACAAATGAGGACTGTGGGGCTTAAATGCCCCAACTGTTCAGCCTCTGTAGACGCTAACCGGATTAAAATTGTGTCTGGAGTACCATATGCGACATGTCCATATTGTGGGCAGACTTTTGAGATAACCGAGGAACCAAAATGGTGAAAAAACACCCTTTGCTAGCAGCATTGCTTGTCACATTCGTTCTAATGACGTTTACAGGCGTTGCAGCAGAAGAGAGAACATATTATCTTAATCAAGAATGGGTAAAAATATGGATAAACCAAGACGGAACAATCGACCTATTCTATAACATAAGCATAACACTAGATTCTGGCCTAAACATAAATTATGTACTTATCGGTCAACCTCAACGCGACTTCACAATAGGCTCAGCCAAAGACCAATATGGACACACCCTTACAGCTACTGACGTAAGTTCCGGAAGCGATTATGAAGTGAGGGTCAACCTTTACACACCCTTAAAAGCTGGGCAAACTATCTGGTTCACCCTCATGACAAACGTTGCTCACATGATATATGAAGACACACAAGACAATGTTGGTATGAAGTTCATTCCAGTATGGTGGCCTGTAAGAGTGCAGGATCTTCGTGTGTTGATTGTTTTGCCCTCTGATGTCACTGTAGGTCAGGTAAAAACATTGTTAGGCGTGGACTGGAACGGTACAATTATGGAAGAGGGCCGATTAGCAATTTTCTTTGAAAAGGAAAACCTTGCCAAAGATGCGCAGTATCCTGTTGGAGTTTCTTTCCCCAAAGAATACGTGCAATACTATGACAAGCAGCCTTCTGGTTTAGTTGCTTTTTTCCAGAAGTACGGAGCTGCACTTTTGACATTTGGTTTCTTCATCGCTGTAATAGGAGTCGTTGTTTATGTGGTTCGTAAGAAACCTTATCTGATACCCAAAATCAGCATGGAAACCCTCGGAATAAGACGCGGATTAACAGCAGTAGAAGCCTCTTACCTACTCGACATGAAACCAACAAAGATAGTAACAGAAATCCTCTACAGTCTATTACAGAAGAGAGCCATATGGATTGAGTCCACAAACCCCTCACTAAAACTGAAAATCATGCAACCATTCCAGAACAAGACTGGAACGCGTGAAACACCTCTCCGATACTATGAAAGCGACTTTCTCAGAGCAATCAGAAAAGACGGAACCCTAGACGAAGAAAAACTAGCGCGAACAGTAACGTATCTCAGAGATGCTGTCGAACAAAAAACACGCGGATATTGCAGACGCGACACAATCGACTACTACAGAAAAATCGTGGCGAAGGCTTGGGAACAAGTGGAACAGGCAGGCACACCAGAGTTAGCCTCAAAAGCTTACGACGAACAACTGTTGTGGCTATTGCTAGACTCAGATCATAAATCGCGCACACAAACAACGTTCCATGACAGAGCCTTCGAGCCGAGCCCGTTCTGGCTGTGGTACTGGTACGGCTATCAACATTACCACCCCAACCCCACATACAAACCAAACGTTGAAAATCCTACTCAATCAGCGAAGCCACCAACAATTCCAGGCGCTGACTTCGCAAACAACATCGCAACCGCTGTGGAAAACACTTCAAACAACATCGTAGCTAACCTTGAAAAATTCGCCAACGCTATTCTTCCAATGCCAGCCGCCAAGTCTTCAACAGAGCCTGCCCGCCACGAGGCTAGCTGCGTCTGTGCATGCGCAGCATGCGCTTGCGTGTGTGCCTGTGTATCATGCGCCTGCGCCTGTGCGAGCGGAGGGGTGGGCTGAAACATGAGTTTGTTACGTAAAATCTTACGCCCGCCTGAGATTCCGCACGGTCGCTACACCTATCGAGGAAAAGACAGATTTGCCGGTTTGGCTCTTCAGCTTCGCGTCGGACCAGAGGGACAAGGGGTCATGGTCATCAACGCCAACACAGTCCTTTATCTCAACGAGACAGCGACGGCCTACGCCTACTTTTTCATGCAAGGAATGTCCACAGATGTTGCCTTGAAAAAGGTTCGCCGCATCTACAGAGTAGACTCGAAAACAGCAAGGAAAGACTACGAAAAACTCATCTACACAATCAGTACACTGGCGCAGACTGAGAAGGTATGTCCCATATCTTTTCTCGACGTAAAAACCGAGGAACCATTCACCCACCAGTTTTCAGCCCCCTTACGCATGGATTTAGCGCTCACCTTTAGATGCCAGAACAACTGCGTTCACTGCTATGCTGGCGGACCCCATGAAACTTCTGAGCTTACCACAGAACAATGGAAAGAAGTCATCAACAGCCTTAGTCAAATCGGAGTGTTCATCTTAACCTTCACTGGAGGAGAACCGACCTTGCGCGAAGACTTACCAGAACTTTTGCTTTACGCACAGAACAATGGAATGGTCACCGGGCTTATCACCAATGGCAGGAGACTAAAAGACAAAGCTTATGTGGAAACTCTCGAGAAAACTGGATTAGACTTCGTTCAGGTGACTCTTGAATCTCACAAGCCTAAAATCCATGATTCGATGACGGCAACCAAAGGAAGCTGGAAAGAAACTGTTGCTGGAATCAAGAATATTGTTTCGACACAAATCTACCTGACCACAAACACCACTCTTAGCAGATATAACGCTGCAGATTTTTTGGAAACAATAGACTTTCTGAAAAAACTTGGAGTTGCCGCTTTTGGATGCAATAGCCTGATCTACTCAGGGAAGGCGAATGTGATAAGCGAAGAATTTGCCTTGCCACTTGACACATTGAATGATCTTTTGCCCAAGATCCGTGATAAAGCCGATCAGCTTGGATTAAAGTTTCTATGGTATACACCAACTCAATATTGCCGCTTAGACCCCGTTAAACTAGGCTTAGGCGTCAAATCATGTACAGCCGCCACAATAAACATGTGTGTCGGACCAAACGGCGACGTTTACCCATGTCAAAGCTACTTTGAAAGCCTCGGCAACATTCTCGAAGATGATTGGCAAAAAATCTGGAAAAATCCGCTTGCGGTGCGAATAAGAAAGAAAGAATACGCTGAGCCAAAATGCAAAGACTGCCCGCAACTGCAAATCTGCGGCGGAGGATGCCCACTAGAACTGCAAAACGAGAACTATATCTGCGCTGAAGCCTAGTAGTCTTTTTCTATACTAACGCAGAAAACATAGGGGAAGGGGTATCGGCGCGCGCGTCTAGTGATCTGTACGTTTAAACCGAGGATATTTTTGGAGTATTCCGAGTTGTTGGAAGATGGAGACTGGAAAATCTTGTTTAATTTAGCTTTTCTCACTCTTCTTTGGGTGCTTCTTCTTTAACCACTTCGGCTTCTGCAAATCTCCTGCTTATCCTTGTGATTCTTATTTTAACGTGGTCGCCTGGCTTCGCGTCTGGTATAAAAGTTACCAGACCTTGTATCCGAGCTATGCCTTCTCCTCTGCGGCTTGTCTCCTGAACGTCGACTTCGTATTCTTTTCCCATTTCAACGGGTTTCGGAGGGAACCTGCTTCCTCGTCGGCCGAAGTCTCTTCTTTCTACCATTCGTTTCACCTCTCGTCTCATTAACAAAAATCCATTCCATTCAGATTGGCATTCTATCACTCGGTCTGCTCAACTGTCAATTTTCCGTATCTTCCCACGTTTAGTTGGATTTCTCCTCTGAAGCTTGTGACATAACCGTTTTCCACCTTGACTGTGTCGTTGACGTTTACCTGATCTATTTGTTCGTTCCATAACGTCAGTTTTATTGTGCCTGTTTCGTCGCCAACCATTGCCGTTGCAACATTGTATGTCGCGTCTTTGAATCTGGACATAACTTCGCGGGTGTCTGATTTCTCTGTGACTTTAGCTTCCACGCTAACGCGTTTCATTCCGTTTCGCAAGTCCTTTATTTTCAATTTCATCCTCCCGTTCAAACTATTCTTTCCGCGACAGCGAACTTGCCTCCAACCGATACAACTTTGACCTTAACGCGTTCCCCCACCTTACTTCCCTGAACAAAAATCATATAGCCATGTATTCTCGCTATTCCATCGCCCCTGCTTCCAATGTCATCAATAACAACCTCTAATTCTTGATTTTTCCATATGGGTGCTTTTTGTAAAAATGGTTTGCTTGGGAGGTACCGCCTTTTACTCCCACGCCTTCTTAGTTTCCTTTTAGCGCTTTTTGTTTTTTCTGGTAGCCTTCTTGGCATATTCAGTTTTCGTCCTTATCGCGGAACCAGCCTCTTCCAACAAGATCCATGCGTCACTTAATGACACCGGAGGTTTGGTAAGGCTAGTTACATGCAGAAAAGACGCACAGCCATATAAATTTTGCTAAGCGTTTATTCGTAACGTAATGCTTCGACAGGGTTGAGTTTAGCTGATTTTCTTGCCGGATATAAACAAAGAGTATGCAGACAATTATTGCGAAAATGAAGGCTATTACTGTCCATTGTAGTGAAAAAACAGGGTTTATGGTCATCCTCTGAGTTTCAGGAGCTTGGATAACTGTGTCTTGCTGTTGTGGTTGCATGAAGACTGGCAAATATGATGAGGACAGTCGGCTTTTAGCTTTAAAATCCAAGTATGAAACTCTCGGCCATCATGCTGACGAAGTAAGCCACTATAGCCACAAGTAAACTCTTAGTCCATGAAAACTCAGCCAATTCGCGAGTAGCAATTGCACACAATGCAACAGTCCAGGCGAGCACTGCTATTTGAACGTACCTGTAAATCTGGTCAACAAGCCATATTTCCTCCAAAAAATTGTTATAGGCGATTTCAAATTCTCCTTCGACACCACCAAATAGTTCAAACGGACGATAAATCCTTGGCAAGGTTGAGAATGCAACAGCGTTTATCGCGGCTTGAATGAACATGGTTATGAGGGCGAATCCAACTAAGATCAGCAAAGGCCTCCAGGCAGTTTTAGCTCCAAAAGCCTTAATCATTATGTACAGTAGACCACTAAGAATAACCCATTTAATGGTGAACTGCATAAAAGCACCCACTGAAAAATTAAACGCGTACATAGCCACGTTTTCAATAATTGGCTTGAAAACACCTCGGAAAAACAATCCATCAATACGTACGGTTAAATCTGCATCTTTAGACCACAGGAATTTAAACCCTAAACTAGTCACACTACTCCAGTCAGCGTTGACGCTCTTCTCTAACCATTCACTTTCAGGTCCTATAGTGACCGTCAAATTATTCCATACGTTTTCATTGAACGAAACAAACTGTTCTGTTAGATCGTAGTGAAAATACTCTACCTGACCAGAAAAAA
This sequence comes from Candidatus Bathyarchaeota archaeon, assembly GCA_029879735.1. Lineage (GTDB taxonomy): Archaea > Thermoproteota > Bathyarchaeia > Bathyarchaeales > Bathycorpusculaceae > JAOUPS01. The sequence goes on along the minus strand of JAOUPS010000027.1, from coordinate 14,988 downwards.
GATAAAGCCTTGCGTTATCAGGCTCAGTTGTGTTTGGATAAATCATCTTTATCCTGAAGGATATTTCCTTATAGCCTTCTGGGCCTGAACAGTTTACAGGCTCTGCAGGGTTTAACTGCATCCAGATTTGCGCATCATTAACGATAGAGAATTCTATACTTTTGTTTCCATACCAGCCTCCGCTTAGACAATCATCACTTTCAGTGACGACGCTGGCATTCGATGTCCATAAAGCACCGTTTTCTGTCCACTCATCTCCCTTTGAAGCTATGGGTAAAGTTTGTTCATCATACAGCTTAGATGTTGCAACATAACTATATCCCGTGTATGCCGCTATGAAAAGAATCATAACCATTATTGGTCCTATGTATTTTGGGTTTTGAATTATTTCTCTGAATGCCTTGAAGGGTGAGTATATGACTTTGATTATTTCATGCGCAAACAATGGCTTATACTCCATCCATGTCTAATTGTTGCGGGTTTATTAATAATTTGCTACATTCCAAGTTTTAATCGCCTATAGGTTGCATAGTCTACATATTCCAAGAAAGGATTCTCTGCTTGGTAACTAACCGTGAGTTTTTGGCGTTGTCGTTTGTTTAGTATTTGACTTGTAGTCATAAGTGAATAAGCGTCGCTTCCAGCTCCTGAACCATAGCTCACAATTAAGACGCGTTCATCCGGCTTGGATATGTCTAAAACAGCCGCTAGACCCACAGGTGAAGAGCCCGAGTATGTGTTTCCAAATTTGGCTACCTGAAGTGAAGGTAGGTATTGTTCTTCTTTGAATCCAAGTTCCTTTGCAATTTTCACAGGGAACCAAACGTTTGGCTGGTGGGCAACAAAATAGTTGATGTCTTCCACTTGCAAATCAAGTCGCTCCATCAGTTTCTTGGCGGCTTTTCTGACATGCTTAAAGTATGCTGGGTCTCCGGTGAATCTTCCACCGTGCATCGGGTATGGTTCACCGTCTCTTCTCCAGAAGTCAGGTGTGTCGGAAGTGCAGGAGTACCATCCTTCAATTTCGGCTATGACATCATGTTTTCCGAAGATATATGCACATCCGCCATATCCGACGAATAGGTCTAGTTCTCCGCCGGGGCAGTTTCTTGGAGCCGCTTGTGAATTGTCTGCACCTATAACCATGGCGTATCGAATGTTTGATTTCGGATAGTTAACCAGAGCGGCTGCGTCCTTAAACATACTTGTGGCCGCTTTGCATGCGAATTCCGTGTCTACAGCGTCAACCCCTTGCACGTCCTCATCTTCCTCGCCTAGTCTTAGGACCTGTGCAACTTTCGAAGCTATAGGTTTAACAGCGTAGGGATTGGATTCTGAGCCTACATAAATCTTGCCAACGAGTGAACTGTCAACTCCAGAGTGAATAAACGCGAGTTTTCCAGCTTCCACAGCAGCCGTTATTGCGTCTTCGTCGATGAATGGAACTGAACGTTCAATGTTTGTCTCCTGTATCCTAAACTTTGAGGTGTAGGCTCCATAGCCTACTATTCCAGGTGCATCATATTCTTTATTTGGTTTAACAATGGCGTATTCTTGGTGTGGATAATACTCATCGGCAAGTGTGAAAGCCAAAGAGATTGTTGGAATGACATCTCTTCTATTCACGGAATAGCGTCTCCTAAACCTTGGAACAACCTCCCTCCCTTCAAGGGCTGAAAAATCAATTTCTTCGTTGTCCTTTATTATTCGATCTGTAAGTCTTCCTGGAACACGTATTTTCTCGTCGTGGAATGAGACTATGCCGTAGATGTAGCTGCCTAGTTTTGTGAACTTGTTTGTTGGTTCGTTAACAAAGGTGCATACCTCCAGTCTACCCTTCTCGTAGAATAGGTCTATGTCAACCATTTTTCCGAAGCTTTTTCTCCCGCAGTTTCCGCAGTAATCCCTTATCTCAAAGTATTCCTTCCCACAGATCAGGCAGCGTCTGCCTCTTAACCTGTCACCGAGGTATGAGACTCTTCTCTCTATCGGTTCGCTACTCACTTTTAATCTCTCCCCAAAATGTAAACATAACCCTTAGTTCCGAACCCCACAAGCTCAAGTACACACCCATACTTTAATTCTCTGTCGCTTTCAACTTGCCGTTCACCAGCCTCTCCCCTTAACTGCTTAAAAACTTCAAAAATTTGGGCTCCGCCTGTTGCGCCCAACGGGTTTCCGTCCCCTTTTAATCCGCCGTTCATGTTTACGAAAAGTTTTCTTCCATCTATCTCATAATAGCCTCTGTAATCTTGGCAGCTTTCGTGTATGCTCATCCACGCTCTTCCAAGTTCGCAAAAGCCTAAATCCTCAAGTGAGATCATCTCCATAACTGTGGATTGGTCATAAAGCTCAACAACTTGTATGTCCCAAAGGCTTATCCCCGCCATTTTCAAAGCGTTTCTCATGGCTGTCTCGCTCACCAAGAAACGTGTCATGCGTTCTCTTGCTGGAAAGGTCAAATAGTCCGTTGCGGAGGAAGAGCCAAGTATATTAACTGGCTTATCTGTGAATTTTCTGGCAACTTTCTCGCTGGCGAGGATAAGAGCGGTTGCGCCGTCAGATATTGGTGCAAAATCATAAAGTCCCAGAGGTCTTCTGGCACTTTTTCTCGCATTTAAGACATGCTCAACCGTTATTTTCCTATGGAACTGCGCATACTCGTTTTTTATGGCATTTAGATGGTTCTTAACTGAAACTTGTGCCAAGGCAATGTTTAGTTTTTCAAGATTTTTGCCTGTTATTCCGTATCTTTTTATGTAGGCTCTGAGCATGAGCTCGTGGTTTGCTTCCGGTGTGCATCCAGCATAATAGCTCCATGGGTCTTCTAGAAGCATTAAGTCGTCGCGGATTTTGTCCCATCTATCTGTCATTTTCTCTATTCCGCCAACCAATACCACGTTGTATCTTCCAGCTTGGATGGCGTTACAAGCGTTTAGTAGAGCTGAGCTGAAGGAACGGGTCACCTCCATTGGGACGTGAAGTTCTGTGAGTTCTGAAAGGAATCCCTCTTCCAGTCCTAGCTTGTTTGTGATTGGGAGGAAGTAGTCCGAGAGGTAGCAGGCTTCTAGGTCCTTACGTTCTATACTCGCTCCCTCTGAAGCCTTGAGCCAAGACTCTTCGATTAATCGCTCGGGTTTCTTTTCGTAGTGTTCCCCGAATTTTGTTCTCCCAACAGCGATTATGGTTGGACGATTTTGCATTTCTCACACCTTTCCAATTAGCAATTATCCCTTTCACAATGACTTTTAAGTGTTTGCCGTTTTGCGGAAGATTCATAATCATTCTCTTTTATAGTAATACGAAGCCAGGTGACGTTCATGAATGGAGAGGAAAAATATCGTCTGGTTATAACTGTTAAGGAGATACGTGGAAACTGTCAAGTTTTTAAGGTTGGAGACAGGATAGTTGTAGAGTCGCCGAAAGTTGCCGTTGAAAAGACCAACAGTATTTGTATCCACGCTTTCGGCTGTGTGCTCTCGATGATTGTTCCTTTAAGCCGTGGGATAAGCTTCAAACAGTTAGGTCTGGCAACAGAAGAAGGCGAGAAGGGTTATATTCAATGCTTAGATCCTGGAAAGCCCTACACAGACGGTGGAACAGTGCTTTTCGAAATAGAACGGGAGAGAATCTAAGCTTCTGGTTCATAAAATTTTTATCCAAACCCAAAAACCTCTTTATCTTTAGTCCGATTTTAAATTCTCTCAATTCATTAAGTTTTTACCAGTTACTAACGTGCGCCTGAACCCAAGATGCGCAAAAATGCATAATCAGAGTATGTTCAGTAGTATGAGAACGAGAGGTTAAACCTTAACTTCTCGATTTGTTGATCTATCTAATTCGCGATATCCTCTTCAACTGTAACTTGAGTTTTTCTTGGCGATTTCAATCAGAACTGTAGCGGACGCTCTACAGACTTTCCTATTCTGGTCGATATCAAGAACCAGCCGATGGCTCCTCCTATGAGTGTTATTAGCCACAGCAGGATTATGAAGAGCATCCATGAAATGCTTGAGTTAAGGTGCCAAGCTTGGAAGTATGCCTCATAATAGTAGTTAAACCACCAGTGCATCAGGATGGGGGCATGGATTCCGTAGATGAGGTAAGCTAACGCTAAGGCCGCTCCGAAAATCGAGGATGTCGTTATTTTTCCAATGTTCCAACCTCCAAATTGGTAGTGGGCCGACCCGAAAAAGGCCGACGTTAAAAGAATAAATATCCACTCGTAGATGGCTATTCCCTTAAGAGGGCCGAACCTATGGATGCTTTTAGCCCCAGCGATTTCTTTGGCTTTATCCGGAAATAAAAACCCAAGGAAAGCTATTTTCAAAAATTCTATTCTAGATCTAACGTTTTTTCTTGCAATGATTGATAGGCTAATAGTGGTCAGTAGTCCTATGGGAATCAGCCTGAAACCTAACTCTTCAGCAACAGGAGAATAGGTCAGGTAAAAGAACATAATCAGCTGACTTGGCTCTTTCGAGACTATATTTGGACCAGACGAGATTCCGAAGACTACCTGTAGAATGACAAGTGCTACCAAAGCCGTATAAAGGAGGGTCGTTATGATAGGCATCGAGAAGAGGAAATTTCTAGTAAAATCACCATATGTGTAGCCTCCTGGCTTTCTTAAGAGTCGGTGGAATTTTTCTCCGGAAAAATAGGATGCGAAAAAGGCTCCACAATAGACTAGCCACAAAAAGAGGAAGCATAATCCTGTGTTAGCTTCCATCGAAATGGGATAAGGCAATCCCGCGAGATAAAAATCGAGGCGAACGGGGCTACTAGCAACTTTGCTTCCGCTCTCTGTAAAGAAGAATATTAAAGGACCCAAAATCATCGCGGTCAAGTAAGATAAAATCATAACAACGACAAAAGATATAATAACGATCTTCATAAAAAGTGAAACCTTAGCAGCGGTTTCATCAAGTGACATCTGACATCATATCCAAATATCATTATACAAGAGTAACCTTAAACCTTTTCGCACACGCGTAATTATCCAATTCTCTTTCTGGTATGTTCGACATAGCTAAAGCGTTTTTAGCGTAATCTGGCCAACGCAAAAATGACAGATTCTTGGGATCGCGCCCGCTTAAACGTTTTTATGAAACAGGATGATTGGCGCAGTAGCAGTTGTCTTATTAACAGTATTAATCTTCTTGGGAATTTCGATCATCCCAGCTTTGTTTTTCGAAGTTTTAGAAGAAATGTTTAAACTATTGTTTTCTTCCTTTATTTCTACTCTTTAGGAGTGTTAGACCTGTTTGGATGCAAAAAAGACCACTATGCTTCTCGGTTTAGCTTTTCTAGTTTTTTTGGCTCTTTCCTATGTTCAGAACGTGCTTTTCTTCAACATCCTAGGCGACGTTCTCGCCAATCAGTTTCTAGCTGTTGTGATGCTTTTCACAAATAACGTTCTCGTAATTTCTCTCATCTTGCTGGGTATGACATTCTACGTTAATTTAGTAATCTTAGATTTCTTCAAAAGAGAAAAATATGCGCATATCGTGCTTGAGCATCCACGAACCTTCGCTATAGTCTTCACAATCATGATTCTTTTCCTAAGCATTCTACGTGGAAGCAACCTCATTTATGGCGGAATCAGTATTGAAGTGCTACCTATTATTCTGTTGGTAAGTGTACCCATCGGAATAGTTGAAGGCTACGGCATATACTTGACGATAAAGAAAACGTTAAGCAGAGAAATGACCATGAAGAGTTTGGTTTCTATTTACGTTATTTTTTTGATGGCAGCAATAATGGAAGTGATTTTCATAAACCTCTTAATATGGACTGCCACAGGATAGAATTCTAAAAACGTTTTATTCCACATATTTGCTATTGGTAAATCAGAATTTGGAGTGCTTCACAAATGAGATTGTTTCATTATGCTTCAGATGAAGAAATAAAGCGAGGCGAAACAACAGACATCTACTTCGTAAGGACAAAACAGGTCATTGAAGCGAAGGGTTTGGAAAACACGCCTGTTGTTGCGGATGTTACTCCCGGCAAGCTTCCATGTGGATGGCCTTGGGGGATTCTATGCGGAATCGAAGAGGAAGCCCATCTATTTGAGAATATACCCGTAGATGTTTATGCCATGCCTGAGGGAAGCGCATTCTATCATGAGGACTGTCGGGGCGTTCGCGAGCCAGTAATGCGTATAGAAGGCCCGTACGGCGAACTCTGCATATACGAAACACCTATGCTTGGTCTGATTTGTCAAGCATCAGGCGTGGCAACCAGTGCTGCAAGAGCGAGGAAGGTAGCTGGAGAAAAAACGTTAATATCCTTTGGAATCCGCCGCATGCATCCAGCTCTGTCTCCTATGATTGACCGTGCTACATACATAGGTGGCTTCGACGCGGTTTCAAGCCTAAGTGGAGCAAAGCTTTTAGGAGCAAAGCCTGTTGGAACGATGCCCCACGCCTTAATAATAGTTTTTGGTGGTCAATTTGAGGCTTGGAGAGCTTTCGATGAAATTATGCCGCCTGACGTTCCGAGAGTTGCTTTGGTAGACACTTATTCGGATGAGAAGATGGAAGCTATCATGGCGGCTGAGGCTTTGAAAGAACGTTTGTATGCCGTTCGCTTGGACACGCCAAGGTCGAGAAAGGGAGATTTTGCTGAACTTATCCGTGAAGTAAGGTGGGAACTTGACTTAAGGGGCTTCAACAATGTACGAATCTTTGTTTCTGGAGGCTTAAACGAGCAGAACATTGGAGAACTAAGCGAGGCTGGAGCAGACGCTTTTGGAGTGGGTACGTCAGTGAGCAACGCTCCAACCATTAACTTCGCCATGGACATAGTTGAAATGAATGGTAAACTATGTGCTAAGAAGGGGAAGATGGGTGGCAGAAAACAGGTTTGGCGATGCCAAAAATGCCTAACGGACATTGTCTTACCCTTCGACAAGCCTCAACCAAAATGCCCACGTTGCGGAAGCAAAACAGAGCCAATGCTTAAGCCTTTAATAAAAAATGGGAAAATTGCAGCTAAACTACCTAAACCAAGCGAAATTCGCGAGTACGTGCTCAAACAAATAAGTAAACTCGAATAATCATAAAGTTTCCATACTGCAAAATGCAACGTATGTAATCATGGCAGAAGATAACGCCAATAATACCATCACAACAGAAGACATGGGATATGAATATCAATACTATGTGATTCCAGAGTTTCCATTGCTCATAATCATGCCATTGCTCATGATGACCACACTGCTAGCAGTCATAGTCTGCAGAAGAAAACATTCTGTTCAAATGTAAAAAGATTTCATCAAACTCAAATTGAGCATCTCTACATAGCAATAACTCGGATTCAATATGGTCTGACAACGATATGGATTAACTTGGGAATGGGCATGTTTTTGTTGGGCAGCCCCCTGCATATTCCGATTCGGCAGCAACAAATCTTCTCTTTTCAGTCTTTATTTCTCCTATGTTCAGAACCTGCTCTGGTTTACTCCCGTATCGATAAACAGTTATTCCCTTACATCTCAGCCCATAAGCAAGCCAAAACACTTTTTCTACATCCTCAACTGTAGCATCATGAGGAAGATTAACGGTTTTTGAAACCGCATTGTCCGTGTATTTCTGGAAAGCCGCTTGCATTCTAACATGCCAATCTGGATTGATGTCTAGAGCCGTAACAAAAACTCTCTTAACATCGTCAGGAACTCCTTGAATTCCCTGAACCGAACCCGTTCTCGCTATTTCCTCAAGAAGCTCGGCGCCGTAGAACCCTCTCTCTTTTGCTATTATCTCGAACAACGGATTAATCTCGAAAAGTCTGGTTCCGTCTAAAACGTTCCTCATGAATGAAATTGCAAATAATGGTTCAATTCCGGAGGAACAACCAGCTATTATGCTTATGCTTCCCGTTGGAGCTATCGTTGTTATCGTGGCGTTTCTCATACTGTGGTACTTGTCCTTCCAAACGCTTTTATCGAAATTCGGAAACGAACCTCTCTCTTCACCAAGCTCCACGGATTTCTTTCTAGATTCTTCCGTAACAAACTTCATTAACTTTTCAGCGAGCTTCAAAGCCTTCTCAGAGTCGTAGGGAATCCCAAGCTTTATGAGCATATCCGCCAACCCCATAACACCCAAACCTATTTTCCTATTGGCCTTAGTCATCTTCTCTATCTCCTTCAAAGGAAACCTATTCGCGTCTATAACGTTATCAAGAAAGTTAACAGCATTTCTCACAGTCTCTCTCAGATCATTCCAGTTTATTTTCCCGTTCTCAACCATTCTAGAAAGATTCATGGAGCCTAGGTTGCAAGATTCGTAGGGAAGCAACGGTTGCTCACCACAAGGGTTGGTCGCCTCTATTCTTCCAATTTCTGAAATCGGATTACGCCTATTGATTTCGTCAAGGAAAATGACTCCGGGGTCTCCGCTATCCCAAGCAGACTTAGCCATCAAATTCCAGACATCTACAACCTTGAGTTTTCTCACTTTTTCTCTTTTTCTTGGGTTGATTAACCAGTATTCTCCGTCTTCTTCAAGGGTTTTCATGAAATCATCAGTAACAGCCACTGAAATGTTAAAGTTTGAAAGAACTCCCGGTTCCTGTTTAGAAGTTATGAACTCAATCACGTCTGGATGATCGGCTCTTAAGACTCCCATCATGGCACCTCTCCTTTTTCCTCCAGCTTTTATGACCTCTGTCGCCGAATCGAAAACACGCATGAAACTTACAGGACCAGACGCCACTCCCTTAGTTGATTTGACTATGTCTCCCTTCGGTCTTAACTTGGAGAAATCAAAACCAACTCCTCCACCACTCTTTTCGATCAAAGCCATATTTTTTACCGCGGTGAAAATGCTTTCCAAAGAATCCTCAACGGGCAAAACGAAACACGCAGATAATTGCCCAAGTTCTGTTGCTGTATTGAAGAGGGTTGGAGAGTTAGGAAGAAATTCAACTCTTGCGATCATTTCATAGAAAATTTTTTCACTTTCTTTCGGATTTCCACCGTATTTTCCGTCAACCTTCGCGATGGCTTTTGCAACTCTCATAAACGTTTGAGCAGGAGTTTCTCTGATATTCCCCTCTTCGTCTCTCAAAAGATATCTTTTCCTCAAAACTTCTAGAGCGTTAACCGTCAGTTTTGGCTCTTCTATCCCGAGCTTCTCTTTTAATCTCCGTATCTCCTCCTTTTTCTTTCTATAAACCTGATACTCCCTTGCAACTTTTTCGTAGCCCCTTTTCTTTAGAACTTCTACAACGAGGTCTTGAACATCCTCAACCGAGGGAATCCTTTCCTCGAATTTTTTCTCTAGGAGTTGAACTACTTCTTCAGTTGTGCTTTCAGCCCTTTTTCCATTCTCAAGTTCAACTGCAATGAAAGCTCTGTGAATTGCATCCTTAATTCTGCTAGAATCAAAATCGACAATTCTTCCGTCTCTTTTCCTTGTTTTTGTGATAAACATAGCTGCCCAGTCCAAATTTGTTTTAATTTAATATAAAGATAAAGTTTTTATGCGAAATGTAAGAAGCGGGACATGTAACGTAACTTACTCTGCAAATTTTTCTTCCTCTGTAATTCTTATTTCCCGCTTCTCTAACTCGTTTAAAAACTTAGAGAAAAACTCTTCACTCACACCTAATCTTTCGAGAGGAACAACACCCTTCGCCTTTACAGCTTTTTTAAGCATCAACTGCGCGATAATTGATGCGGGATAAGCTGTAGTTCTCGCCATGGCAGTTATTCCCCGGTTCTCGTCATATCGATCCAACATGTGATAGACATAGCGCATGTGCTTGTCATTTTTAATGCCTGAAACCTCAATCTTCATTGCTACAATATCCCTGATTTCCGGTCTCCGGAGCTTTTGATCAAAGAGTTTAACTGTTAGCTTTCTTGGAGACAGGCTTACATCTTCAACATTGATTTGTTTTTCATCAAAAAATCCTAGAGCCTTAAGCAACTTTATTTTTTCCGCATGTCCCGGATACCTCAGTGTTTTCTCCCACATGTTATCCACATTACTTACTGTATACGGCAAGGTTCTAAGTCCATCCGTGTAGAAGGCTTCAAGCCTTCCGACGTTTGGAAACTCAATTTCTTCCAACCCGTTTAAAGCTTCCACCTCGACTATTTCACCTTCCTTAACTATTCTCGCTTTTCTCGTATACTCGTCAATGAGGCTTTCCAGAGACCAGGTGATAACATAGCCTAAAGGTGGTACAGGTTTTTCTGGAAGCCCTCCAACCATTATGCAAACTGTTTGAACCTTGTCAAATTTTCCTGCGGCATGTCCAACTAGAGTGTTGCTGATACCGGGCGCTAATCCGCAATCTGGAATAATCGTTACACCAGCTTTTATAGCCTTGTCATTTAATGTTAAAGGATTTTCAGCCATGTAAGAAACATCCACCAAATCGTTTCTCGCATCAATACATGCTTCAGCTAGGCGGTAGCCAAGTTTTCCAGGCAAGAACCCCATGGCCAAGTCAAAATCTTCCAGAGTCTTGACTAATTCGTTGTGTTTTGCTGCATCTAGTTGAATCCATGAAACGTTGCTTTCACTAATTCCTTCAGCAATCAGTTTAGCCCTTGTCTCATTTCTGTCAGCAACAACAACTTCAATCGAGTCTATGCTTTTACCGATGTCTTCCGCTGCAACGGAACCTATATTTCCGCAACCTAAGATAAGCACTTTCATAAAGCTAGAAGAGGCATCAATGTCATTAAAACCTTCCTAAAGTCAATGAGCTTCAAGATTTGCGATAAAACATTGAAATATAGAAGGTAGATTTGAAAATTTTATATACCGCCATCGCACTGTAACAGTTTGAGCATCATGGCTGACATTTGTCCAATATGTGGGCTTCCCAAAGACTTGTGCGTGTGCGGCGAAATCGGCAAAGAACAACAAAGAATCCGCATAAGACTTGAAACAAGAAAGTGGGGCAAAGCAACAACAATAGTGGAAGGCATAAACAACAAAGACACCGACTTACCAAGTCTAGCCCAAAAACTGAAAAACTCTTGCGCATGCGGAGGAACAGCGAAAAACGATCAAATAATGCTTCAAGGAGACCACCGTGAAAAAGTCCGCCAATACCTGATAAAGCTGGGCTATCCCGAAGAAAACGTTGAACTCCAGTAACCTCCGCGCAAGGTGAGAGTCCAAATGAAACTACTACAAGACATACGAGAAGTATTTAGGACACTAAAGCGTCGAAGACCAACCAAAATATACTGTCCAAGATGTGGAAGCCCAAAAATTCACTTATCCAGCAGTCTTGATTATTGGCTGACCCCTAAAAAATATGTATGTGAAAACTGCGGATACATCGGTCCCATAATTATGGAACTTGAAGAGGAAGAAAGCTAGCAACAACCATCTAATTAGTCTGGAATCTCCAAATTCAGCTGCTTTTTCAAAGTTTTATAACGGTTTCTTACAGTAACCTCAGTCACCCCTGCTGCTTCGGCGATGTCCTTCTGTGTTTTCTTCTCGTCGTTCTGCAAGCAAGCGATGTATAGTGCCGCGGCAGCCAAACCCATTGGGTCCTTGCCAGCGGAAGCTCTTCTCCTCTTTGCTTCACGAAGAATTTGTATTGCAAGTCCTTGGGTTTTACCCGAAATTCCTGTGCTTTCCGCAATCTTTGAAACGTAGGTAAGCGGGTCAGCAATGGGCATCTGTACATCAAGTTCACGAAGCAGAAGCCGATAACAGCGTGCAACGTCCTTCTTGTCAACTAAACTCGATTCTGCAATCTCTCGAAGGGTTCTCGGAGTTCCGCTTCCACGACAAGCCGCATAAAGCGCGGCGGCAGCGATGGCTGCAATGGATCTGCCACGAACTAAGCCCTTGTCTAAGGCCTTGCGATAAACGACTGCGGCTTTCTCCTTAATTGGCGGTGGAATATAGAGTTTGTCTGAAAGACGGTCAAGCTCAGCCATTGCCTGGGCGAGGTTTCTGTCAATTGACGAATGTACTCTTGAGCGTATCTGCCATTTCCTTAAACGCCACATCTGTAAACGTGTGGATAGGGGAAGCTTTCTTCCAAAGGCGTCGCGGTCAATTTGGCTTATGGCTGTTGACAATCCTTTGTCATGAACGGAATATGATGTTGGCACTCCAACACGACTTCTTGATGCTTTCTCTTCCTGGGTGAAGGCACGCCATTCAGGTCCCTTATCCATCATTTGCTCCTGTATAACCAGCCCGCAGTCGCCGCAAACAGTTTCACCAGTGTCATAATCATGAATGAGGTTTGTGCTACTGCATTCTGGACATTTGTCAACTAAACGTTGACGATCCCTGTTTTTCTTTTTGCTCATCTCTCTTACTCCAATTAATATGCGTGTATAACCGTCGCCTTTTCATGTTCCTCATAGGATATTCGGAATCAGAAAGCAGCACATCCGGCCCCGCGTGACTATCCAAAAGAAATGTCTTAATATATAAATTTTACGGTTTAATCAAGAATATCGAGGTCATAAATTTTGAATACTTACACTCACTATTGATTCACGCGGAGAAAAGGTCGCATGATGAAACTTCCAGAAAAAACACGAAGAACGTTAGAGAAGATTGTTAAAGAAATGAGAGCAAAAGAGAACATTTACGGTGTGGGGTTGTTTGGAAGCTGGAGCCGAGGAGATGCCAAGCCCTCAAGCGATGTTGATCTACTCATCCTTGAGAAAGGCAACATTAATCATGAATACGTGGAAAGAATGGAGGTCAGCGGTTTACTCATAGATCTGGACCACATCCAAAAACGCTGGATTCACGGTCCAATCCCCCCGGAGATAGATCAGAAAATATATGAAATGCAAATCCTCTATGATAGGGACTGGTCTCTAACTAACACAAAGCTTTTGATGGCTAAATCTTACAGTTCGCCTGAAAGAGTTGACATCCGGACAGAAGCGCACGTTATAGAATCAGACATATACTTAAGCCGTGCAACTTCTGCCTTTTCAAGGGAAGAGTTCCGAAGCGCACAGCTTTTCGCCACAGTAGCTCTGGAAAACATTTTAAGAGTTTTGATGGAGATAGCTTTGGAACCTTTTTCAAACAGCCGATTCCTCGGGAAACTCGAGGACTCAACAGCAGAACTAGGAATGAGAGATCTGTTCAACGAATACTTGGAAGTAACAGGTCTGCACAAAGCCGATAGTGCAGCCGCAGAAGGCAAACTAAAGCTTTTCAAAATAATTTGGGATGAAATACACACCGCAACCAAGCGAAATGCTCAAGCCCTTAAGTCTACTCATTTTAAGGTTAGGACGAAACTGAAGTATTATTTGAATTCAGCTTTTCTGCAAGGTGCAGTGATGCGTACAAACTCTTTGATTAATTCTGGAAAGGCGATTGAGGCATCCCACTACCTGAATAATATACTCTTGGATGTGATTGAAAACTATATTTGGCTAAAATCTTCAATTGACAAAGTCAAAATAGACTATACACTGTTAATACGTTCTCTAAAAAGCCTAGAAAGAAAAAACCCCAAAAATTACGAGTACATAATAAAGTTTCTAAACTTAGGTGACGTAACCAAGTATGGTGCAGCCGGCACAATCGAAAAAACTCGAAAGATCATGCTTAAAATACGTAGGGAGAGGAAGGTTTTAATCAAAAATCACTTATTAAAAAGTTAGCTTAAACTTAGACTGCGAAGCCCGGTGGTGTAGCGGACAAGCATAGCGGGCTTTGGACCCGCTGACGAGAGTTCGAATCTCTCCCGGGCTACCAACCATTGAGTCTCCGTTATTTAGTGAGCAAACGTTCTTAAAACCGTTAATCAAGTGTTTCAAGTGGTTCTCAAACGTTTTTGAAAGATTAAAACCTAATTCGCGTGTTTTTTCTACTAATTCTGCGTCTAGACACAAGACGACGTTTCGTTTACGTCTCATTGGCGTTTGCACCCGAAGGCATGCGAAGGGAATGTAAGGTTTTTTGTCATAAGTTTGGTGGTTTGACAATGGGTAGGATAAGTTTAAAAGCAGTTTAAGTGAAGAATAAGAACAAATTACCTAAGCTCAGCAACCTAAGTTAAATAGGGTGTGTTGATTTGGCAATCAATTTGGACGCGCTTGTCATAAACATTATCGTAAACACCATTATACTTTCCCCAGTTCTTTGGCTGTCGGGAAGAGCACTTGTCGAAAAAGGAAAAGCAAGGTTCACTGACGCCGTCTGGATAGTCATCCTTGGAACAGTGATTGGCGCACTCTTTGGAGCTTTCTTTATTGGCATCATCGCTTCCATAATCCAACTGATACTCTGGCTCGCATTAGTGAAACACTTCTTCGACTGCGGATGGCTAAAAGGACTCGCCATCTCCATCATAGCGATTATCATATTCGCTGCAATAGCCATAATACTAGGCCTGATTGGATTCGCCCTAATCCAATTTATTTAGTGATAATGTTTGAAGGTTTAAGTTCAATCAAGATTCTTTCTTCATACAATTTTTCAATGCGAAGTATTAACAGTAAGACGAATAATTGGAGGATAGTGATTCGGGAGTTTTGAATATGGATGAGGAACGTGTTGCAAGCGAGTTGAAGGGAAATACTTTACGTGTTTATTGGTATTTATTGCAGTCTTCAAAGAGTTTCGCTGGTCCTAGGCAGATTCAAAGGAAGCTTGGCTTTTCAAGTCCTGCCTTGGCTGTTTATCATCTAGATAAACTGGTTGAGTTAGGTTTAGTCGAAAAAGTTTCTGGCGAATATCATATAGTAAAAGCCGTTGACGTAGGGGTTCTTAAGCAATTTGTGAAGTTTAAAGGTTTTATCATTCCTAGAAATGTGTTATATGCAACAATGTTTACAACTCTTATTGCGTTCTACCTTTCTCAGTTTAGAGAAGTTAACTTTTACAGCATCTTCGCATTAATTTTTGGGTTATCAAGCACGACAATTTTGTGGTATGAAACAATTAGGGTGTGGCGAAGTAAGCCTTAATGAAGCGCGCGCGACTTATTTATTCTATGTTTTTCTGTCTGGGTCTT
>JAOUPS010000026.1 GCA_029879735.1 Candidatus Bathyarchaeota archaeon | reverse complement strand
CAGGACTTATCACAGTCTTGACTAAAGGTTTAGGATTATCTGGGTGGCTCCAATTTCCGTACCACTTTTCCCTTTCAAGGCACTTGAGCTTGTGCACCCATTCATCTAAACATAAAAAGCATTCATCTAGCGCCTGATCTTGCCCTATAACCCAATCCATGAGGTTCTCGTCCACTGGAAAGCCCTTGGTATCTTTGAAGTCCGCCCAGTCCCACTTTACTTTGACAGTTCTTCCGTTAACCTTTCGCTCAAGCATCTCAACTTCGTCGCCGAAGTAGCTATATGACAAATTCAGACACCTTTTTTATGGAGCTTTCAGCAACCGCTTCTCCAAATGCAACATGCTCTGCAGTTATTATAGAGGTTATTTCAAACTTGGCAATATGATAGAAACGGATAACAACCCAAAATGTGACGAGTAGCCTGTCTGTTAAGTCTCATTTTGAGAGGGTTAAAATAAGAGAATTCTGAAATAATACATTTCTCCAATTAGTTGCATTAAAGGATGTTTCCAGATGAAAACGCAAGGCTCCACCAAAGAAGATATTATCAAGCTGGTTCAGGAAAAAGACATAAAAATCATAAACCTTTGTCACATTCCCGAAGACTGCCGCCTTAAAACCCTGAGTTTTACGGTTGAAAATGAGAAAAGACTTCGCGAAAACTTAGAATTTGGTGAAAGGGTTGATGGTTCAAGCTTATTCTCTTACATTGATCCGAGGAAAAGCGACATCTATGTAATGCCCAAAACAGAAACCGCCTTTATCAATCCATTTAGCTCAATACCAACCCTGAACATTCTATGCGAATACCTTGATGAAAACGGAAAACCACTGGACATTGCCCCTGAAAACATCTTGTTGAGAGCCGAAGAAAAACTGCGTTCTTCCACTGGCATCGTTCTCAAAGCTTTAGCTGAACTGGAGTTCTACATAATCTACAAGCAGGAAGAAAACGTTTTCCCAATAATAGTCTCTGAAAAAAACTATCATGAGTCCATGCCCTTTGCCAAGTTTGAAAACTTAAGGAACGAAGTTTTGACCACGCTTGAAGACATCGGTATAGCAACAAAATATGGGCATGCAGAAGTCGGCAGATTTCACTCCAAAACTGGTTATACAATGGAACAGCACGAAATAGAGTTCCTGCCGCAAGATCTGAGCAAGATAGCGCAAACCGTAACCATTACAAAATGGATTATCCAGAACATTTGCGCAAAATATGGAGTCACTGTCTCTTTTTCACCTAAACCAGCTATGGAACATGCTGGAAATGGAATGCACATCCACCTTTGCGGATTAAAGAGGAATAAGAACATAATCACAGATTCCAAGGGAAACTTGACGGCTGAAGCAAAGCAGATGATTGGGGCGGTACTAAAGCTTGCCCCAAGTCTGACAGCCTTTGGAAACACCATACCCGTTTCCTATTTGCGGCTTGTTTCCCGTAAAGAATCACCCATGTATATTTGCTGGGGAACAAGAAACCGTATGGCTTTAATCCGCATACCCTTATGGTGGAAATTTAGAAAAGACCTTGAAAAAACAGGTAGCTGTGCACGAACCTTCGAGTTCAGAGCCCCCGACCCAACAGCAAACACACATTTGTTGTTAGCCGGAATAGCAGTGGCTGCGGAATACGGATTGAAAAACCCTAAAAAAGCCATAGAAATCGCAGAAAATTTGAACACTGAAACGGAGGTTATGAGAAGCAGGAAGTATGAGAGTCTTCCATTGTCTTGCAGTGAATCCGCAAAAAGCCTTAAGAGAGACAGGAATTATTACGAGGCCGATGGTGTTTTTCCAAAAAGAGTGATAGACGGAATAATAAAGAAGCTGGAATCTTACAAGGATAGTGGATTGCGGAAGGAGTTGGCTGATAAACCGGAGAAAATTGAAGAATTGTTATTGAAATACCTGCATTCTGGATGACACGTTTACAGACTACTCAGTGTCCGGATATCCTTATATTTCACGAGTATTTCTTAACAGTTCTCCTACACTTTTTAGTTAAAAACCTAGCTCTGATAAATTGAATGTCAGATAAGGCGCGTGACACGGGAGGCCAATTTTTTCGAACGATTATGCGAAAATCTATTTCCATAGTTTTTTCTCGTCTTTTTTGGCAACCCTACGCTTGGGTCTATGGGTTAAGAGCCAACGGATAATGTCGTTGTATGTTTCGCCTTTACGTCCTATGCTTTTCAACTCTTCCACTGTAGAACGCTTAACTCTTATGCTCGTGTATTTGTCTTCATTACTCATATAGACCACGCATAACCATTATGCATAATACTGCATATTTATGTTTTTCCAAAAGATCATCGCAGCCTCTTAGAAGTACTTACAAGAATCGATGGACTTAACAAAGAAAACACAAAAAATACACTGTTAACCCATTTTTCGCAAATTCTCCCCATTTTACCCAAAACTTCCAAGAAACGCAGAAACAGATGAAAATTAACAAATCTACGAAAAAATATGAACTTAACCAACGCACAACAACTACACACTTTAAACCATGAACCCTCAGTCTTTTGCGTTTCTTGTTTTCGCCGTGAACGGAAACTAACCAACAAAAACTGGTTCTGGTTGATGCTTCTGTATACGACCTCAAGGTTTTTGTGTCGCTTAAGGTTGTCACCAGCTTTTTGACATTGAGGTTTGATCTTTGGAAAGCGGTTTTTCTTTCTTATTTTCAATGAATATACAAACATTGTTTTGTTTACGTAGGCTAAATCATCCGTATTTTTCTCTCTTTCAGGTTCGTCTTTTACTGTTCGGTGGTCTTAGTGCTGTATGTATTACCCCATGAGTATATGTTTCACCAGTGTTTTTTGGCATCGCAGACCTTGGCAGCCGTATACACAAGCATCAACGTGGTTCTGCTTTTAGACTCACTAGTTAGCGAAATTGAAAAGTGTCAGAAGGTTATAGCGTTAGTGTGAGAGTTGCGAATACTGGAAGGATTATCCGAAGCTTCTCGCCAAGGTTGTTTGCAGGGTGGTTTTGAGAACGCCTGAGTGGGAAGATCTAGCTGATCTAGTCAGAACTAAGAGGGTTTCAAGCGCGCGCGACAGTCCAGGTTTTGGGTGAGTAATTCGGATCAGCCTGGGCGGTCTATTCTTTAAATTTTTTCATACAATTACTTTATAGATCCTCCACAGAACGGGCATTTGCTTTTCGACGCTTCCACTGCCCTACCACAGTAGGGGCAAGAAATCTGATAGCTGAGGAGGTGTTGGTTTGAAAGATATTCTTTTAAGTTCTCGAAGAATTGGTCGCCCGAAAGTACTTTTATCAAGCAGCCCGAGGGATAGTTTTCTAAAAAGAGCGTTATGTTTGATTCTCCTTTTTTGGCATCGATTCTGTTAGCAATAGCAGTCACATTGTATCCGTTCTCTATGAGCCAGTTTTGGATAACTGGAATCAAATCATACAAATCGCGTTTTTCAGCAAAGACTGATTTTACAGCCATTGATTATTAATACCCCAGTCTCTTGAAGAACTCAACAATAGGGCTTAGAAGAATTCTTACAATTTTTCGACGTAACTGACTGAGAGATATTGTCTTGGCTATCCCTGGACTCATTTCGTAATATAGTGCCACTAGCTTCTTACCAAAACGATTCTTGTTAAGGCGTCGATCTCGAAAATTGCGTAATGTTTGAATTTCCGTGGCTAGAGGTGTGCCGTATGCACCAGTTGCGATAAAGCATCCCCAGCCGCCCCCGGTCTGAGGTGGCGGAGGAGCGTGCTCCTTACAGTAGATACGTCCTCCGCTAGCCACCATACAATTAGTGCAAATCATCTTTCCACAAGTGATACATTTACCTCCAATCTGACTTACTGGTACCTTTTTTCCACAACGATCACAAAAAGTGAATTGGTCACGTCAAATGCTAGGAAATTCCTCGTCTACAGGCAATGCTTTTCCTCCAAAGATAGAGTAAGAATTGGAGATATTATTATATGAATTTTGTGGGTGGTTCAAAACCTACAATCTCTTCATGAAGAACCGCCTTTTTCCTTAATGTAAGTTTTCGGACTACCGTAATCTTGCTCCGCAACTTTCACAGAACTTGTCTTCTGTCCTCACGGGGCTGCCGCAGTTAGAGCAAAATCTTCTTCCCACAGGTTGTGGTGTCGACGGAGGTGTCCGAACAGTTGGCGGCTACTGCACTTGTGGATACGTGGGCAGATGTGTGGGCACTCGCATAGCTTGCTGAATGACATCTAAGCGTGCGCATTCTAAAATTGGCTCATAGGTAATTGATTTTCAAAAAGAGAGCATGGTCTCATCATTTTCCTATGAAGTCAACTCACAGCGCATACGCCAACTCAAGACGCATGCGAGCTATCATGTTTCTTAACGTGCTTTCATTCCGAGATTCGCCTACTGGTTTAACCCTCACAAGCTCACCTTTTCTAATTTCGAGGCTAAGCTGCATCTTATCAGGAATCTGTATGATTCCTTTTCTTGAATCCATAGGCTTGACTTTGCATCGGGTTATTTTCCCGTGAACGGTTTCAATTTCAATCTCCTTGATTTCTCTGCCCCAACTCGATAGTGTTTCCCTATCGATCCGTACAGTGTCAGACCATGATGCGTACAACATGCCGAGGTTTTCAACTACAAACTGGTTTTCTGAAGGCTCGGTAGTCAACGGCTTCGTTTTAACTTTGAGTTCTGGGTTTTCTTTACGCTCTTTATTCACAGTTTCTTCGGCAGACTCTTTCGAGGGCTCTTTGACTTCTTTAGCCAATGGAATCTCAGAATCTATTTTGTGTGTGGTTAAATTGTTTTTGGGGAAAGTATTGTGATTTTTCTCCAGCTGTTCAACAACTTTTGGAATTTTGGGTTTGGAGAGCATACATTCGACAGCCTTTTTGCACGCTATGCATTCTTCGGGTATCTCCTCTTCTCTTGAACGTTGACTCAAATACCCGAAATGATGTGTGCAATTTGTGATATCAGATCCCTCGTTTGAGAAAATATTGGATTCAAGTCTCTTAACATTATTGAATCCACAATAAGTATTATGACTAATAAAAACTTGATTTAATAGAAAAGGAAAAAGGAGATTTTGACTTTGTTCTTTTCCATCAAGCTTCTATTTTCTGGGATTACGCCTGCGCGGCACATCCAATCTCTGCGTTAAAGATTTATGTCATCGCCCAAATATGAGACTACAAGACGCCAAGGTGTTGACAATTGTTGAAGAAACTGAGGATATTAAAGAACTATTGAATCTTGAGGATTTCAACATGCGTTCTTGGCGACCATAGACGGTGATCAACCCCGAGTCAGATCTGTGACGCTGATTAATTTTAACGGCAAGTTTTGGATAACAACAGATACATGGAGTGAAAAGGTTAAACAGATACAGAAGAACCCGAAAGTGGAAATCTCCTTTGTGTTCAAAAGGGAAATAGAGATTGTTGCATAAGAGTTACTGGGTTAGCAAAAATAATTAAGGATAAGCCAGATCAAGGCAAAACTGGCGAGACATTGCATTTCTTCAGCAAACATTGGAAAAGCGTAGATGACCCCAACTATACTCTTTTGTAGATATTCCCTTCTGAAGCTACATATGTGACACCCGACAAGACAATACGCATAAAACTGTAGTATGCACTCTTCATCAGTCGAAGCGCGCGAATAGCTTAGAATATGAAGAACCGAAGTAGGTTAAGTATTTATTTAGAAAGATAGGATAATAGATTAAATGAGAAAAATGGGAATCTTTGGCAGATTGAGAAAAGAGAAAAAGGACAAGGTGGTTGATCCGAAGATAAAGAGGTTGGTAGACGATCTTAGCGACAATGACATAAAAGTGCGTAAGAGGGCTATCCGAAAGCTCAGTAGCATGGGAGAGCCAGCAGTTGAACCACTCGTTGAAGCTTTTAGGAGCTCATTCATGGTGATTTATGGACCTCACTTTGCGCTAGCTAAGATCGGTGAGCCCGCTGTTGAACCTCTAGTCAGAACGCTCAAGGATAAGAAGAGCAACATATACATGCGCTCAGGTGCGGCTGCCACTTTCTCACATATGAGCCAACGAGCCAGTGAACCGCTAATGAGTGTTCTCAGGGAGAAAGCAGCTGAGCCACTGATCGAAACGCTTACCAAAAACTATTGCAGAGGAAACAAATACATGTTTGCGGCTATATGTGGGGCACTCGGACGGATTGGCGACCCAAGAGCCGTAGAGCCATTGAAAAGGGCGCTTGAAGTATGGAAGTACGACAGATCAACGCAGTTTTTTGCGAGAAAGGCGCTCAAGGAGATCGAGAAGCAGCAAGGGTGAATTGGCAAGAGCGCGTGCTCAAGTCGCTTTAAGGAACAATTTTTAAGGTTTGTTTACTTACAACGTTTCCTCCACTACATAACAGAAAAAACAAAGAGGGGAAAAACTAACGTTTTTTATTAAACTAAATTCAACATTCAAAAATAACTTGCAACTTAATGATACGTGTATTCTTTGTCCGCTTGAGCTTTTAATCTGCCCCAGCTTTTCTTCACTGTCTTGATGCTCTGTAAAGGAACCTGGACAATTCTTAGCCCAATCAATGAGGGGGCAGCAGTCGACAATGCTAAAGCCCACCGCTTCTTTGGTATAAAGAGCAGTCGTGTATTGGTCAAGTAAAGATAGCCTACGAGCATGCAGGCGGCTCCTTTTTCCAGCGTTGCAGTATGTTTCTTTATTACTCTTTCACCAGGCGTCAACAACTCTTCAATCGTAATCATCCTTAAATCTCCAAGTCGTTTCAATAACCGTAGAGATTATTCGATTGTTAAGAGTTCGGGGAAATACGCTTGCTTCGCCTTTTCCTTACATGCGTAGGACTATTTTTATGAATAAATTTAAAAGCATCAGGCTTTTTCTGGCTCAAATTTTATTGGGTTTTATGTTTTCTTGTCAAAATCGGTATTTTCGGAGTGTTTCGCAGCTTTAAAAGGCTGCATAGTTCGTGGAATAAGACCATGTGACTCGTGGAAATTTTCTCGCGCGCGCTTTCTGCATACATGTGTGCTACTTAGCTTTATGGGTTCAAGTATATGAAAAATGTATCTGCGTTTTCTATTTTTTGGTTTTATAAGTTTCGGTAAAGTTCGAGTTTCCGAAAAGCTTAAGTTTGGCTCTGAGAAGATTACGAGTGCTCGTAAATTTAAAAGAGAGAACCAGCGATGGAAACAGAAGTTTCGCGTGAAGCAGAAGAATATCTCGAAGCAATCTATAGACTTCAAATAAGAAGAGGAGTTGCTAAAACAACCGAATTGGCAAGCGAATTGAACGTTGTGCCCGGTTCCGTAACAAACACCATACAAAATTTGAAGAAGCGTGGCTTGGTTAAACACGAGCCTTACAGAGGAGTTAAGCTAACAGCCAAAGGCGAAAAAATAGCTCTGAGAATTCTTAGAAGACACCGGCTTGCGGAGAGATTGCTCACAGACATTCTAAACGCTGAATGGAACAGTGTTCACGAGAATGCCTGCAAGCTTGAGCATGCCTTAACTAAAGAAGTAATTACGCTTCTCGAGAAAAAGCTTGGATATCCAAAATCTTGTCCACATGGAAATCCAATACCATCAGCAAACGGCAAAGTAGAGGAGGGGAAATTTCATCCACTGACAGAAGCCAACATAAATAAAGCATGCATAGTGGCAAGAATAATCGATGAGAAACAGGAAATACTGCTGATTTTGGCCAGTAAAGGAATAAGGCTAGGCGCTACAGTTCGTGTTGTCGAAAGAAAATCCTTTGGCATAATTTTGTATGTAGCTGAGAAAAAACACACTTTGAACAACGATGTTGCTTCTATCGTCTTGGTCAAAAGTATGGAGAATAAAGAGCTTGCGAGGAGGAAATAAGCGGCCATCTAAAAAGGATAATCCACGTAACATGAAGGATGTAGTTTCCTTGACAAGCCTCCGTGAGGGGGAAATAGGAGTGGTAGCCCATGCTGTTGGTGGCTTTGGACTTGTTAGAAGACTTGCCGAAATGGGATTGACTCCCGGAGTTAAGGTCAAAGTCCTTCGAAGAGGACCTTTCCACGGGCCCTTCCAGATCGAAGTTAGAGGAGTTGCGCTTGCCCTTGGTCGTGGTGTGGCTTCAAGGGTATTCGTAAGACCGTTGAGGATGGAATCCAGTGGCTAAACGCCGATTAAGGATAGCACTGGCTGGAAATGCAAATGTTGGAAAAAGCGTGATTTTTAACCAACTTACGGGGTTGAACCAAATTGTTGGAAACTGGCCTGGAAAGACCGTTGAAAGAGCCGAAGGCCCACTTCATTTTAAAGGTTACAAGATTCGCGTAATTGACCTGCCAGGAATATATTCCCTTTCAGCTTTTTCCATGGAAGAGATTGTTTCGAGGGATTACATTGCCGTTGAAAAACCAGACGTCATAATAAATGTTGTAGATGCGTCGGCGTTAGAACGTAATCTCTACTTCACGTTTCAACTCCTAGAGCTAGAAGCACCAGTAATAATTGATCTGAATCAGGTTGATTTTGCAGCCAAGAAGGGCATAAGAATTGACGCAGAGAAGCTTTCTGAAGCCCTGGGAGTGCCCATTGTTCCAACAGTCGCGATTACTGGAAGCGGAATGAATGAGATGCTTTCCATGGTTATAGCTGTTATAAGCGGAGAGAAGAAGCTTAAGCCATTAAAGGTTAGGTACGGCAAAGAAATCGAGAAAAGAGTGGAGACCCTTGAAAAACTTGTCAGCAGTAAGCTTCCACAACTTTGCATGGTTTATCCGGCAAGGTGGGTTGCGGTGAAGCTTCTGGAAAGAGATGTAGATGTTGCTGGAAAAGTGAAAAATTATGAAAAGGGGAAGGAAGTCTTAGACCGTGCCGAAAAGTTGGCAGCTGAACTGGAAAAGATACACGGCGAGCCTTCACCAGTTGTTATAGCTTCGGAAAGGTATGCACTTGCAAATGAGATAGCGAAAGAAGTTACCATTGTTGAGGCTCCTCCCAGGATAGGCTTGGAGCAAAAATTAGACGCCATGACCACGCATAAAATTCTTGGATATCCTATCCTAATAATGGTTGTAGCTTCGATGTTTGTGTTAATTTTTATTGGAGGAAATTTCGTATCAGCGGGTTTGGAATTTTTGTTTGAGAACTTGCTTCTCTATGTTGAAGGCGTGCTTTCTTCATTTTTACCAGAAATAGCGGTTGAGTTGATTAATAAAGGAGTTTTAGCTGGTGTGGTTGCAGGGATAACAATAGCTTTACCATATATCGTACCATTTTATATAATTCTTGCATTGCTTGAAGACAGCGGTTATTTGCCCCGTGCAGCTTTTCTTATGGATAACTTGATGCATAAAATAGGATTGCATGGCAAAGCCTTCATTCCTTTAATGCTAGGCTATGGATGCAACGTCCCAGCCTGTATTGGCTGTAGAATAATGGAGACTGAACGTGAACGGTTTCTAGCGGGTTTTGTAGTCGTTTTAATTCCGTGCGCTGCAAGAACCGTTATTATTTTAGGTTTGGTTGGCAGATTCATAGGTCTGCATGCGGCTTTGGCTTTGTACGCTTTCGACTTAGTTCTTGTCTTCATATTAGGTAGAATTGCTTTCAAGGTTCTTCCAGGGGAACCTGTTGGCTTGATTATGGAAATGCCGCCCTATAAGAAGCCTTCGATAAGAAACATATTGATGAAAACATGGAGTCGGACAAAGGATTTTATTTACATAGCGCTTCCAATCATTGTATTTGGAGGCGTAACCATAGAAGCCTTAGCCTTGTCTGGATTCATGGACTACATTATTGAAGTAGCAAGCCCACTCATTAACGGTTGGCTAGGACTTCCAGCAGTCACGGGCATACCATTGATCTTTGGAATCTTACGTAAAGAGTTAGCGCTTGTTTTGCTTGGAAATGTCTTATTACAGCAGGGGATGGTTCTTCAAGATTTGACAGCTATTCAAATGATTGTTTTTTCTCTAGTTACCATGATTTACATTCCATGCATCGCAACCATTGCCACATGTGCAAGGGAATTCAGATGGAGAAAAGCACTGGCGATAGCAGTTATTGACATAGCACTCGCTCTTTTCCTAGGAGGATTAGCCTACAGATTGTTATCATTAGTAACATAACAGAAATATCCAGCGCGCGCTAAAGAAGGAAATAGAGCGCATTCGTTATCTTTTACACCTTACATGGAAACTATGTCGATGTCTATTTCTGCTGGATTCTCTTGGAGGTAACCCCGTCAAGTTCAATAGCCTTCTCCTCGCCTGTCTTTACGTTTCTAAACAAGACTTCATAGATCGGAGTGTAGATCAAAGCACGCTCGTCAACTTCAAACAGTTCATGGGCAATTCGCTTTATGTTCTCTGGTCGTTTAACTACTCTGGACCTGACGATGTCTAAATCCGCGTCCGGAGCAATTTCCAGTTTTTTAGCTTTATCGCCGAGCTCAACCAACATTTTCTCAGGATGCTCTTCGGAAGGAGCAGAGGGCAGCTGCTCGAGTGGAACCTCACGACCAGATTTGTCTAGGATCAGAGAAGCTTTATCCGCATACAGCAAGTTTTCTTCACCGTCAAGTTTAATCACCTTATAGCCCCTTGAGGATGGATCCTTCGTTTCTTCAGGCTTAAATTTCTGGTTTAAGAGAGTAACTTCTCGCACTTTCGCTTCAACATTAATCGTGTAGGCGCACGTGCGGCAGTAATCAATCATGTACTTAGCGCTAATTAAGATGTACGGCGCGTAATACTTGTCAATGGAAACAAACTGTATTTCTTCAGGTTTAGGCTTCAAAAATCCAAATCTAACAAACAATTTGTTCTTCAGCTTCTCCCCAGCAATCTTTACGACCGTGGGGTCAACAAGAGTTCTGTAAACAATCGTCTTCCTTTCAGCTATTTTTTCATTAACAGGCACCTTTTCAGTCAACAATTGAACCCCATAATGTAATATCATCTCTTTAATTAAGTTTTATTCGCCAAGCAAGCACTAGCGCCCTAGAGACTATGTCGCACAGATAGGTACCTTGACTATGCGTTTTCGCATCAATCAGACTTGTGCCTAAACACGATAGAAATATTTTCTCACGAAGTTTTCACTCTTGTTGTTCTCGAATGGTCTTCCGCATTAAATCCTGAACAGCCTCGCTGTGTCCACCAGAATAGAATGGTTTAACTATCTTCTCGTCAAACTCTTTAAGCAGCTCAGCAGGAATGTCACGGACCAACATAAACTCAAACCCCTGCTCATATCTCTCAAAAAGCTCCAAAACCAATTTGGCCAACGCATCAACAATTTCTAATGTTTCTCTACTAACTCGTATATAGGGCATAGCTTCTGCATCCGGCTTTATATTCACCTAATTCCCCTTTCTTCGTTCATTCCACTTCTTTTTCCTATCTCCTCTTGTAGGACATGCACCCCAAAACTATGATAGATGCTATCATAGCCCAAAAAAACAATATCAGCGTCCTAGCCGCCTCGACGGCGATTTCTTGAAACATTTTAACCAATATCCCTTTCTTTCGGTTACCTAAAAACTAAGTTTCAACAGCTGAAATGAGCATGTACAAAACATATTTCCAAAACTGATATAACCCAAGAAAAACTGCAAATCCTAATTGTGATATAAACAGTCACTCAGGAATAGTAGTTCATGCTTTGCCAAGCTGAGCCACTGAATATGCTTGTTTAGCGTGTGCGCTTTTAGCTTCAAGAAGGAACAAAAAATAAATTCTAAACTAGCACAGAAATGGGGTGTGAACAGGAACCGGATGTTGAGGGAGCTATATGGATGTAGAAAAAGAAGTTGTTTCATACTTACACGAATACGGAAACACAAAGGAAAGCGACATAATCAACTACGGCGTAGAGGAATTCAACTACTCTTCAAAAAGAATGAAAAAAGTCATAAAGCGAATGGTGATAAAGGGTAAAATCCACTTCATTGTTCACAGCAAACTTGAGCCACCACCAGTTTATGTTAGCTTGAGAGAACCTTTGCCTCCCGAAATTGCGAAGATCCTCATTGAAGCCTTCATCCAGATGAAAGCAGCCGAAGAAGACGCGCAGAAGATTCTTGAAGAAGCAGCGGCACTTGCAGAGCAGAGAATCAGAGAGAAGCACTCGCGAACATCTTAGGCGGGCGCCAGGTTAATCAGCGCGCAGATGCTATATCATCAAACTAAAGATATTCTATACATCATGAACTTCCTAGGCTATAAAAGCGTAAAGAACATCATGTGTTACATCCAGCTCAAACAAGCCCTCTTTAGAGGAGACTCAGACAAGTTCGTACGCAGAGTCGCAAAGAATGCTGAGGAAGCTAAGGCTTTAGAAAACGTAAATAAGCACCAATAAACATCAAAAAGTGGTCGAAGTCATACAAAAAGCGGCCGGGGTGAGGTAGCCTGGTAGCCTACGGGCCTGTGGAGCCCGGCGCCCGGGTTCAAATCCCGGCCCCGGCCCCTTCTACAACGCATGTACCCGGAGAAGGCTGGACTAGAGAGAATTATTGAATGGGCGCAGAAAGGAAAGCTGCAGAAACAACAAAGCCTAGAATATTGAGAAAGTTTCTTACCTCGCCCCCATCAATCAACTAAGAACATAAGTTAAAACTTGCTTTTTACTAAATGATTGAACGATAAAAGGAAGATCAGCGAAAAGTACTTCATGAACAATTATTAAGTTAGACAGTGTTACATGAGATTTCTGCGAGATGGGAGTAGCAACATGTTAAAGGATAAAAGAAGCGGAAAGATTGCTGTGGTTGCTCATTGTATTTTGAACCAAAATTCTCGCGTTTTAGGCTTGGCAGAACGGGCAAGTGCAATAACTGAGATTGTAGAATTTTTGATACGTAAAGATATAGGCATCATCCAAATGCCATGCCCTGAACTGTCATACGCTGGCATACTAAGAAGGGGACAAACTAAAGACCAATGTGATAATGCCATGTTTAGAAAGCACTGCCGAAAAATTGCTAAAGAAATCGTTGACCAAATCGGAGAATATGCAAAATGTAGAATAAAAACAAAGATAGTCATAGGCGTTGATGGGAGCCCAAGCTGTGGTGTGAACGAAACTTTAACGGGGAATCCGCGCGCGCTAAACATGGCAGAACATGAAAGGGTGAAAGGTTCCGGGATTCTCATCGAGGAACTGCATCTTGCATTGAGGAAGAGGAAGATTTCGATTCCATTTTATGGAATACGATATGAACGCTTGCCAGAAGATTTGGTTGTGATGGAAAGACTGCTTGAAGACTAGATTGGAGGCTTGACATGCTTTTTCGTAGCTTTGCTTTTCCGCATCCACTTTTCAAACTCCTTTGATGGAGGATTCTCGATAAAGAGCCGTTTTCTCTTGGCTTCCAAGAAAAGGTTTTTCTTTGTAAGAAATTCGGCGGCTGTCAAAATTTTATGTCCACGCCTGTGCGCTTTCTCAAAAACGTTTTTTGCTTTTTCTCGCCATTTCTCGTCCCTCAAAATATGGTGTTCCAAAATTGTGCAAGGGACGGTTTCAACAACTTTTTCCAGGTTTTTTAGTCCAGTTTGAATGTATTTCTCGTTGACTTTGAATCCAGCCAAATATAGAGGCGGTCCGCCTATCATTATTAGCTGCGGTTTTTCCTTGATGATCAGCCCAAGTGTGTGGGGGCACATAGGACCCTGAACGTCAGGTGCAAACATGAATTTCTCGTCTTGGCATTCAATAACTGTCATTAGAACCCATCCTAGAGCGGAGTTTTCAGGACCATGGAAAACAGGCTCCGAAAATCTGACTCGTGTAGATTTTCTGAAGATAAAGGTTTTTTCATCCGCGATCACAAGTTTTTTCGCGAACTTTCCGCCTGTTTTCTGGAACATCCATCCTCTTCGTCTCTGGCTGTAATTGATTTTTTCTTTAGGATTTTTTATGAAGACTGTTTTTTCCTCGTAGATTTGCCTCGCTGTGTCTGTTGCTGCTGTCCAATTACATAACCAATCTTCATAAGAAGGCGTATGATGATCGAAGTGATAATGGCTCAATGTTACAATTTCAGCTTTTTCGGCAGCTTCTACGATTTTTCTGCGACAACGATCTATGGCTTTGAACTCTTCCGGGTGCGGGGGCAAACCGAAACGGTATGGACAGAGGGAAACTCCAGAATCCAAAAGTATTCTCACATCTGGGGTCTCAACGTAAGTACACATTGATCTTACGCCAAGGCTTTCCGCACCCAATGGGACAACGCGAATATGTTTTAGCATACGTACAAATCCTATAGCCTCGGTATGTTTCTACTAGAATTAAGTTATTTCCTCTTTCTGAAGACTTTGCCGCCGCTCTATCAAGCCATATGATGGGCCAGTCACAAACCACCGGACCCCTGAATTTCACCCTTCTGACCTTTCTTGAAAACGGTTGCGCCCCTAGGCATTTCCGGGCTTTCTCCCAACTCTTTAACCAGCTGTTTCACGCCCTCAACCAAAGATGTCTTAGGAGCGTACCCAAGAGCTTTGAGCTTAGAAATGTCACTCACGAGGCGATAAGTGTCTTCCTTGATCTCTGGTATTACGTTAAGAACGGCAGAACGGCCAGTAACCGAGCTGATAATCTTTGTCAGTTCTCGCATAGACACTTCTTTCCCGGATCCCACGTTAAAGACCTCGCCTGCAGGGGCTTTGTCCACGATCAAGAGTAAGCCTTCAATGATATCGTTGACGTGGACGAAATCTCTAGTTTTTCGATCTATATCACCGACTATTCGGATCGGTTTTTTGTTGAGATGCCAACGGAGATACCTCGTAACTTCAACCAAAGCTAGCTTCGGATTTTCTCCTGGACCATAAACGCAGAACGGCCTTGCTATGACCGCTGGCAGATTGTACGTTTTGAAAAACGAGTTGCAATATATTTCTCCAGCTAACTTTGATGCGCCATACGGAATGAACGGCTTTGTTGGATGTTTCTCATCTATTGGAAAATACTGAGGTCTGCCATAAACAGAGGCTGAAGAAACGTAGACTAACTTTTTTACCCGAGCGTGTAGTGCCGCATCCAAAACGTTGAAGGTTCCCACAGCGTTCGTCTCGAAATCGAAGCGAGGATCGTCAACTGAAATAGTGCCATTGGCGTTAGCTGCAAGATGAAAAATCAAATCAACACCCTTTGTTGCCTGGATGACTTGTCGGGGGATTCGCACGTCGCCTTTCGCTAATTTTGCGCCTAGCAGACTATCTCTATGCGGTTCAGCAGAGAGATTATCAAATATTACTACTTCTTTGTCCAAGGATATGAGAGCATCAACGAGGTGTCCTCCCAAGAATCCCGCGCCTCCTGTTACCAGTATTCTATTGTAGTCCTTTAGCATTGGAGTGTCCTTCTTGTCTGAATAACTTCTTTCACACTTCTCCAAAAACACTAAATAGAATGTCTAATAACCTTTTTTAACCTTAAGCTCTTAAGCACGCTGGGAAAGGAAGTTTCCAGAGGTTTACCTGCTAAACAAACATTAGTAGCACGCGCTCAATTTCAAATTATTCCTTCTTTTCCGTGTTTTTCTGCGTTAACAGATGCTTGGCTAAGGATGAAAAAGTTAGAGGCTGATAGCGAACTTCCCCAGCCAAGTCTATCAGGAAACTATCAATTTTCTCTAATTCAAGAAACTGGAACTGTTGGGCCCAATTAGTAAGCTCCACAAAGGACTTGTAGTCTCTGTGAATGGAAATCATGATTGCGTTGTATCCACAGCCCATTCCCCTCTCGGCCATAATGATTTCAAAAGGGCCTTTCTTGAAGCTTTCGCTAAGGATTTTCTTTGCTTTCGTAATTTTTTCCGCATCAAAACGTTTTTCATACTTGAAAAAGGTGACAGCCAATATTTCATATCCAAGTTTACGAAAGTCGGGTATCACAGTGTATTCTCTGATGTATCCTCCCTTCTCCAGTCTATTTCGCGCCCTTGTCACTGTAGGCTGAGACGTTCCAATCGCCTTAGCCAAGTCTCTATCGCTTCTCCTAGCATTCTTCATCAATTCAGAAAGCAGCTTCAACTCGATCTTCTTCACGGTTACTCCCTCTTTTCCTCATGACATACTCTACAGACTTCAGTATATTAATATTATATCCTGCATCAAACTTTTGTTTCATTCGCGCGTGAACATTGGTAAGAATACAGATTTGAATAACTTTTATTTAGGTCCAACTTTTTATTTCTGCATGGCAGGCGATGACGACTCTGGCCCCGCTGAAACAAAATGATTGGGATCTTGAGTGCGAGAGCCCGCCCATTTCTATTTTTCTGCTGGTTTCTCCCAAAGTTCAAGCATTCTTTTTTTGAGTTCTCTGCGTTTTCTGTGTAAGAATCTGTAAACCGTGCTGTGTAGGCTTCCTTTAATCAGCATTTGTATGGCTCCTCTTGCGGCTTGAACTTGTTCAATGTTTCCAATTATGGCAACTGTGTGACCATAGACAGACACGTCAGTTTCAGTTAATTCTTCAATTATCCTTCTGGTCTTGCCATCCATTCCTATTATTCGGCCTTTGACGCGTCTGATGTCTGATTCGGACCTTCCGAAAATATCCCGTAAGTCTATTACGTCTAAAACAGCTTCTTCGTCACGGATTAGGCCGGAGGCACGTTCTGGCGAGAAGCCCCTACCAATAGCGTTTACAACCTCCTTTGCCCTGAAAAGCGAAGATGGATCTTCAGCGTTTTCAGTCAACGTTATTGTGATACCGCCTGTTTCACTTTCTATTTGAAGTTCGACTGAAAGTGCCTTTTCGACGTACTTTTTTGTGGCGCCGTCCAGCCCTATTAATGCTCCTATCCGTTCCTTTGGAATTTTTAGAAATGTGCTAACTCCTGCCATGACCTGTAACCTTCCTATAGTATTCCTCAACTGAGGGAACTTTAACATCTAGACGGCTGAAGTATCTGTTCAGATTTCTTAGATCTCTACGGAGAAGGAGGTCTGCTAAAGGGTGTGAAAGTGGAACGGCTTGCGACACGTCAAACAACAATGGGCGACCCCTCCAAATCATAATGTTGTATTCACTTAAGTCTCCATGGACAAGTTCAGCTTTACGGTAAAGGCGCCTCAAATTGGTTAAGAGAGCCTTATAGGCCTTTTCAGGATTTTTTGGTGGTTGCTCCTTCATTGAAGGAGCACTTATCCCGTTTTTTCCGATGAACTCCATTATGAGCACGTTTTTTTTCACGGCGATTGGCCTTGGCACCCTAACTTTTGCGGCTATCGCTTGTTTCAGGTTCCTGAGTTCTTTCTGAGCCCACGCGAAGACCAGCGAGCGGGTGTCCCGCCTTACGTTTTTGAATCTTGGGTCTCCTTCGATGTATTTGAGCATGCCTTTGCGGAATTCAGCTGAAACCGTTAAGTAGATTTTGATGGCTAGTTCGTTTCCTTGTTTGTCCTTTCCCCAGTAGACGCGCGATTCTTTTCCAGCTTTAACAACGCCGTGAATTTCGTCTATAACGCCTTTGTTTAAGAAATCGTAGATTACCATAAGGGTTGAGCGATCAAAAACCTCTTCCAAAACCTCATATTCTTCGCTTCGCTTCTCCTTCATTAAACGTTCAGTTTCATAATCCTTTTCTTCTTTAAGAAGCTTTTTTTCGACATGTTTCCGAAAAGACACTTACCCTTCTCCATCCATATCGATCAAATTGTCAGATAGCCCTTTCTGCGAAGCCATTCCGCCTGAGAACGCTTGTAACGCCAAATAATGTCTCCACGCTTATCAGACTGAAAATCCCAAGGAGAAACCAAAACAATGTCGCCCTCACGTATCCATACACGCCTCTTCATCTTACCACGAATACGACATAAACGTTCATGACCGTCTTGGCACTTAACCAATACGCGGTCAAAACCAAGCAGCTTAATAGCTACTCCTAAAACGTCGCTTGCAACCGGAAGAACCATCTCACTTAATTCTTCCTCGCTTATGACCTTCTTCTTTCCCAATCAGCCACCTCGATCATTCCCTTAAAAGAGTATGGACCTCCTTTAAAAGTATGTTTATTCCGTCACACGCTTAATCATCAAACTTTCACTATTTGCGCGTGCGGTGTGCCCTCTACGTTTAAAACAGCCTCTGGATGCACATACCCCTTCTCTATGGCTCTTTGAACAACGTTTTTGCCTATCATGTTCACTATCGTTGAGTTTTCTATAACTGCTATAGCTTCTTCGATGCTTACTCTTGCACCCTTGTAGAACTCTTCCTTCACATGGAAAACTATTTTTCCTTCTCGTAATGTCTTGCCGAGTATTTCGGCGTCGCATATAGCCAAAAGAACGGTGTTGCCGATTTTTCTGAGGTTCATGTAGACCTCCAATTCTTAGACGCTCTCATCACAGTTGTCTAACGGATGACTTTGCTCCGCACGCTTCGCACACTAAGAATGATAGGCGTTTCTCCTTTACAATCTTTGTGTCTGGACGTTTGCAGACCGGGCAGATTACAAAGCTTTCCATGTACCTTTGTATGAGTCTTTTCAGGGTTTCTCTTGAAAATTTCCCTTGAAAAATAACCCTTGCCTCTTGCATGGTTGCGGCTGTGGCCATTTCCCTCGTCAAAAACTTCAGTAGATGTTGTGGGTTACGATTTAGGCTTTCAGCAATTTCTTTGAAATTGTAGACCATTGTGCGCATACCTATAATTGAAAGGCCTATTCTGGGAAGCTCTAAACGCTCACGTTTTGAAACAATTTCGGGTATTTGTGAACGTGCCCTCTTCAGCAAGTCCTCGTAATCATATTTCATTTGTTGATTCTCCATGAGAAATATGAGGCATAATCCTATTTAAAACTTATAACATCTGAGTTTTCCGTATAACATAGTATTTTTCGAATTCATTTGCGTTTTCTGAACAGCATGTAGCTTTCATGGGTGCAGACATATTCAAAGCCTGCCTCAACAAGTTTTTTGGCTTCGTCTATGGTCTCCGCGGTTGCTGAGTGGTAGTCGTCTGTCTCAAAGTCAACCAGTTGAGTGTAGATAAGTGTGTTTTCTATTCTTCTATGGCCAAGCAGCTTCATAACGTGTAGGATGTCCTTCGTCTTGTGGTATTCCGTAGTTGCAGTCTCAGATAACCATTGTGGAGAAATCTTCTATTGCTATCAGCCTAAGCACGAAAAGGTTTTCAGAAAAAGAGTAAAGTTTAGTTTTGTTGTTTCTTTCTACGTTTAACATAGACAAGTGATACTGTAGCTACTAGCGCGCGTGTGTTCACGGGTCCCATAGAAAATTCAGCAAACGGCACAATAAGATTCACTTACCCTGGAATCTTTTCTGGCAGAGAAGTTGAAGACATAAAGCTGACATTCAAAAATGGCAAAGTTGTGAAGGCTTCAGCCGCTAAAGGTGATGAACTTCTGCAGGAACTGTTGAAGATTGAGGGAGCAAACCGTATCGGAGAAGCTGCCATTGGAACAAACTATGGCATAACTAGATTCACAAAAGTAATGCTTTTCGACGAAAAGATTGGTGGGACAATCCACATAGCCCTTGGAGCCTCCATTCCTGAGTCAGAAGGCTTAAACAAGTCAGCAATTCACTGGGACATCCTCAAAGACATGAAAAAAGACGGAGAAATCTACGCAGACAGCGAATTATTCTACAAAAACGGCAAGTTCCTGAAATAGCCCTCTTCATTAACGTTCCTATCAGAATCGCTACTAGTATTCTATGCATTGATATTAACAACACTACTAGCAGTCATACTGTACAGAAGAAAACTTACTTTTGGGTACTCAAAATCTCGTTAAGTCTTGATAGAGCTTCTTTGTTCTCATCCCATTTCAGTAATTCTAAAGCTTCTTGAAAACTGCACCATTTGAACTGGGAATGTTCTTTTCCATCAATAACAATTTTCTCATTTGGATGGATTTCAACACCAAATACATACTCCTTAATGAAATGATATCCCTTAATGAAATGGGAATCTGAATATTCAAAATAGTTTACATTCTTGATGATCTCGACAATATTCTTAATTCCAGTTTCTTCAAAGACTTCTCTTTCTAAAGCTTCAACTTTGGTCTCTCCTTCTTCCAAACCTCCAGTTACTGGTTGCCAGAATTCTCCCTTTCTCCTCTTTAGAAGCAAAAACTGTATTTCTCCGTTAATCTTTCTGAACACGATTCCTTGAACTTGAATAGGCAATCTCATAACAGAAAAGAAGAATTAAAGAAGACTATATGAAACTTCTCTAGCTCCCTAGGCTTCCACAAGTCATAAAAACCTAGGCTAATTAGATGATTGTTTCTTAGGGCAGGGCTGTAGAATGAATGAGAAGAGTGATTTGAAAAGCATCTTTAATTACCAAAGAGAATTTGACGGAAGCTTGGATGGAACATCTATGAGAATCTTTCTACTGAACAAGAAATTGTGGATTACATGCAGCTTACTGTTCTTAAATTCAGTGAAGAGGTTGGAGAAATAGCTCAAGAAGTGAGAAAAATCCTAAGAGATAAGGAGCCTTTTGATCCCGAAGCCTTCAAACATGAACTAGCAGACATTTTCGTCTACCTAATCCAAGCTTCCATTGCATTAAAGATGAACCTAGCACAGGAGTACTACAAGAAAATGAAACTAAATGAACAAAGATTCCTGAAGTGAAAGCTCCTATTAGATTGAAGTTTCTTCCACAAGTCATAAAAACTGAAACTGAAGTCCTAGTGAATGGTAATTGTGATTGCTTGAAGGTAAAAATGTTAATTTGAGGGTTTGTGAGAAGGAAAATTTGCCACTAGTTGCAGAATGGTTAAACGATCCTGAATACTTTGGTGTATATAATCCTCTTGTGCAGCATTCCAAACCAGAGCTGGAGAAGGAGTATGATAAGCTTACTCCTGAAACAAAGTGGTTTTTTATCGAGAAAAAAGACGGAAGCAAAGTTGGTTCAATATTTCACTTTCCTTTAGGGAAATTGTTAGAAATCGGTTATTCGTTGATTCCAAGTGAGCGGGGAAAAGGCTACTGTACGGAAGCGGTGAAGATTATTGTGGATTACTTGTTTCTTGCAAAAGATATCGTGCGTATTCAAGCTCACATTGACCCAAGAAACATAGCTTCTTGGAAGGTCATAGAAAAAGTTGGGTTCAAGAAGGAAGGAACAATTCGCAAATCATTCTTTGCAAGAGGAGAGTGGAGAGATATGCTTGTGTATAGTATTCTGAGAGAAGAATGGAAAGAACCAAAGATATTAACAAAAACAACTTCATGATAGCAACACTACTAGCAGCCATAGTCTATAGAAGAAAATATCCCATATAACTAAAAGAAGGAAATATTGCAGCAAAAGGATAAAACTGCTTTTCATTTGTCATATTTCTTTTTCCTGTTCTTCTTTTCAAACTCCCGTATTATTTGTAGCGTTTCATCTATTACCGTTATCTTATCTGTGATTTTTCCCAGATATTTTGGAAAGTGGAGGGTTTTTAACACTGCTATGCCTCTTTCTGTGATAGCATTTAGCATTGTCTTGCCTAATCCTCGTTCTTCAATTAAGCTGTTCTTTATCAGAAAGTCTAAACGTTGCTTGAGAATCGTACAGTTCACATTGATTTCATATGCTATTTGATCAGTGGTTAAAGGTTTGTTCACCAAAGCTTCCAGAATATCCTCATATGACTCCAGCTTTGACTTTCGCATTTATGCACGCCTTTTTTTAAGTTTCATTTACCATCGATAAATTGCTTGTGAATTCTAAATCCTTAGTAG
>JAOUPS010000093.1 GCA_029879735.1 Candidatus Bathyarchaeota archaeon | reverse complement strand
CATCCTTTCGGCTCTTCATTCCATAGGCGTCGATGAAGCCGAAGTTCTCACAACAGACACGCATTCGGTAAACGCTTTGATACTAAGTGAACGTGGATACCACCCAATAGGCGAGGCCATAGACCATAAAAGGTTGATTGGCTATATTAAAGAGGCAACGCTTGCTGCCATGTCTGATTTGGAACCCGTAAAAGCTGCATGCCGCAGCATAACAGTTCCTAAAGTTAAAGTGATCGGAGGGAAAAGACTGGAAACATTGAGTCTTCTCACAGATAAAACATTTCAAAAAGCAAAGGAGATAGTTGTCCCAATCTTTGCGGCTAGCGGTCTTCTTTTAATGTTGTTTTTGATGTTCGTTTAAGCTAACACTAATAAGGCTGGATAATTCATTTTCAATTCCCAATAGAAGGGGAAAGCAGTGCTTGAGATTAGAATCCACGGTCGTGGAGGACAAGGAAGCGTTACTGCTGCGCAGTTATTGGCTCACGCTGCTTTTTTTGAAGGCAAATGGGTTCAAGCCTTTCCATATTTCGGAGCTGAACGACGAGGCGCTCCCGTAAAAGCTTTCGTAAGAATAAGCGATGAACCAATACTCGTGCACAGCCAAATCTACAACCCTGATGACATAATAGTGCTGGACCCCTACCTTTACAAACTGGTCGATGTAGCTGAAGGTTTGAAAAAAGATGGAATAATCGTTATGAATACAACTCAAAAGCCTGAGGAAACGAAAATAGAAAATGCGCGAATTGCCACCGTTGACGCGACCAAGATTGCTCTTGAACTTAATTTACGTGTGGCAGGACTGCCAGTTGTTAACACTTCAATCTTAGGAGCCTTCGCTAAGGCAACAGGTGAAGCTAAGTTGGAGAGTGTTTTGAAAGCCATAAAGGAGACATGGTCTGGAAGTACTGGAGAGAAAAACGCTAGGGCGGCGGAACTCGCCTATGAATCTCTGACAAAAGGATGGTGAGGTCGGTGAGTAGTAGCGCTAAAACTCGCAAAGAAAAACCCATCACCACTTTATCTTCTCCAACAGTTGGAGTGGACAAGACTGGGTTTTGGAGGACTTTTCGCCCTGAAGTCGACGGTTCAAAATGTACGCGGTGCACGCTTTGCTGGATTTACTGCCCAGACGGAGCTATAACCCGTGAAGAAGATGATTCCCCAAAAATAGATTATGACTACTGTAAAGGTTGCGGAATATGTGCCAACGAGTGTCCAGTAAAAGCGATAACCATGGTGCGGGAGGGTGAATAAATGGCGCAAACAGTTATTGACACCGCGAATCACATCGTTGCATACGCGGCAAAAGCCGCAAGGGTTCAAGTTATCGCTGCCTATCCCATAACCCCTCAAACATCAATCGTTGAGCGGATAGCTGAATTAGTTGAAAGCGGAGAATTGAACGCTGAGTATATTCGCGTGGAATCCGAACACAGTGCCATGGCAGCTTGTATAGGTGCGGCGGCAGCCGGAGTTAGAACCTTTACTGCAACCTCAGCTCACGGTTTGGTACTTATGCATGAGGCTTTACATTGGGCTTCCGGTTCACGATTACCAATTGTGATGCCTGTCGTTAATCGAACCTTGGGACCCGGCTGGAACATTTGGGCTGACTATACCGACTCCCTGTCTCAGCGGGACACTGGATGGATTCAGTTTTATTGTGCTGATAATCAAGAGGTTTTTGACACGACAATTCAGGCCTACAAACTCTGTGAAGATGAACGCATCCTTTTGCCAGTTATGGTATGCCTTGAAGCCTTCATTCTGTCACATACTTATATGCCTGTAAAAATTCCGGCCCAAGAAAAGATTGATGAGTTTCTGCCACCCTATAAGCCTAAATGGTTTTTGGACGTTGACAATCCGTTTTCACTCGCAAACATAGTTACGCCAGAGTATTATATGGAGTTTCGTTACATGCTTCAGGAAGCCATGGAAAACGCTAAGCAGCTTATCCCAGAAATCGACAAGGAATATGGGAAATTCTCTGGTTTTGAACACGGTGGACTAGTTGAAAAGTACAAATGTGAAGATGCAGATTTGATATTGCTCACTATGGGAACCATGGGAACCGAAGCCAAGATAGCCGTGGACAACCTGCGCAACGAAGGCCTAAAAGTAGGTGTCGCAAGAGTCCGCGTTTTCCGTCCGTTTCCGAAAGAAGAGATTAGAAAACTTGCAGAAAACGCTCAAATGCTTGCAGTAATAGACCGCGGCATATCCTTTGGAATGGAAGGCTTCCTCGCTGAAGAAACCAAAGCGTCACTTTACGATCAGAAAAACCAGCCGTTAATTGCAGGATTTATTGCAGGTTTAGGAGGGAGAGATGTGACATTTAAGACCATCGGGAAAATCGCTAAGAAATCATCGGAGTGGATGCGAGCAGGCAGAGTTGAAAAGGAGACTGTATGGGTCGATTTAAGGGAGTGAAAAATCATGGTTTCAATAAAGGAACTCTCGAAAGAGGAATATTTGCTTAAAGGTCATATCGCATGTGCCGGTTGTGGCCCTGCTATCTCGCTTCGCCTACTCTTTAAGGCTTTAGGAAACAAGGTAATCTTGGTTGTTCCAGCCTGTTGCTCATCAGTCATTCCGGGGCCTTATCCGTTCACCTCTTTTGCAGTGCCCGTTCAAAACATGCTGTTTGAAGCGACGGGTGCTACAGCATCCGGGGTCGTTGCAGCTCTACGTCAACGAGACATAAAGGATGTGACCGTCGTCGGTTGGGCTGGAGATGGTGGAACCTTTGACATAGGCATACAAGCTTTATCTGGGGCGGCTGAAAGGGAAACAGACTTCATTTACATTTGTTACGACAACGAAGCCTACGGCAACACTGGCGTACAGCGGAGTGGAGCAACCCCTTATGGAGCGTGGACCACCACAACTCCCACTGGAAAAAAGGAACGAAAGAAAGACATAGCGTTTATCATGGCTGCCCATAGAATCCCATATATTGCGACAGCTTGTCCGTCTTACCCTATTGACTTCATAGAAAAAATAAGGAAAGCCAAGGAGATTAAAGGCACAAAATTCATTCATATACTGGCGCCGTGCCCTACAGGGTGGCGTTATGATACAAGCAAGACCGTGGAGATGGGACGACTTGCGGTTCGAACCGGCGTGTGGACGCTTTTTGAAATTGAGCATGGCAAGTTTAAACTTAATCCTCCTAGCAGTCGACTAATTGATAGGGCTAAACGTAAACCAGTTAAGGAATATTTGACTTTGCAAGGTAGGTTCCGCAAATTAACCGAAGTTGACATCGAAAAGACTCAGAAATGGGTGGATGAAGACTGGGAACGCTACCGTAAGCTAGCATCAAACCAGTAGTCTGATCTAGACTGTACGGAAAAATATAAGAGCATAAAAATTTACCATAGAGTCTACTTCGCATCGCCATCGCTGTCAAGCAATGAAAAAGGAGGTAGAACGTGACAGAAGAAAGACGAGAGGGGAAACAGACAGAGGAACCTGTGAAGGAGGAAAAAGCCACAGAAGTCCCGCCGACCTAACAGGTCAGTGAAAACACAGTGTTCGTCGGCAGAAAACCAGTAATGAACTACGTGGTTGCCTGCATGAACGTCTTCAATTCCGGCTCCCAAAAAGTTGTTGTGAAGGCTAGGGGGCGTGCAATCAGCAGAGCCGTCGACACAGTTGAATTGTTGAGACGTGTCTTCGTGAAAGACCTACAATTACAGGGAATCTCTGTAGGCACGGAGCAAGTCACTAGAGGTGAGGACCAGAAGTCAAGTGTTTCAGCCATTGAGATCACAGTGACCAAACCGTGAGTGCCGTTCATCTTTCCTCTAGGTACTATATGGAATTACGAACCGAACTATTTTGAACCCTAAATCCCCCCTAAAATTCATTTTTCCATGTTTCTTTTTCTGCAACGATATAGATAATTATATAAAATTGTCCGTTTCTAATCCTTAGTCTTCAACGGTGAAGCAAAATGAGTGCTTATCCAAAAATGGTTGTTACTCCACCAGGACCCAAAGCTAGAGAGCTGGTTAAAAAGGATGAAAACTTGATTTCACCTTCTTATGTGCGGTTTTATCCGCTCGTTGTTGAGTCAGGGAAGGGCTGCGTGGTAAAAGATGTTGACGGGAACGAATACATAGACTTCAACTCTGGCTTAGTATGTTTAAACGTTGGTCATAACCATCCTAAAGTGGTTGCAGCTGTAAAAAATCAATGCGGCCGCTTCTTGCATTACTCTAACACAGACTTCTATTACACCGAAGTTATTAACCTCGCGGAAAAACTTGTTGAAATTGCCCCCGGAAGCTTTAACAAAAAAGTTTTTTTTGGCAACAGCGGGGCTGAGGCGATTGAAGCGGCTATCAAGCTTGCGAAATGGCACACTCGCAAACAACTATACATCGGCTTTACAAGCGCCTTTCATGGACGCACAATCGGAGCCTTATCCTTCACAGCGAGCAAGCCAACTCAAAGACGCTACTTCTTCCCATTAATGCCAGGGGTCACCCACGTGCCATACCCATACTGCTACCGGTGTCCTTTCAAACAAACTTATCCCGACTGCCACTACTGGTGCATAGATTTCATTGATGATTTTGTCTTAAAGAAATACGTGCCTCCTGAAGAGGTCGCCGCAATAATCTTTGAACCCATCCAAGGCGAAGGCGGATATGTTGTCCCACCACCCGAATACTTCCAACGATTAAAGAAACTTGCCGATAAATATGGTATACTGCTCATAGACGATGAAGTTCAAGCTGGCATGGGTAGAACTGGAAAGTGGTTTGCGATCGAACACTGGGGCGTTGAACCAGACGTGCTATGTAGTGCGAAGGCACTGGCGTCTGGACTGCCGCTTGGCGCAACCATTGCCAAGGCGAAAGTCATGGATTGGGTTGGTGGCTCCCATGCAAGCACTTTCGGCGGTAACCCTCTCTCATGTGCCGCAGCAAGCGCGGTAATCAGCATCGTAAAGGAAGAGAGGCTTCTCGAAAACGCAACCATGCAAGGTGCCTACATCATAAAACGACTTGAAGAATTGAAAGAGCAAAGCGAAATCGTGGGTGATGTAAGAGGTAAAGGCTTAATGATTGGCATGGAAATCGTGGAAAACAAAGAAGATAAAAAGCCAGCAGCCAAGAAAGCTAGTGAAATCATGATGCGTTCCTGGAAACGTGGAGTCGCAGTGATCACATGCGGAGCTTCTACAGTCAGAATTGCGCCGCCACTCACTGTCATCAGAGAACTTGTGGATGCAGCATTAGAAATAATCGAAGACGTTGTAAAAGAAGTTGAAAAAGAAGGGTAAAAGCCTAACAGCGTGTTCACATGGAAATCCGCAGACTAGCAATAAATAATTACGGAGAAATGGTGAGGCTTTGGATCAAGACGAAATTACCTTTTAAACCAGAGGGAAGGGACAGCAGAGAAGCAATAGCAACCCAGATGAAGGCGAACCCGGAGTTTTTCCTAGGAGCCTTGGAAGACAATCGCCTTGTCGGCTCAGTGATCATAAGCTCCGACTCGCGGAAAGGCTGGATAAACCGGCTGGTTGTTGACCCAGGCTTCAGACGTCGCGGAGTTGCCAAGGCTTTGATTGCTGGATCTGAGAAGGTGCTCAGGAGGCATGGCATAAGAATTTTCTGCGTCCTAATCGAAGATTACAACACTGTATCAAAAAAGCTGTTTAAGGAATGCAATTACGTTGAAGGTCGCGACGTAATATATTTCAGCAAGCGCGACAGTAACGAAGTCTAGCAGTGCTTTCTACACACGCAGAAAGTGTTCGGAGCTTCCAACGACTGATGGGTGTGTGCAAGTCTTTAGCAGAATTTCGATCCACATTTTCCATTTTTCTTGGTCCTTGTGAAGTCTATTTGTCTCCTTTCTATGATGGGAAGAAAGTCCTTCCAAACCTAACATCTCCAATATCCTTACCTCTTGGTTTTCAAAGAGTTCGCGTAGTTCTTCTGGCATGAACCAGTGTGCCGCGGTGAAGCCTTCTCCTTGTAGACCTGGAACGTAGTCGCCAACCTCCCAGTGATGTTTTGCGTATTGCATTTCATGTGGGAACTCGACGAGTATGGTTTTCAGTAGTCCAATGCGGCTGATGACAGAGACAAAAATTGGCGCGTCTCTTTTCGCGACGCGTACAAGTTCCTCTGCAGCTTTTTCCCTTTGTTTAACTTTCAATAAATGACATAGCGGGGCTCCCAAACATAACACGGCGTCAAACGTGTCATTCGGAAACATGGATAGATCTTCGACAGAACCTTGCACAAACTGCTTGACTTTTCTTAAAGCACCAGCCCGCTTCATTTTCCTTTTTGCGAGCTTCAGCATTTCTGGAACAAGGTCTAATAAGACGACATCATAGCCTCTTTTTGCCAATTCAATAGTGTATCTCCCGGGTCCTCCACCAGCGTCCAAAACCAAACCGTGTTTCGGCAAATACTTTTCAAGGAAATGTATGGTAACAATGAACTCGATCTGGTGATACGGGTCTTGTCGTAACCGTCGCCATTCATAACGAGCTGTTCTTGTGAACCACTCTGTAACCATTTCTTCTGCTTTTTTGTCATCATTTCTCATTGTTTGCGCATTTCCCCCATTTACTGAGCTAAAACGAAAATTAGGCTTCCTTCTGCTCCATTACTCTTTAGAAGTCATAAGGCTTTCCTATAACTTCCCTTATTTTTAAATCGAAGAATCTTGAGGCGTTTGCAGGTTTTATGCGAAGCGCCGTGTCTGCACCCCTATCTGTTCCCGCTATTGCGATTATGTCTCTGTTAACAGGAATTAAACCAGCATCTGCTGCCATCAAGGTAATTTCTACGCACACCTTTGTTCCTTCGCCCATAAGTCTAAGCGTGTTAGCAATCAATTCTAAGGATTGTATTGTGCCAAAGTCTTTGCGAATTGCACGTTCTACACTGCTTAGGGCATGGGTACCCGTGAAAATCTTAGCTCCGTTTGCCAGAATTTCTCTTTTATGCTCTTCTTGTAACTCGGTTTTTTCGGGTTCACGGAAACCGAAGTGATGTGTAACTATGATAACGTTATGTCCTTTGAAGATTCTAGACGCTTTTATTCCTGTTTCTCCGGTCGTTGAAGCAGCAACAACATCTTTTATATTCGCTTTTTCTAAGTATTCTTTGACAAGCCTCAGTAAGGCGTCAGTGTTTTGTTTGCCTGCTTCCTTAAAATAAACCGCTTTTCTTTCAACTACACTCATAAGTTGGCACCCATATTTGATTCATAAGACCTTTGACTTTGCTTTATAAGATTTGAGTAGTTGTTACGGTTTGAGTGGCTTACTTCTTGATGGCTTTCTTTTTAATTCGGTACCGCAGACTTCACACCTTCTAGATTTATAGTCGGCTGGGTATCTTTTATGGCATGCTGGGCAGTATCTTATCCATTGTAAACGGAAGCGGATGCCGAAAGTAGCCAGTGAAGCAAATTCTATGCTCATCTGGTTTGCAACATTCTGTA